>JBEKFO010000419.1:0-3555 GCA_050013275.1 Roseiarcus sp. | reverse complement strand
GTCACGGGCGCGGCCCTCGCGGATCGCGTCCGCGTCGGAAGGCGACGATTTCGGCCAGGATCGACAGCGCGATCTCGTCGGGGCCGATGGCGCCGAGGTCGAGCCCGGCCGGCGAGCGTAGCGCGGCGAGGCGCCCAGCGTCGACGCCGCGCGCCGCCAAAGCCGTTTTCAAAGTTTGCGCCTTCAAGCGGCTGCCGACGAACGCGACATAGGCGGCGTCGGTCGCCAGCGCCGCGTCCAGCGCCTTCTCGTCGCCCCGGCTCTGGGTCGAGACGACGATGAAGCGTTCGCCGTCTTCCGCGACGGGAAGCGAATAATCGTCGATGCGACGGTCGGCCTCGGGAAAGACGCTTTGCTCCGCCGCGGGGGCGCAAACGGTCACCGAGAATCCGAATCGCCGCGCGAGGTCGGCGATCGCCGTGGCCACCGGGCTCGAACCGCACAGCACGATCTGCGGGCGCGGCAGCACCGGCTCGATGAAGATGTCCATCGTGCCGTGGCTCGGGCAGGTGTTCTTGGCGAAGCGCACCCCCTCGCGTTCCTCGCCGGCGCTGACGCCGTGCTCCTGGAGAACGTCTGGGGGCTGCACGGAGATCAAGCGCGCCTGTCCGTCGGCGAGCGCCTCGCGCGCCGCCTTGAGCACCGCGCCGCGCGCGCAGCCGCCGCCGATCCAGCCTTCGGAAATCGATCCGTCGGCGCGAATAATCGCTTTGGCGCCCGCTTTGGCGGCGGTCGCGGCCACCGTGCGCACCACGGTGGCGAGCGCGAACGCCTCGCCCTTGGCCTTCAGCGACGGCACCAGCTCCAGGACGTCCGAAACGTGTTCCATGATCATATCCTCGCGAGATAAGGCTCGAGCGCCGCCAGGCTCTCGAGGTTGTGTGCGGGCGCGAACAGATCGACGTAGGGCAGCGCGGCCTGCATGCCGCGCGCCGTCGGCTCATAGTCGCGCCAGCCGAGCAGCGGATTGAGCCAGACGATGCGCCGGCAGCGCCGCGCGAGCCGCTTCATTTCGGCCCCGAGGCGCTCCGGTTCGCCGGTGTCGTAGCCATCGGAAACGATGACGACGGCCGTGCGCGAATTGATGACCCGCGCGGCGTGCCAGCGGTTGAAGTCGGCGAGGCTCTCGCCGATGCGCGTGCCGCCGCCGATGCCCTGCGCCATCAGCGCCAGCCGATCGACTGCGCGCTCGACGTTGCGCTCGCGCAACGCGCTGGAGACATGCACGAGGCCGGTGTGGAAGACGAACGCCTCCGCCTCGCGGAAGGCGTCGACCACGGCGTGCAGGAACCGCACGAAGAATGCAGTGTAGAGCTCCATCGAGCCGGAGGCGTCGAGCAGCAGCACGAGGCGCAACGGCCGAGGCTTGCGCCGCCGCCAGACCAGATCGATCGGCGTCCCGCCGTGAGCGACGCTGCGATGGATGGTGCGGCGGACGTCGAGCCGCCGGCCGCTGCGCCGCGCGCGCTGGCGGCGCACCAGCCGCGCACGCATGCGCTTGGCCAGCCGCTCGGCGAGGGCGTGAACCTTCGCCGCCTCCTCGGCGTCGGCGATATGGCGGATGTCGCGGCTCGCCAGCGCTCGGGCGCGCGAGGCGGCGTCGCGCCGGTCGCCGCTCGCAGAAGCGTCGCCGAACTCGTCGTCGGGAGCGCCGCTTTCGTGTCGCGCGGGCGCTGCTTCCGGCGCGAAGCCGCTCGGCAGCGGCTTGCGGCGCGCCGGGCTCGCCGCGCCGGCGCCGCGCAAGGGCCGGACGCGGCGCATCCCGACGCCGCGCCAGAACGCGTCGAACAGCGCGTCGAAGCGCAGCCAGTCCTCGCGGGTCGCTGAGAACAGCGCGCGCAGCGCCGGCTTGAGCAAGGCGGGCCGCCGCCCGGCCGGCGAAGCGAGCGCCGCCAGCGCGTCGCGGCTCTCGGCGAGGCCGATGGCGAAGCCGTTGTCGCGCAGCAGGCTCGCGAACGCGGCGATCCTCGCGGCGGACTTGCGCTCCAGCGCCTGACCCTGACTGAGGTTGGCGGGTGCGGCCATGATGCGCCTCACGCGACCTTGCCGATCAGA
This sequence comes from Roseiarcus sp., assembly GCA_050013275.1. Taxonomy (GTDB): domain Bacteria; phylum Pseudomonadota; class Alphaproteobacteria; order Rhizobiales; family Beijerinckiaceae; genus Roseiarcus. The sequence continues at coordinate 1,500 of JBEKFO010000419.1, read as the reverse complement.
CGCTGCGTCGTCTCGCGCGTCAGACGCGCGCGGTCCTCATGCGTCTTGAGCAGGCAAATCAGGGTGTCGTGCACGACTTCCGGCGAATCGCGGAGGTCCTCGACCGCGAGCCCGGCGAGCGTGGCGGCCCAGTCGAGCGTCTCGGCGACGCCCGGCGCCTTGCGCAGGTCCTCCCGGCGGATCGCCGCGACGAGCCGCGCGATCTGCTCGGCGAGCAAGCGGGCGACTCCCGGCGTGCGCGCGAGGACGATCGCCGCCTCGCGCTCGACGTCGGGAAAGTCGACGTAGTGATAGAGGCAGCGCCGACGCAGCGCGTCGGAGAGCTCGCGGGTGTTGTTGGAGGTCAGCACGACGCGCGGGATCGTCACCGCGGCGATGGTGCCGAGTTCGGGAATCGAGACCTGGAAGTCGGACAGCAGTTCGAGCAGGAACGCCTCGAATTCCTCGTCGGCGCGGTCGACCTCGTCGACCAGCAGCACCGGCGGCCTCGTGCGTCGGATCGCCGCCAGCAGCGGGCGCTCGAGCAGGTATTTCTCGGAGAAGATCTGCTCTTCGATGCGCTCGGCCGACTCGCCCGCGCCCTCGCGCGCCTTGATGGCGAGGAGCTGGCGCTGGTAGTTCCACTCGTACAGCGCCGCGTTCTGGTCCAGCCCCTCGTAGCACTGCAGCCGGATGAGTTCCGCGCCGTGCAGCTTCGCCAGCGCCTTGGCGACCTCCGTCTTGCCTACGCCGGCCTGGCCCTCGAGCAGCAGCGGGCGCTTGAGGAAATCCATCATCCACAACGCCGTCGCCAGGTCGCGGTCGGCGACGTAGCCGACCTCGGCGAGTCGCTTGGCGATTTCTTCCCGCGCGAGGGGCATCGACGAATCCTTCCGGCGACCGGCCGCCCGCGCCCCGGGGCGCCCTATGCGTGCAGTCCCAGCTTGTCGGCCGCCATCCAGGTGCGCCAGTGATCGTGCGGCATCGGAATATGGGTCGAGCCGAGGAACGCGAACGCGTCGTTGACCGCATTGGCGAAGCATGGCACGCCGCCGACGTTCGGGCTTTCGCCGACGCCTTTGGCGCCGATTGGATGGTGCGGCGAGGGCGTCGTCGTCCAATCCGTCGTCCATTTCGGCGTCTCGACCGCCGTCGGCATGAAGTAGTCCATGAACGAGGCGGTGAGCACGTTGCCCATCTCGTCGTAGCGAATCTCCTGGCCCATCGCGATGCCGAACGCTTCGGTCAGTCCGCCGTGCACCTGGCCCTCGATGATCATCGGGTTGATGCGGGTGCCGCAGTCGTCGAGCGCGTAGAAGAAGCGGATCTTGGTCACGCCGGTGTCGACGTCGACGTCGGCGACGCAGATATAGGCGCCGAACGGATAGGTCATGTTCGGCGGGTCGTAATAGTTGACCGCCTCCAGCCCCATCTCCATGCCTTTGGGCACGGAATTGTACGCCGCCCAGGCGAGCTCCTTCATCGTCTTGAAGCGCTCCGGAGCGCCCTTGACGCGGAAGC
>JBEKFO010000418.1:0-3567 GCA_050013275.1 Roseiarcus sp. | reverse complement strand
CGCGAAGACGTTCAAGCAAGGCGTCGGCCACGTGAAGGCAGGGGATATCGCGTTCTCGTGCAATTGCATCTTGAACTACGCTTACGCCGACCTGGAAGGCAAGAAAACGGGGTCGTTTGTCGGTCCCATCACGTTCGGCGAAGTGGCCTATATGCTGCTGAATCAGACGTTGGTGTATTTGTCCATCGACAAGAACGCGTGAGCCCGGCGCGAGAAACAGGGCGACGAACAGGAAGACGGCGCGAACTTCGCTACGTGTCAAATCGACGAGGCCGGTTCGCGCCGCCGCTATCCGCCCAGCCGCGGCCCGGCCCGCGCCCAGTCGACGGCGCGATTCGCCGTTCCCGCCCGAAGCGCAAGCGCTTCGGGCGGGAACGCGTCTTGGGGGTTTGCGTGCGATGAGGGCGCTGTTAGTGTGAAATGCGCCGGCGGCGGCCGAGGCGCCTGAACGGCGCGCCGGAGACGCATTCGCTCGCATCGCATCGGAGTCGGGCATGACGACGCCTATCGTGTTGACGTTCATCGGTCACGACAGACCCGGCCTGGTGAACGCGATTTCGGAGAAAGTGGCCGCTTGCGGCGCCACTTGGCTGGAGAGCCGATTGGCGCGTCTGGCGGGCGAGTTCGCCGGGATCGTTCTGGTCGCCGTTCCCGAGGCCGAGATCGGCGCCCTCACCGCCGCGTTGCGCGATCTCGAGACGGCGGGCCTGCGCATCGCGGTCGAGCGCAGTTCGGACGTCAAACCGGATCGCGACCACAAGACGTTCGAGCTCGAAGTCGTGGGCCATGAGCGCCCCGGCATCGTGCGCGAAGTGACCCAGGCCTTGACCCAGCTCGGCGTCAACATCGAAGAATTCAGCAGCAACCTCGAAGGCGCCCCGTTTTCGGGCGCGGCGATGTTCCGAGCCGCCGCTCGGCTTCGCGCGCCCGACGATCTCTCCGGCGACGACCTGCGCAGGACCTTGGAGCGCATCGCGCACGAAATCACCGTCGATATCGTCGTGATTGAAAGCGATCGGCAAGCCTGATTTCGGCGCGAAGTCATCGCCGCAAGCTGTCACAACCGCCAAATGGAAATTTCTGTCGTATCGACCTCCGAGCGGCCCGATCTCGTTCCCGAGGTCGCTCGTTGGCTATGGGACGAAACGTGGCGTCGGCTCGGCCATTCCTTCGAGCAGACGCTCTGTGCCGTGCGCGAGTCCGTTACGGCTCAACCCATGCCCCGAACCTTCATTCTGCTCGCCGACGGTCAACCCGTAGGCACCGCCAGTCTGGTGGCGTGCGATCTCGATGAACGGCCTGATTTGTCGCCGTGGCTCGCCGACGTCTTTGTCCTCCCCGCCGCGCGTCGGCGAGGTTACGCGGTTCATTTGATCGCGGCGGTGGAAGAGGCGTGTCGCGCCGCGTCGATTTCGACGCTGTGGCTCTACACGCGTACGGCAGAGCGACTTTACGCCCGAAACGGCTGGAGAACCGTCGAGACGGTCGTTCACAATGGCAGGTCCTACGCGCTTATGAGGCGCGATCTCGTCGACGAGGGTTTCGATCCACTCCGCCGCGCCGCCGCCCCCGCTTGAGATCGCGCCTGGCGCCGCGCAGGAGGCTATGCCTCCGTCGACAAGAGGCGAGTGACAAGAACGAGGTGACCATCCCGGAAGCCGCATCGCCGGGTCAGCCCGCGCCCCCGCCGCTGCCCCGGCGCGCCGCCTTGGGGAGACCGATCCAGCGCGGCACGCGCGCGGAGTAGTCGAGCCATTCGCGGCCGAAGCGAAGCGCGAGATGCCGCTCCTCGCGGAAGATCGCAAGCATCTCGATGAGCTTGGCCATGACGATCGCGGCGACGACGTACCACCATGAGCCGGCGACGACGCCGACGCCGCCGAGCGCGACCGCGTTGCCGAGATAGATCGGGTTGCGGGTGAAGGCGAAGGGTCCGCTGGTGACGAGCCCTCCGGCGGCGCGGTGCGGGAGGATATTGACCCGCGCGCGCCACATCGTCGCCATCGCCCAGAGATCGAGGCCGAGGCCCGCCGCGATCAACGCCCAGCCGAGCCAGGGCCCGCCGGGCCCGAGCTGCAGGTTCAACGGATAGGCCCGCTCGGAGAAGAACGCGAGCGCCAGCGCCGCCGCGCCGAGCAGCGGCGGCCAGGGAATCCGGTTCGGCCGGCTATGCAGATCGAGCGCCATGCCCTTGCCCCTCAGACCACGAACCCCAGATCGCCGATCGGCGGCGAGGCTAACATGGCTCATCGCGGCGCGCGGTCAAGCTGGCCAGCCTCGGCCGGCGCTGAGACGAAGGGACGCGGACAGAGGGCGACTCGGCATGATAAGAGGGGCCAAACACCCCCCGCCGCTCCGCTCGAGCCGTCGCGGCGAAGCCTCCCGCCTGCCGGGTCGGCTTCGGTCTCTAAAGTCTTGCGAGGAATGACGATGCCGCCCTCCGAACCGATACGCTTGGCGCCGAGCGGCGCGCTTGCGCGTCGGCTGCTGCCGATCCTGATCTTCGTCGCGATCGCCGCCCTCGTCGTCGAGGGTGGGCGGCGCTTCGCCGACGGGCTCGATTACCCAGCGCTCGTTCAGTCGCTGCGCCACACGCCGTGGCAGGCGATCCTCGGCGCCCTCGCCGCGACCGCATTGAGCTTCCTCTGCTTGGTCGCGCGCGACGTGACGGTGTTGCGTCTGATGCGCATTCGCGCGCCATGGCCGGCGTTGCTGATCGCCGGCTTTTGCGGCGCGGCGCTCAGCAACGCGGTGGGCCTCGGCGGGTTCACCGGGGCGGCGGTGCGCTACAGAATTTACGCCGCCGTGGGGCTGCGCGCCGAGGCGATCGCGCGCGTCGTCGTCTCCATGGTGGTCGGTTTCTCCGTCGGGCTCGTCGTCAGCGGCGCGACGGCGGCGCTCATCGAGGCGCCCGCGCTCGCCGCGTTCCTCGCGGCGCCGGAGGCGGCGGTGCGAGGCGCAGCGCTCATCGGGCTCGCCGCAATGGCGGCGCTCGTCCTCGCCTTCCGCGGACGGACGTTGAGGATGGGCGAGATCACCCTGGAAGGGCCGAGCGCCGAGAGCCTGATCGCCCAGGTCGCGTTGACCGCGCTCTATCTCGTAACCGCCGCCTGGGCGTTTTGGTCGCTTATGCCGACCTCGACGCTGAGTTTCCCCGCCTTTCTGCCGCTGTTCGTGCTTGCGATGGCCGCGGGCGGCGTCAGTCACGTGCCGGGCGGGCTCGGCGTCTTCGACGCCGTCATGGTCGCCGCTTTGCGCTCTCGATTCCCGATCGAGACCCTGGCGGCGTCGATGGTCGCGTTCCGCCTGATTTATTTCGTGCTGCCGATGTACGCCTCCACCGCGATCCTGGCGGCCTCGGAAGCGCGGCGATTGGCGGCGCGCGACCAAAGAGAGGGCGGCCGCGATCTTCTGGTCGCCGCGGCGCGGTTGTCGCCGATTTTCCTCGCCATTCTCACTTTCATCGCCGGAATCGTGGCGTTGGCGTCGGGCGCCACGCCCGTCTTCACCCATCGGCTGACCTTGCTGGCCGCCTATGTTCCGCTGTGGACGATCGAGACGGCCAAT
>JBEKFO010000417.1:0-3581 GCA_050013275.1 Roseiarcus sp. | reverse complement strand
AGCTCGCGCGGCTCCTTGGCGGCCTTTTCGGCGAGGCGGATGATCGCCTGGATCACCGGCTGGAACGCGGCGTGGCCCGCCATCACCGCCTTGAGCATCGTCTCTTCGGAAAGCTCCTTGGCTTCCGATTCGACCATCAGCACCGCGTCGGCGGTGCCGGCGACGACGAGGTCGAGCGCCGATTCCTTCATTTCCTCGATGGTCGGGAAAACCTTGATCTCGTCCTTGACGAAGCCGACGCGCGCCGCGCCGACCGGCCCCATGAACGGCACGCCCGACAGGGTCAGCGCCGCCGAGGCCGCGATCAGGCCGAGAATGTCCGGTTCGGTCTCCATGTCGTGGCTGAGCACGGTGACGATGACCTGCGTGTCGCAGCGGAAATCGTCGGGAAACAGCGGCCGGATCGGGCGATCGATCAGGCGCGAGGTCAGGGTCTCCTTGTCCGAGAGGCGCCCTTCGCGCTTGAGATAGCCGCCGGGGATGCGCCCCGCCGCGAAGGTCTTTTCCTGATAGTGAACCGTCAGCGGGAAGAAATCGACGCCCGGCTTGGGCGCTTTCATGGCGACCACGGTCGCCAGGACAGTGGTCTCGCCCCAGGTCGCGAGCACCGCGCCGTCGGCTTGGCGCGCGATGCGGCCGGTTTCGAGAACGAGCTTGCGACCGCCTAGGGTCAATTCCTCGCGTTGAATGTCGAACATCGTTTCATCATCCTTTTCTTGGCAGGAGGATGCGAAGGCTTTCGGCCTTGCGGCCCGTTCACCCATGTCCGTCATCGGCAAGACGGCGAGGGGCTGGCCCCTGACGGGCCCAGCCCCTGGCGATCCTGCCGTAGGGCGTTCCTTGGAGAACGCCCGTCCCTCGACGGCGTATGACGCGTGGCCTTCGCAATCCTTCGTACAGGCAGCGGCCCCATGCCGCCGCCCGGTCTAGCTGTCTTGCGTTTAGCGACGAATGCCGAGCCGCTCGATCAGCGCCTTGTAGCGCGCTTCGTCGTTCTTCTTGACGTAGTCGAGCAAAGTGCGGCGCTGCGAGACCATCTTGAGAAGGCCGCGGCGCGAGTGGTTGTCCTTGACGTGGGTTTTGAAGTGGCCGGTCAGATTGGCGATTCGCTCGGTGAGGATCGCGACCTGCACTTCCGGCGAACCTGTGTCGCCGGCCTTCAACGCATAGTCTTTAATGAGCGCGGCCTTGCGCTCGGCAGTGATCGACATCGATCTTTCCTTTCGTTGCGGCGAGCGAACCTCGCCTTGTGGATCGGCCGAGCCGGGATGTCGTCCAGGTCGGTCGTGTGCATACGGGGCGCAAACCCCGAGGCGGCGGCTTATACAGGATTTTCGGCGCGGCGCCAGAGGATAATCGAGCCGGCCTCGCCGCGGCCGGGCGTGACGGCCTTGACCGAATCGCCCTGCCCCCTCACTGGCGATCGTCGGCGAACCCCTCGCAGCTTTCGTCGAATTCGGCGAGGCCGTATTCGAGATGCGAGGCGAGCAACGGATTGTCCAACAGGTACTTCGACGTCCGCCCCTCGCGCCGGCCGCGCGCCTCCGCGACGGCGGTCAGCCATTCCTCGGCGGTGTATTCGCCGCGCCCGACCCACATCAGGGCGACCAATTCGCATTGCTCGTCCTCGTCCATGGCGTCGATGTAGGCCGCCAGTTCGGCGCGAACGGAGTCATAGGCTTCGTCGGTCATCACGCTGACGAACTTGTCGTCGGTCGGGTTGGAGCCGTCGTCGGTCTCCAGGCCCTCGTCCTCGCTCTCCAACTCCCGCGCCTTGACGATCACAAAGCAAACCTTCTCGGTGTTGATGTCGGGCATCGCTTTCCTCTCCCGCGGCGGGCTTATGCGCGAGTGCGCCGCGCGCTCCTATCCGCCTGATTCTTGTACCCACGAGGCCGCCGGAACGGATTGGCCTAGCGCAAAAACCACGGCGATTATTCGCCTATCGCGGGCAAGAGACAGGCGGCGCCGTCGGCGACGGCGATCCTGCCCTTAGATCACGTTGCGCTCGAGCAGCGGCCGCCCTGCGGCGATGCGCGAAAAGGAAAAATCGCTCAAGTCGAGCGAGACGTAGCGGCCGAGCGCGATCAGCTCGGCGAGGCCCCGCCCGACCGCCGGCGATTGCTGAATGCCGTGGCCGGAAAACCCCGCCGCGAGATAGGCGTTTTCGTATTCGCCCAGCCGCCCGACGACGGCGTTGTGGTCAAAGACGTTGAGGTCGTAATGGCCCGCCCAGGCGCGCGTCACCCGCAGCGCCTCGAAGGCGGGAACCCGGTGCGCGAGCGCCGGCCAGATGATGTCGTCGAACTGGCTCCACACCACGTCGAAGTCGTCGCAATCGGGATCGTCCGCCTCGGGAGGCGAAACGCCGGCGAGATAGGTCCGCCCCTCGGGGCGGAAAAAGACGCCGGTCGTGTCGATGACCAGCGGGCAATCGGCGAAGCGCTCCTTGGCCTCGAACACGAAGATGCAGCGCTTGCGCGAGCGCACCGGGATTTCGACGCCGAGGTCGCGCGCGAGCTTGAGGGCGCCCGAGGCGCCCGCGGCGTCGACGAAAGCGCCGCAGGCGACGCGCGCCCCGCTCTTGAGCCTGACGCCGGTCACCCGCGCGCCCTCGCGTTCGACCGCGGCGACCTCGTCCTCGCGATAGGCGACGCCGAGGCTCCTCGCCTTGCGGCGGAACGCCTGCATCAGCGCATAGCCGTCAAACCAGCCTTCGCCGCGGCGCCCCCAGGCGGCGAGCGCGACACCCTCGACGTTCACATAAGGAAAGCGCGCCGCCAGCGCGGACGGCTCGAACAGCGCGACGTCGGCGCCCTCGCGCGTCTGGGTCGCATGATTTTCGCGCAGGATCGGCGCGCCGGCCTCGCTGGCGAGATAGAGGTAGCCGTTCTCGACCAGCGGGAAGTCGGGAGCGTCGCCGTCGACGCTCAGCAGCTCCGGCGCCCGCTTCAAGAACTGAGCGCCGTAGCGCCCGACGCGAATGTTGACCGGAGAGGAGAATTGCTGGCGCACCGAGCTCAGCGACAGCGCGCTCGCCGCCTTGGCGTAGCTCATGTCCTTTTCGACCACCAGGACGCGCCCCGCGAAGGAGGGCTCGACGGCCAAGTGATAGGCGGTGGAGGACCCCATCGCCGCGCCGCCCGCGATCACCACGTCGAAAGTCTCGGTCATCGCGCGAGGGCCCTTCCTTTGACAAGCCACGGCCTGCGGTTGTGCGTTTGGCGCCAAAGCGTTGTCAAGCTTTCCCGGCGCGCCCGGATTGCCTCGAGGGCGCGCGAGGGCTACAGCACCCCGCGACGAAAAGGAAAGATTCGATGCGACCCTCCCAGCGCGCCAACGACGAAATGCGGAAAGTGACGTTCGAGCGCGGCGTCGCGCGCTACGCCGAGGGCTCGTGCCTGGTGCGCTTCGGCGAAACCCACGTTCTGTGCGCGGCCTCGCTCGAGGACAAGCCGCCGCCGTGGCTGCGCGGCCAGGGCAAAGGCTGGATCACCGCCGAATACGCGATGCTGCCGCGCGCGACCCTGACCCGCACCCGGCGCGAATCCTCGAACGGCAAGGTCTCCGGCCGCACCCAC
>JBEKFO010000416.1:0-3582 GCA_050013275.1 Roseiarcus sp. | reverse complement strand
CGCTATGGCCGGGTTTCAGCTCGACGAACGCGCAGGGCGTCTCGCCCCATTTGTCGTCGGGACGCGCGACCACCGCGGCCATTTGCACGGCGGGGTGCTGGAACAACGCGTCCTCGACCTCGATCGAGGAAATGTTCTCGCCGCCGGAAATGATGATGTCCTTCGAACGGTCCTTGAGCTGCACGTAGCCGTCGGGATGCTTGACGCCGAGATCGCCGGAATGGAACCAGCCGCCGGCGAAGGCCTTGTCGGTCGACGCCTTGTTCTTGAGATAGCCCTTCATCACGACATTGCCGCGGAACATCACTTCGCCCAGCGTCGCGCCGTCCGCGGCGACGCTGCGCATCGTCTCAGGGTCGATGACGTCGAGCGATTCCAGCGCGTGATAGCGCACGCCCTGGCGCGCCTTCAGCGCGGCCTGCGCGGGCCCGTCGAGCGCGTTCCACTCCTCCTTCCAGTCGTTGACGACCGCGGGGCCGTAGGTCTCGGTCAGCCCGTAGAGGTGGGTCACCTCGAAACCGGCCTCGCGCATCGCCGCGAGCACGGCGGCGGGGGGCGGCGCGGCCGCGGTGAAAAAGCGCACGAGATGCGGCAGCGGCCGCCTCTCCTCGGGCCGCGCGTTGAGCAGGATCGACATCACGATCGGCGCGCCGCAGAGATGCGTCACGCGGTGCTCCGCGATCAGGTCGTACAGCGCCTTGGCGCGCACCTGCCGCAGGCACACGTGCACCCCCGCCTTGACGCTGATCGACCACGGGAAGCACCAGCCGTTGCAATGGAACATCGGCAGCGTCCAAAGGTACACCGGATGGCGTCCCATGTCGGCGGTGACGACGTTGCCCACCGCGAGCAGGTTGGCGCCGCGGTGGTGATAGACGACGCCCTTGGGGTCGCCGGTCGTGCCCGAGGTGTAGTTGAGCGAAATGGCGTCCCACTCGTCGCGTGGACGCAGCCACTCGTAATCGGCGTCGCCTTCCTCGAGCAACGCTTCGTATTCGATTTCGCCGAGACGCGCGCCGGGGCCGTCGTATTCGGGATCGTCATAGTCGACGAGAAGCGGGCGCGCCTTGGCGATCTTCAGCGCGGCGGCGACGACGGCGGAGAATTCGCGGTCGACGATCAGCGCCTTGGCTTCGCCGTGGTCGAGCATGAAGGCGATGGCGCTCGCGTCGAGCCGGGTGTTGAGCGTGTTGAGCACCGCGCCGCACATCGGCACGCCGTAGTGGCACTCCAGCATCGCCGGCGTATTGGCGAGCATGACCGCGACCGTGTCGCCGCGCGAAAATCCGCGTTTGGCGAGCGCCGAGGCGAGGCGGCGCGCCCGGGCATAGAATTCGCGGTAGTTCCGGCGCAGCGGTCCGTGGACGATCGCCGCATGATCGGGGAACACCGCCGCCGCGCGCTCGAGAAACGTCAGCGGCGTCAAAGGCTGAAAATTGGCGGGATTGCGATCGAGATCGCGATCATAGGGCGAAATCGTCATGCCGGCCTCTCACGGGACGCAGGAATTGTATCATAGCGCGGCCGTCGCGGGATGCGAGACCCTTGCGTGAAAATCGAGCCCGTCAGGGACGAAAAGCGAACCAGCGGAAGCCGGCGAAGGTCACCACCATCGCGACGCCGCTGCCGGCGGCGACGAACAGCGGCAGGACGCCCGGCGTCACCGCGACGCCGACCATGGGCGAGGCGAAGACGCAGGCCGAATAGACCGCGTAGTTGACGGCGAGGCCCGCCCCCGCGACCAGCCAGTAGCGCAGGAACGCGCGGAGCAGCGGCGCGTCGGCGTGGCGGAAGGTGATGGCGCGGTTGAGCGCGAAGTTGACGATCGTCGCGACGACGAAGCCCGGCGGTCGCGCGAGCTCGGGCGACATGCCGAGATACTTGGCGCAAGAATAGGTGATCCCGGCGTCGACGAAATAGCCGAGCAGGCCGATCGCGGCGAAGGACGGGATCTGCGAGGCGATCCGCCCGTGGCGGGGGCCGGCGAGGGTGCTCATGGACGGCTCGTTCTGCTCGGGTCTCTCGGCATCCATGCGCGCAAGCCCGTTAAGGCGCCGTTACGTCGGACGGCTACGCCAACTCCAGAATCGCGTCATAGGACAGTTTCAGCCCGATGAGAAAGGTCAGGACGAGCACGATGTTGTAAAAGCGGTCGGCCGAGACCCGGCGCACCAGCCAGACGCCGGCGAAGGTGGCGAAGATCGCCAGCGGGAACAGGCTCGCCGACGTCGTCAGATTGTCCCTGCTGAACTGGCCGAGCAGGAAATAGGGCGGCACCTTGAGGAGATTGACGGCGGCGAAGAACATCGTCGCCGTGCCGGCGAAGTCGCGCGGCGAAAGCTTTTGCGGCATGACGTAGACCATCAGCGGCGGCGCGCCGGCGTGGCTGACGAAACTGGTGAAGCCGGCGAGCGCGCCCCAAAACACGCCGGGCGCGACGTTGGCCCGGGCGACCGCGTCGCCCTTGAGCCGGTCGCGCAGCAGCATGAAGACGACGAATCCGACCGAGATCAGCCCGACCGCGAGCTTCACCGCCGACTCGTTGACGCGCGCCGCGAGCAGCCAGCCGGCGGCGATGCCGATCAGCGCGGAAGGGATCAGAATGACGAGGTTGCGGGTGTTGAAGTCGCGTCGGAACGCCCAGACGCTGACCCAATCCTGCACGATCAGGATCGGCAGCACGATCGCCGCCGCCTGCACCGGCGGGATCGCGAGCACCAGCAGCGGCATCGCGAGCGTGCTCAAGCCCGAGAAGCCGCCTTTGGAGAGGCCGAGCAGGACGACGGCGGGGATCGCCGCCAAATAGAAAGTCCAGTCGCCGGGCATGGAAAAGCTCATCTTTCGACGCGTCATTCGCCTAAATGCTAGGCCCGCGCGCATTGCCTTCTCCTGCCGGAAGCGCCAAAATTCCTTAGGGAAATTTGAGACCTGGCAGGCGCCGCAAGGGGAGCGAAACGATGACGAGCCGCTACAAGGAGGTCTATGCCGAGTGGCGCGCCGATCCGCAAGCCTTTTGGGCCGAGGCCGCCAAGGAGATCGATTGGATCCGGCCGCCGCAACGGATCTTCGACGAAAGCGCCGGCGTTTACGGCCGCTGGTTCCCCGACGCGACGTGCAACGCCTGCTTCAACGCGCTCGACCGCCACGTCGCCGCCGGGCGCGGCGATCAGGCGGCGATCTTCTACGACAGCCCGCTTGCCGGCACCAAGCGCCGCATCACTTACGCCGAACTGCTCGACGAGGTGGCGACGCTCGCCGCGGTCATGGGCGATCTCGGCGTCGTCAAGGGCGACCGCGTCGTCATCTACATGCCGATGATTCCCGAGGCGATCGTCGGCATGCTGGCCTGCGCCCGCATCGGCGCGATCCATTCGGTGGTGTTCGGCGGCTTCGCCGCCAAGGAGCTCGCCACCCGCATCGACGACGCCGAGCCCAAGCTGGTGCTCACCGCGAGCTGCGGCATCGAGCCGGGGCGGTTGGTCGAATACAAGCCGCTGCTCGACCTCGCCATCGGCTTGTCGAAGGCCAAGCCAGAAGCCTGCGTCGTCTTCCAGCGGCCGCAGCACATGGGCAAGATGGTCG
>JBEKFO010000415.1:0-3584 GCA_050013275.1 Roseiarcus sp. | reverse complement strand
TCCGGAGAGCGTGAACATCGGATTGATGACGAAGAAGTTGGTCGCGAACGCCTGCTGCTGCGTCGAGCACAGCGTCGAGATGAGCAGGCCGATGCCGAGCACGCTCAAGAGATAGAGCGAGGTGCCGAGCAGCAGCACAAGCGGATTGCCGACGAAGGGAATGCGGAACCACAGCGTTCCCACGGTGGTGATCAGCCCCACCAGAGCGAAACCGACCAGGAAGAACGGGATCGTCTTGCCGAGGATGAATTCGAGCGGCCGGATCGGCGTCACCATGATCTGTTCGAGCGTTCCGACCTCGCGTTCCCGGACGACGGCGAACGAGGTCAGGTTGACCACCATCACCAAGGTCAGCGTGGCGATGACGCCGGGGACGAAAAACCACCGGCTGTTGAGATCGGGATTGTACCAGGGCCGTTGTTCGAGCGTGACCTGCACGGCGCGCGCCTCAGCGCCGTGCAGCCGCTGCGCGAGATCGGTCGCGTAGTCTTGCGCGAATCTTTCGGCGACGTCGCCGACATAGCCGAGCGCAATCAGCGCGGTGTTGGAGTTGGTGCCGTCGACGATCGCCTGCACCGGCGCCGACTGGCCCTTGCGCAGCAACTCGGCGAAGCCGGGGTGCACGACGATCGCCACCGTCGCTCGGCTGCTCTCGATCGCCCCGTCGATCTCGGATTGGCTTTGCGCGACGTCGACGATGTGAAAGCGACCGCTGTAGGTGAAGCGCGAAATCAGCTCCCGGCTTTCCTGGCTGTGGTCGAGATCGAGCATCGCCGTCGAAACGCCGTAAACCTCGAAGGTCGCAGCGTAGCCGAAAATGATGACCTGGATGATCGGCGGCACGACCAGCCGGAAGCGAGCCCACGTATCGCGCCTGAGCTCGAGGAACTCCTTGATCAGCAGGGAGAGGATGCGGCCCCACATCTTCGCTAGTCCAAAGTCTTGCGGAACGCTCGCGCGGCCAGAAAGGCGACCGCGACGGCGTAGAGCGCGAGCAGCGACATCGGCATGGCGAGTTCGATGAGCCCGGCGCCCTTGAGGAAGACGGCCTTGAGGATCGTCACGTAATAGCGCGAATGCACGAGATAGGTGATCGCCTGGATCGGCCAAGGCATCTGATCGATCGGGAAGGTGAATCCCGACAACAGCGTGGTCGGCATCATCGTGACCAAAAGAGCGATCTGGCTGGCGCCGATCTGGCTGCGAATCGCCACGGAGATGAAATAGCCGACAGAGAGCACGACGATCAGAAACAGCGACGTCGTGAAGAACAAGGTCGCGAGCGCGCCGCGGAACGGCACCTCGAACCAATAGACCGCGAGCGAAAGGCAAAGCGCCGCGTCGAGCATGCCGATGGCGAAGTAAGGCAGGATCTTTCCCACCATCAACTCGAAGCGCGTCACCGGCGTGGAGATCAGCACCTCCATGGTCCCGCGTTCCCACTCGCGCGATATCGTCAGCGAAGTGAGCTGGGCGCCGACCAACGCGAGAACCATCGCGACGACGCCGGGGATGACGAAGTTGCGGCTGTTCAGATCTTCGTTGAACCACACCCGGGACTGCAACGCGACGGGCGGGCTCTGGGCGACCGCCCCCTGCCTTTGCGACGCGACGAGCTGGACGTCGCTGGAAAAACCGGCGACGACTTCCTGCGCATAGCCGAGCCCAATATTGGCGGTGTTGTCGTCCGTCGCGTCGAGCACGACCTGCACCGGGGCCGTCGCAATGTCGGCGAGCCGCTCGGAAAAGTCGGGCGGGATCACCACCCCGATCTTGCAGCGTCCATTGTCCAGCGCGTCTTTCAGGGCGCCGTACGAGCGGGTCGCCTCGACGACGCTGAAATAGATCGACGCCTGGAAGCGCTTCAGCAACGCTTCGCTGCGCTGGCTTCCCTCACGGTCGAACGCGCACACGGGGATGTGCTTGATGTCGAGGCTCACGCCGTAGCCGAGCAGCGCCATCTGCATCAGCGGCATCAGCAGCGCGATCATCAGGCTGCGCGGATCGCGCCACACCTGGATCAGCTCCTTCTTGGCGATCGCTTTGACCCGCCGCGCCTTCATGGCGTCGCCTCCTCGGGGCGGGCGCCGACCAATTGCACGAAGACGTCCTCGAGGGTCGGCTTGATCGGCGTGACGCGCGTCCAGCCGAGACCGCGCGCGGAAAGAAATTGCTCGATGCGGGGAATGTCGGCGGCGGGATCGTCGACCTGGATATGGAGCGCCGAGCCGAACGGCGCTGCGTCGCGCACCCATGGCGCCGCTTCGAGCGCCTCCAGCAGCGGCCCGGCGTCCTCGCATTCGACAAGCAACAGCCGTCCCTGGATGGCGCCGCCCTTCAATTCGCTCGGGCTGCCCATCGCCACCAGCCGCCCCTGATCGATCAGCGCGATGCGGTTGCAGTATTCGGCCTCGTCCATGTAATGGGTGGTGACGAGGATGGTCACCCCTTGCTCGGCGAGCGAATAGATCAGGTCCCAGAACCGGCGTCGCGAAGTCGGATCGACCCCCGTCGTCGGCTCGTCGAGGAAGAGGATCGGCGGTTCGTGCAGGACCGCGCAGCCGAGCGCGAGGCGCTGCTTCCAGCCTCCGGAGAGATTGGCGACCAGCGCGTCCGCGCGGCCCGCGAGCCCGGCCATTTCGATCGCGAATTCGACGCGCTGCGCGAGCCTTTGCCCCTTTACACCATAGATTCCGCCGAAGAAGCGCAGGTTCTCGACCACCGATAAGTCGTTGTAGAGCGAGAACTTCTGCGACATGTAACCGATGTTCGCGCGCACGGTCTCGGGGTTGCGCGCAACGTCGACGCCCGCCACCTCGGCGCGGCCGGCGCTCGGCCGCAGCAATCCGCACAGCATGCGGATCAGTGTCGATTTGCCCGCGCCGTTGGGGCCGAGAAAGCCCATGATCTCGCCGCGCCGCACGGAAAAGCTCACCTCGTCGACCGCCGTGAACGCGCCGAAACGCTTCACCAGGCGCTCCGTCACGATCCTGGCTTCGCCCGCCGGCGCGTCGGGGCTCATGACGCGCCCCCCTGGCCGAGCAACGACGAGAAGAGATCCTCGATCGAAGGCGCCAGCGGCTCCAGGCGCCGATCGGCGATCCCGGCGGCGGCGAGCGCGCGTTCGAGTTCCCCGGTTCTCAGCTTCGCGTCGTCGACGACGATGTGGACGCTGTCTCCCACCAACAGCGCCGCGCGCACCCCGTCGAGCCCCGCCAGCGCGTCGCGCGCCGCCCGCGCCTGCGGCGACGTCAACGACAGCAACTCGCCCGGCATCAGCTTCTTGAGCGCGCTCGGCGTATCGCAATGCAGCATCCGGCCTTCATGGAGCAGCCCGAGCCGCGTGCAGCGCTCGGCTTCGTCGAGATAGGAGGTCGCCAGGGCGATGGTGACGCCTTCCTCGCGAAGCCCATAGAGGATGCGCCAGAAGTCGCGCCGCGACACCGGATCGACGCCCGCCGTCGGCTCGTCGAGCAGCAGCACCTTCGGCGTATGGATGAGCGAGCAGGTCAGGCCGAGCTTTTGCTTCATCCCGCCCGACAGGCGCCCCGCTCGGCGCTTGCGGAACGGCGTCATCCCGGACG
>JBEKFO010000414.1:0-3586 GCA_050013275.1 Roseiarcus sp. | reverse complement strand
TCGGAGCCTTTGCGCGTGCAGGTGATCGCCGAGGCCGCTGCGGCGAAGGCGAGCCACGCCTCGAGCCGCTCCGCGCTCGGCTTCGCCGCGCCGGCGCCGAGCGCGCCGTCGCGATCCATCGCGGCGAGCAGGGAAGACATGAAACTGTCGCCGGCGCCGACAGTGTCTACGACTTCGATCTTCGGCGCCGGCACGGTCAATCGCCGATCGCCGACAATGGCGACGGCGCCGCGATGTCCGAGCGTCGCCACGCAAAAACTCGGCCCGAGCCGCGCCCATTGGCCGAGCGTGTCCTCGATCGCCCGTCCGGGATAGAGCCATTCCAAATCCTCCTCGCTCGCTTTGACCAGGCTGGCGAGGCAAACCTGCCGCTCGACGAGCGCGGCTACGCTTTGGCGATCCGGCGTCACCAGCGGGCGGATGTTTGGGTCGAAGCTCACCGTGGCCTCCGCGCGCGCCACACGCAGCGCCGCGACCACGCTTTCGCCGTGGCGCGAATCGACGGCGGCGATCGAGCCGACATGCAAGTGTCGGGCGCCCTTAGGCCAGACGGCTGGGAAGGGCCAGCGGCCGTCGAATGCAGTCGCGTCGAGATAGAAGGAATAGCGCGATCCGGTTTGTGCGGTTCCCCGCATGACGAAGGCCAGCGGCGTCGGCTTAGGATCGCGTGCGATCAAGGAGAGGTCGACGCCGTCCTTCGCCAGCGCCGCGGCGAGGTTTTCCCCGTTGGCGTCGGCCGAAATTCGCGAAACGAACGCAGTCGGCGCGCCGAGCCGCCCCAGCCCGATCGCGACGTTATAGGGCGACCCGCCGAGCACGGCGTCGTAGCGGCGATCCTTGTCGGGATCAGGAATGAGGTCGATCAACGCCTCGCCGGAAATGAGGATCATGCCGCTGACGCCCCCGTCGTCTCTTCAGTTTCAAGCCATCGTGTAGGCGGTCTTGACCGTCGTATAGAACTCGGCGGCGTAGCGGCCCTGCTCGCGCGCGCCCAGACTCGAGCCTTTGCGGCCGCCAAACGGCGCGTGGTAATCGACCCCCGCAGTCGGCAGGTTGACCATCGTCATTCCGGCCTCGGCGTTGCGCTTGAAGTGCGACGCGTATTTGAGGCTCGTCGTGCAGACGCCCGCGCAGAGGCCGAATTCTGTGTCGTTGGCGAGCGCCAGCGCTTCATCGTAATCGCGCGCGGGGATCATCGCCGCGACGGGGCCAAAGATCTCCTCGCGGGCGATTCGCATCGAGTTGTCGGCGTCGACGAACAGCGCGGGCGCCATATAGAAGCCCGGCGTGGCGCGATTGAGCAACTCGCCCCCGAGCGCGAGCTTGGCGCCCTCGTCTCGGCCGATGCGGATGTAGCTGAGATCCTGGTCGAGTTGGCTCTGATCGACCACCGGGCCGATGTGCACGCCCGGCTTGCGCGCGTCGTCGACGACGAGCGCGCGCATTCGCTCGGCGAGCGCCTCGGCGAAACGCTGGTAGATTCCTTGCGTGACGATCAGCCGCGAGGACGCGGTGCAGCGCTGGCCGGTCGAGAAATACGCGCCGTTGACCGCGCACTCGACCGCCGTCCTGAGATCGGCGTCGTCGAGCACGACGAGCGGATTCTTGCCGCCCATCTCAATCTGAAACTTGCGCATCGCGACCGCGCAGGCCGCCGCCACCTTGCGCCCGGTCGCCACCGAGCCGGTGAATGTGATCGCGTCGACGCGAGGATGTTCGAGCATCGCCTGTCCGACCACCGAACCGCGGCCCATGACGAGATTGAACACGCCCTTGGGAACGCCTGCGCGAACGATGATTTCGGCGAGCGCGTGCGCCGAGCCGGGCACGAGATCGGCCGGCTTGAAGACGACGCAATCGCCATAGCAGAGCGCCGGCGCGATCTTCCAGGCAGGAATCGCGATGGGAAAATTCCACGGCGAGATGACGCCGACGACGCCGACCGCCTCGCGGGTCACTTCGATGTCGACGCCGGGCCGGACGCTGGCGAAGTTTTCGCCGGGGATGCGCAACGCCTCGCCGGCGAAGAAGTCGAAAATCTGCGCGGCGCGGCCGACTTCGCCGATCGCTTCGGGAAGCGTCTTGCCTTCTTCGCGCGCCAAGAGCTGGCCGAGTTCCTCGCGCCGCGCCGCGATCTCGCTGGAGACGCGCGCCAGAATGTCGTGGCGCTCCTGCGGCGACATGCGCGACCAGGCCGGGAACGCCGCACGGGCCGCGGCGACCGCCGCGTCGAGCTGAACGGCGGTTGCTTGCGCGTAGAGGCCGACGAGGTCGCCGGAGTCGGAGGGGTTGACGTTGCGCGTCGCGCTCTCGCCCTTGAGCCACTCGCCTGCGATGTAGTTCTTATGGATTTCTTTCATGCCATCCTCGAAAGTATTGCGAATGCTGTCCGCTTCACCGCCTCAAATCAAGCCTCGACGAGCGAGATTGCGCATAAGATCGCCGACGCCGAACTCCCATGGCGGGCAATCCTCGCAATGCCGCATCCGGTTGGTCAGCCGTCCGAGCTTGTCGGCGCTGACGGCGACGATGTCACCCACTTTATGGGTGAAGCCCTTGCCGGGCGCCTCGCGATCGGCGACCGGCGCGAACATCGTGCCCAGGAAGAGCGCCGCGCCATCCGGGTATTGATGCGAGGCGCCCATCAACTGGTGGGCGAGGTCGGCGGGATCGCGACTGATCTGCGCCATCGATGAACCGCCCCCGAGCACGAAACCGTCCTCGCCTTCGACGCGCAGCTTCACCTCGGCCGTCCGCACGTCCTGAAGGTCGAACGTCGCGTCGAAAAAGCGCAGGAACGGGCCGATCGCGCAACTCGCGTTCTGATCCTTGGCCTTGCCGAGCAGCAGCGCCGACCGTCCTTCGAAATCGCGCAGATTGACGTCGTTGCCGAGCGTCGCGCCGACGATCGCGCCCTTCGAATTGATCGCGAGCACGATTTCCGGCTCCGGATTGTTCCAGGACGATGCGCTGTGGAAGCCGGCGTCGGCGCCCGCGCCGACGGCGGACATCGGCTGGCTCTTGGTGAAGATTTCCGCGTCCGGCCCGATGCCGACTTCGAGATATTGCGACCAGGCGCCGTCGGCGATCAAAGCTTCCTTCAGGCGCATCGCCGCCGACGAGCCCGGCGCGAGCCGCGAAAGGTCGGCGCCGACGCGCCGGGTCATTTCGGCGCGGATCGCCGCCGCCGCGGCGCTCTGGCCGCGAGCGCGCTCTTCGATGACCCGCTCGATCATCGAGGCCGCGAAGGTGACGCCCGCCGCCTTGATCGCCTGGAGATCGATCGGCGCGAGCAGCCAGGGCTTGGCGGGATTGCGCGCGTCGAGAGGCGTGTTGGCGAGAATTTCGTTGAGCGGCGCCAACCTCTCGCCGGAAGCGCTGCACGCCGCCGCCGCGGGATCGCGCGCCTCGCACAGATCGCGCATTGTCGGAAATTGGCTGCTGATATCGAACGCCCCGTCCGCCCTGACGGCGACGATCGCGGGTCCCGCGACGTCCGGTCGCCAGACTCGGCCGCACAGGGCGCCGGCGAAGCCGTCGGACGGCAATGCCGTCGCCTCGGTCAATTGCAAAGTCGTCATCGACG
>JBEKFO010000413.1:0-3592 GCA_050013275.1 Roseiarcus sp. | reverse complement strand
GCGATTTGCACCTGGACGTCGACCGCGCGGGCGTCGACGCCTTCGACCGCCACTGTCGAAACGCGCGCAACCATTGTGCCCCCGCCCGCTCGATCGACGCCGCGCGGCGCCCCTCGCCACGGCCTCTTGGCGAGAACATATGCAGAACGATGCGGCCCTGGCAAGAGGTTTCGCACGGGCGGCGTGATTTTCGTTCGCTGGCGTGGCCGTTGTGGTCAGCCCTTAGCCGCGGCGAGGATCGGGCCGGCGCCGGACGTCTGCACCAAGACGGCGTCGGCGAGACCGGGACGGCTCGGCGGCGGCAGCGCCAGGCGCTCGGTCTCGCCGTTCCAATGGCCGAGAAGAATCATTTCGCGAACCATGTTCTTGTGCGCCAGCGTGCGGCCGGCGTTTTCGCCGCGCTGGACCGCGACGTTGACGATGTTCGGGTCGTAGCGCGCGAGCCAGACGTCCGCGCCGTGCGGCGGCGCTGAACCCGGGCCGATCGTCACGGCGCCCGGTTCGATCGTCACCTGCGGTCCGGTGGCGCCGCGGTCGGCGCGCTGAGCCAATTCACGCATTTCGCCAACGTCCGCGCCGACGCCGTCGACGCGCCCGTTGACGACGACTTGCGGCGTATAGACGTCCGGCCGCCCCATGGCGTGGGCGTAGGCCCATTGCCGCTGGGTGAACTCCGGCCTGGCGAACGTGTCCTTCCACCCCAGGCGATCCCAATAGTCGACGGCGAAGTTGAGCGCGAGCACGTCCTTGCGGTCCGCGAATTCGATCAGGGCGGCGTTCGCGGGCGGGCACGACGAGCATCCCTGGCTTTGGAAGAGTTCGATCACGGTCGGGCGCTCGGCGTCGGCGGCGGCGGCCGGCGCGGCGGCCAAGGCGATCGCCAAGGCGAGCAAGAGCGGGAGTGTGCGCATGCGATCCTCCTCATGCGGCCAATCGCCGCACAATGGCGCCGGCCTTTCCGGCATTTCGCGTTCCGGTCCGCGTTTGTTACGTGCGCGCCCGTCGCGCGCAGCCGTGCTATGTGCGAAGGAGACCCGCAGCTCGCTTACGAACACTCGCGATGGCCCGCACCGATTTCACCACCCCGCGCCTCTATCTCGCCTGCGATCTTCACCAGGGCGCGACCGCCGCGCTGTCGCCCGAGCAGGCCAATTATCTTGTCAACGTGCTGCGGCTCGGCCCCGGTGCGCGCGTGCTGACGTTCAACGGCCGCGACGGCGAATTTGCCGCTTCGATCGGCGCGGTCGGCCGCAAAGTTGCGACGCTGGCGATCGGCGAGCGCACGCGGCCGCAGGAATATCCGCCCGACGTCGACTATCTCTTCGCGCCGCTCAAGCACGCCCGGCTCGATTATGTCGCCCAGAAAGCCGTGGAAATGGGGGCGCGCCGCCTGTCGCCGGTGTTCACGCGGCGCACGCAGGCCGCGCGCGTCAACGTCGAGCGCTTGCGCGCCAACGCCCGCGAGGCGGCCGAGCAATGCGGGGTGATCTGGCTGCCGGAGATCGAGCCGCCGGAACGGCTGGAAAAAGTTCTCGCCAACTGGCCCGCCGAGCGGCTGCTGATCTTTTGCGACGAGGACGCGCCCCAGGCCAACCCGATCGCCGCGCTCGCCGGCGTCGCGCCGACTTCGGGGGTCACGCTGCTGATCGGTCCCGAGGGCGGATTCGACGACGGCGAGCGCGAGGCGATCGGACGCCTGCCGCACGTGTTGCGTCTCAGCCTCGGCCCGCGCATCCTTCGCGCCGACACCGCCGCGGTCGCAGCGCTTGCGCTCATTCAGAGCCAGTATGGCGACTGGCGTTGACCGCGAGCGGGTGTTGCCTGGCGGCCACGCCGGCGCCATAGGTTTCGCGGGCGTGGGCGTCGCCTTCATGCCGCCATGTTGTCGCAAGAGTTTCGCGGGCATGAGTCGAGTGGATCGAATGACCTCCTTTGCGTGCCGGGCGGCGAGTCTGCCTTTGTGCGCGACCGTGGCCTGCCTTGTCGCAGGAAGCGCCTTTGCAGGCGATCCGTTGACGTCGCAGCGGCCGATCGCGGCGCCGAACGGCGCACATTGCGGGGCAATCGGCGAAGGTTATTTTGCGGTCGCCGGCTCGAACGCCTGCGTCAAGATCAGCGGCTACGTCGCCGCGGGCGGCGATTTCGGCGGCGTCCTGCGCGCGGCTTCGCACGACTCCGGCCCATTCGGCGCCGCGCCGGCCTCGGCGCTCGGGACGCGAACCGGGGTCAGCGCCGATGCCCGCTTCGACACGCCCGTCGGCCCGGGTCGGCTGTACCTCCAGATGGGTCGCGACAGCCCCCAGCCCTGAATCGGGACGGCGCCGGTCTTTCGAACGGCGACGGCGCGCCTCAGCGGGCGTTCGCCGCCCAACGCTATTCTCCGGCAACCATTTCGGCGCGCGCGGCGACGCGCCCGCCCGTCGTCGCGCCGGCTCGCCCGTGCTCGGTCTTGGCCCAATGGAACGGCCGGATCGCCAAATCGACCAAGGCGGTCCAACTCGCCGCGCAAATGAGCGCGTAATAGACGGGCAGCGAGGCCAAGTCGCCGTTCAGCCTCTCCAGGCCGCGTCGACGCATCGCGGCCAACGCGGGGATGAGGATCGTCATCAAGCCCGACGCCATCAGCGTATAGATCGCGACGTCGCCGAGAACGCGCCACACGCCGGCGGCCGCCAGATCGCCGCGAAGGGCGCGCCACAGCGTTTCGAGGAACAAGGCCGGCCCGAACAGGCCGCCGAAAACCGACCCCCCGATCAGCGCCGCCGCGCAGAGCGCGCGCGCCGGTCCGAGCGCGCGGACGAATCTCACGGGTTGACGCGAGTGCACGATCAAAGTCTGCATCCAACCCTTTTGCCAGCGCACGCGCTGGCGAAACCAACCGCGCAGATCGTTGGGCGCTTCTTCCCGCGTATCCGACGCGAGCGCGCCGACGCGAGCGCCCTCGCGCGCGAGCCGGATGCCGAGATCGGCGTCCTCGGTGACGTTCCAGGCGTCCCAGCCGCCGATGCGCCGCAGCGTGCTCGCTCGGAAATGATTGGACGTCCCGCCCAGGGCGATCGGCAAGCCGAGCGCAGCAAGCCCGGGATTGATCAGATCGAACAGCGTCGCGTATTCGATCGCAAACATCTCGGCGATCCAAGAATCCTCGACATTGTCGATCGCCAGGCGCGCTTGCAGGCAATCGAGGCTGGGGTCGCCGACAAAATGAGCCGCCGCGAGGCGCAGTTGATCCCGGTCGGGCTCGTCCTCGGCGTCGTAGACGACGACGAAATCGCCGCGAAGGGCAGGGAGCGCGACGTTCAACGCGCGAGGCTTGGTCGACGGTTTGCCCGGCGGCGCGACGATGACGTCGTATCGCGCCGGCAGGCGCAGCGACGCGATCGCCGCCAGGGTTTTCCCATCGCCCCGCTCGATCACCAGTTTGATGTCGAGCTTCGCTCTCGGGTAATCCGGTATCTTGGCGCACCTGCCACAAGAAAAGGTGACGGTGCGGGCCTATGTGGGAGGGCATGGCCGAGATACGCACCGTCACCACGCTAAGAGCGAAGCGTGGAGAGATTCTAAGCTCGATCGCCCAATACGAAAAGCGCCT
>JBEKFO010000412.1:0-3696 GCA_050013275.1 Roseiarcus sp. | reverse complement strand
CGCCGCGCCGGTGCGCGGTGAGCATGACGCTTTGCGCCTGCGGCTCGCCGAGGTGGAACTCGGCCTTCAGCACAGTCACGACGAATTCGCGCGGCGTGTAGTCGTCGTTGAAGAGAATGACCTTGTGCAGCCGCGGCCGTTCCGTCTTGACGACGGTCTTGGCGCGCGGCGCAGCGACGATTTGGCTCATCGCTCGGGCTCCCCGGCGTGGGCTCCTCAGCCGAGCAATTTTCGCACAGGTTGCCGCGGGCGTCCACATTCGCCGCGAAGGCTTCACGACGAGATCAGGCACAAGGGAGTCCCGCGACCGGCGCAAAGGTGAGGAGCGCCGCGCCTCCCCTTCGGCGGGTGCGTACGAGAGAGACGCAGTCCGGCGCTCTTTGACAGGCTCGGCGGTCCTCACCGCCTTTTCGCCCACTTGGGCGCGGCGCTCGCGCGTCGACGCGCGCCAGTTGCAAAATCCGCCGCGTTGATGTTCTTTGCCTGCGCCCCGCACGCCGCCGTCGGCGCCGCGACGCAACACGAGCGCGCCCATGCTTCCCGATTCTTCGCTGAAATCCATGAAGGTGATGTTTGCGACGCCGTGTTATATATCCGCTGTTAGCATGTATTATGTCGCCAGCGTTTTCGACCTAACATGCGCGGCCGCATCGTTCGGCCTCGACTGCATCCTGCATCTGCACAGCGAGAGCCTGATTACGCGCGGCCGCAACAAGATGGTGATCAAGTTCCTCGACGAGGGCTTCACCCACCTCTTTTGGATCGACTCGGACATTGGCTTCACGCCGCAATCGGTGTTTCGTCTGCTGCTTGCCGATCGCGACGTCGCAGCGGGCATCTATCCCATGAAGTCGGTCGTATGGCCGCAGACCATGCCTGCGGGCATGACGCGCGAGGAGTACGAGATCCGCTACACCGAATATCCGTTCAATCCGATCGGCCACGGCGCCGAGCCGGTCGGCGCCTACGCCGACGGTGACGGGTTCGTCGAAGTCGCCGAGGCGCCGACCGGCTTCATGGTCATCAAGCGCGGTGTGTTCGACAAGCTGATCGCCGCCTACCCGAATCTGCGCTACACGCCGGACGGACCACCCGACAATCCCAAGGCGCATCTCCATTGGCTGTTCTTCGATTGCATGGTCGACCCCGATTCCGGGCGTTACCTCTCGGAGGACTTCGCCTTCTGCCGGCGCTGGCGCGACATCGGCGGCAAGGTCTGGGCGGACATGCACTGCGACCTCACGCACCTCGGCCAACACAATTTCCGCGGCACGCTGGCGCGCAGCCTGATGGCGCAGGGCCGCTGGTGACCGCCTTCGCGCCCCGCGGCGCGAAATTCTGCAATTCGACGCTGCGCCGCGCGGACCGTAAGCGGGCGCCGGGTCGGCGATTTGGCTGGGAGATCGGACTTGCGAGACGGCATTCATTTCATTTCGGGGCTGCCGCGCTCCGGCTCGACGCTGCTCTCCGCCTTGTTGCGACAGAACCCGGCGGCCCACGCCAGCATAACCAGCCCGGTCGCGCCGATCACGTTGGCGGTGTTGCGCGAGATGAGCGCGGCGAACGAAGGCGAAGTCTTCATCGACGACGCCAAACGCGAAGCGATCGTGCGCGGCGTGTTTTCCGGCTTCTATGCGCGCGAGCGCGGCGCCAAGACGATCTTCGACACCAATCGCCTGTGGACCAGCAAGCTCAGCCTCCTGACGACGCTGTTCCCGCAGGCAAAGGTCGTCTGCTGCGTGCGTGACGTACCGTGGATCTACGACAGTTTCGAACGCCTGATCCGTCGCAACCGCTTCCAGCCGTCGCGCATCTTCGACTTCGACGCCGGCGGCAACGTTTACACCCGTTTCAACCAGCTCAATGCGCCGACCGGGATCGTCGGTTTCGCCTGGACGTGCCTGCGCCAAGCCTTTTTCGGCGAAGCGACGGACCGGCTGCTGCTGGTCACCTACGAGAGCCTCGTCGCCGCGCCGCAGACGACGCTCGATGCGATCTACGACTTCGTCGGCATGCCGCGCTTCGCCCACGACCTCGAGAACATCGAGATCGAAGTCGGGGAATTCGACGCGCGCCTCGGCGCCCCCGGCCTGCACAGCGTCGGCAAGACGATCCACGTTTCGCGTCGCGCAACGATCCTGCCGCCCGAGCTCTATGCGCGGGTCGACGGCGACACTTTTTGGCGCGACCCGCTACAGAATCCGCGCGCGGTGAAAATCCTATGAGCGGGCGGCCGATGGCCTGCGCGCGCCGATGGGCGGGCCTCGTCGCCTTGGCGCTCCTGGTGAGCGCGGGCGAAGCGGCCGACGCTCAGGACGACGCGAACGCGCCGCCGCCAGGCGCGGCCGCCGCCCCGAAAACGGACGCGGCGTCGGCGAAGCCCAGGCCCAAGGCGACGCCCAAGCCGACGCCCAAGCCCGTCGCGCCGGAGAACGCCCCGCCGGCCGCCGCGGCGAAGACGCCGGCCGCGCCGACGCCGCGATTCACGCCGCCGGATCCGCCGCTGCCGGTCGCACAGGCCCGGCAGGCCGGCGCGACAGCCTGCCTGCCCTTGATCGACGCCCTTTCGCGCAGGCTGCTGCAAGGCCCTTATGACGTGCAGTCGGGCTGGGACCGCCTCGACCCCGCCCACCACTCGTTCCAATCGGTCGCCGGCCTCGCCCTCGGTTCGCCCGATCATGCCGCCGACGGCCTCGCGGCGTTGTTCGCGGCGCCTCTGGCGAACGGCGCCTGCGAGGGGGCGAGCGTCGAGGTCTATCCGTTGGCGACCGATTGCGCCGCCGCAGCCAGTTCGCTGTCGGGTGCGCGCGACGCCGGCGCCTTGCAGCGCTCGCGCGTCCTGTTCGACGCCAACGGTCGGCGTGTCATTCTCGTGCCTGGCTTTCGCGGCACCTGTGTCGCCGTGTCGGTGACGTCGACTTACGCCCAGTAGGAACGCAATCGCGCGGCGAAGGACGATCGGAGACCGTCATGAGGGGGATTCTTCGCTTTGTCGTCATGATCCTTGCGCTCGGCGCCGTCGCTGCGGGCGGTTTCGCCGCAGCCCTGATCGTCGTCGGGCCGCCGCGCGCCGAATCGCCGGCGCCGGCGCCCTCCCCGACCGCAAAGACGGCGCCGGTCGCCGAACGCGCGGACACTTCGCCGCAGACGCCGCAGGCGGCCGCCACGCCGGCTCAGGCCGAGGCGTCCCCCGCCGGCCCGATCGGCCAGCAGCTCATTCGCGCCGGCGCCACGGCGTGCGGCGAGAAACTCGGCGCCATGGCCAAACCCGCCCTCGCCGGCGCGGCCCAGGCCGCCCCGCTGTCGGTGTGGGCGCAGAGCGAGCCCGACAGGCGCCTCGCCAGCATCGTCGTCGGCGAGAACTACGGCCCGCAGGCGCGCGCGCCGTTCGCGCTGACCGGCCTCGTCGGTGCGCCGCATGGCGAGACGGCTTGCGACGGGTTCTTCTTCCAGGTGATCGCCAGCCCGCTTCCCTGCGAACAGATCGGCGCGACGATTCGCGCTCGCGGCGAAATGACGGGCGCGCTCGCAGGGTTGCCGTTGTTCCATGACGTCAATGGACGCACGGCGCTGATGCCGAGCGCCGGGAACGGTTGCGTTCTCGTCAACTTCCGCAGCGAATACGCCGACCCGCCGAAGTAGCCGCACGCGCCGGCGTTGCAATCCCGCCACAGGCGGCGGCGATCGCAGTACGCC
>JBEKFO010000411.1:0-3703 GCA_050013275.1 Roseiarcus sp. | reverse complement strand
GCCGAAACGTTCGCAATAGACCAGCCCATGGTAGGATTCGTCGGGTTCGCTGAACTGGGGAAAGCGTTTCGCCTGCGCCTTCCAGTCGAAAGCGCCGCTGTCGACGATGGCGCCGCCCATCGCGACGCCGTGGCCGCCCATGAACTTGGTCAGCGAATGCACGACGATGTCGGCGCCGTGCGCGATCGGGCGCAACAGGATCGGCGTCGCGACGGTGTTGTCGACGATCAGCGGAACGCCGCGCTCGTGGGCGACTTTGGCGATCGCCTCGATGTCGCAAATGTTGCCGGCGGGATTGCCGATCGATTCGCAGAACACCGCGCGTGTCGTCTCGTCGATCAGCGGCGCGATGTCTTCGGCGCGCTCGCTTCTGGCGAAACGCGCTTCGACCCCGTTGCGCCGCAGAGTGTGGGCGAGCAGCGTGTGGGTCGTGCCGTAGAGCGTGGGCGGCGCGACGATCGCCCCGCCGCGATCGGCGAGGGTGAGAAACGCATAGCAAAGAGCGGCCTGGCCGGAGGCGACCGCGAGCGCGGCGACGCCGCCTTCGAGCTCAGCAACGCGTTTCTCCAGGATGTCGACGGTCGGATTGGCGATGCGGCTGTAGCGAAAGCCCTCGACTTCGAGGTTGAACAGCGCGGCGCCATGGTCGGCGCTGTCGAATTCGTAGGCGACGGTCTGATAGATCGGCGGCGCGACCGCTTTGGTCGCAGGATCGTGGTTGAAGCCGCCGTGAATGGAAATGGTTTCGCTTCGCATGGGCCCGCCTCGGCGCGCTCGCGGCGAAAGGCGACAGCGCGTCCCGGCGCCAAGCGACGACCCGGCAGATTTGCGCGCAATCACTCGCATTTTCAACAATTGCGAGCCTACGATCGCGCGTTAGCGTTAAGGAGTCCTCGCCCCGAGCGATGAAACGCGGTTAACGGCTCACGCGGAAGCCCGCGCCGCGGCCGCGACCGCCGCGGGGCGCTTTTCGATCAGCCAGACGAGCGAGGCGGCGACGAGGCACAGCGCGCCGGCGGCGTAGAAGGCGGGCAGATAGGTTTGCAACACGCTACGCGTATAGCCGGCGCCGTAGGCGGCGAACGAGGCGCCGATCATGTGCGCGGCGAAAATCCAGCCGAAAGCGACGCCGGCGCGCTCGCGGCCGAAAACCTGCGCGGTCAGGCGAATGGTCGGGGGCACGGTGGCGACCCAGTCGAGGCCGTAGAAGGCGGCGAACAGCGACAGGCCGTAGATCGAAAAGGACGAACCCGGCAAATAGAGTAGCGATAGGCCGCGCAATCCATAGTAGAAGAACAACAGAGCGCGATTGTCGAAACGGTCCGACAGCCATCCCGAGCCGATCGTGCCGACGAAATCGAACATGCCCATCATCGCCAGCGTCGAGGCCGCCGCGACGGCGCCGACGTCGAAATCCGCGCACAGCGCGATGAAGTGCGTCTGGATGAGTCCGTTGGTGCTCAATCCGCAGACGAACATCGTCGCTGCGAGGATCCAGAAAGCGCCGCTGCCCGAGATCTCGCTGAGCACGGCGAGCGCACCGCCTGCGGCGGGTTCGGAGGCCGGCGCGCCTCGGCCGCTCTCGCCGTAGGGCTCCAGCCCGACGTCGGACGGCCGATCCGCCATGAACAGCAGGATCGCCACCCCCGCGACCGCCAGGCCGATCAAAGTCGGCGTCAAGGCGACGCGCCAGCCGTGACCCTGCTCGAGCCAGGCCGCGAGCGGCAAGAAAATCAATTGCCCGGTCGCGGAACTCGCGGTGAGGATGCCGAGCACCAGCCCGCGGCGTTCGGTGAACCAACGCGTCGCCACGATCGCGCTCATCACCAGCGCGGTGAGGCCGGTGCCCAAGCCGACCACGATCCCCCACAGCAGCAGGAGATGCCAGGCCTGGGTCATTTTCAGCGCCAGCAGCAGGCCGCACCCAATGAGAGCGACCGCGCTCAGGATCGCGCGGCGCAAGCCGTAACGATCGATCAGCGAGGCCGCGAATGGCGCCATCAACCCGTAGAGCAGGATGCGCACGGCCACCGCCCCAGAAATCTGCTCGGTGGTCCAGCCAAATTCTCGGTTCAGCGGCAAGATCAGCGCGCCGGGCAGGCTCATCGCGCCCGAGGTCACGAGGGTGGTCACGAAAGTGACCGCGACCACGACCCAGCCGTAATGAAGCCCAATACGCGAGAAACGCAGCGCCAAGGCCTTGGCCAGCATGCACAGTCCTTTCTCGCGAATTGCGGCGCCGAGCACAACCGTCTTCGGCGCCGCCGCGCCCCCAGGGAAATGATGGCCCGCGGCGCCGATGTCAACCGGCGTGCGCCGCGGCCGTTCGACGCCCTTGCCGCCCGGCGAGAGGCTCGTTCAGGCGAGCGCGATCGCGGCCACGAGCCGGCCGTAGTCGGCTTCCTTGCGATGGGTGGCGCGGCGATAGCTGAAGAATCGGTCCTCGTCGGCGTAGGTGTCGAGGCCGAGGTCCTGGAAGCGACCGACGCCGGCGCGCTCAGCGCGGCGCGCGATATACGTATGCAAGTCGAACATGGCGCGCTCGGCGTTGACGCTCGGCGCGAAGAAGCGCGCCGACTCGGCGTCCGCCGCGGCGAATGCGGCGACGAATTCGGGGCCGACCTCGTAGGAGCGTTGCGCGATGCACGGACCGAGCGCGGCGCTGATGCGTTCGGGTTTCGCCCCGAGCCGCGCCATCGCCTCGACCGTCGCCTCGATCACTCCGGTGAGCGCGCCCTTCCAGCCGGCGTGCGCCGCACCGACGACGCGCGCTTGATGGTCGGCGAACAGGATCATGCCGCAATCCGCGCCGGTGACGCCGAGGCCGAGGCCAGGCGTCGCGGTGACGAGCGCGTCGCAACGCGGGCGCGCCTCGGGCGCAAAAGGGGAGGAAATCGTCGCCACGTCGGGCGAATGGACCTGATAGGGAATGGCCAGTTGGTCGGGAGCGAGGCCGAGCGCCGCCGCCATGCGGGCGCGATTGTCGCGCACGGCCTCGGGCTCGTCGCGCGAGCCGGTTCCGCCGTTAAGGGAAGCGTAGACGCCTGACGAAACGCCGCCCCGCCGGGTGAAGAACGCGTGCGCGAGGCCCGGCGCGGCGAGCGCCTCGGCGGATAGGAATTCGGCAGCGCTCACGCTGGCCTTGCCGCAATGGGCTGGAACCCCGGCGGCGGCGGCGCCGAGCGATTGGCCACCACCATCGCCTTGAACAGCGCGCCCATTTCGCCGTCTCTCTTGCCGACGAGACGACGGCGGGCCTCTTCGAATTCGTCGGCGCGGTCGGGCGGCGCACGTTCCGCCAGAGCCCGCGTGCGCACGTCGATGCCGAGCGCGCGCAAGAAATCGCCCTGGTCGATCGGGCCGTAGACGGAGGCGCCGGTCGCTTGCGCGCTGCGCGCCATCGCGGCGAAATCCACGTGGGCGGTGAGGTCCGCTTCGCCGGGATCGACCAGCGGGTCGACCATGTGATGCGCGCGCAGCGCCTGCAGCGTGTCGCCGACCCCGGTCACGCCATGCCCATAGTCAATGAACAGCGCCGCTCCGCCCTGTTTGACGAGCCGAACGCCGAGTTCGAACATGAATCGATGGCCGACGGCATTGACCTCGAGGATCGCGCCTTCCTCCGCCTCGGCCTTGATGTAGGGCTCCGGATTGGTGGCGAGGCCGAACGCCAATCGTCCGGACTGATCGAGACGCACCGTTC
>JBEKFO010000410.1:0-3711 GCA_050013275.1 Roseiarcus sp. | reverse complement strand
GTCCGCAGAAGGGCGAGGAATAGGGGGCCGCCGCGCTTTACGGTGAAGCCGCGATCGCCTAGCTTCGCGCGACGAACAGGAGAAACGCATGCTCTTCGTCGCCACCTGCGCCGACAAGCCCGACAGCATGGCCATGCGGCTGGAGACCCGGCCCGCGCACTTGGCCTATCTCGCCTCGCTCGGCGCGCGGGTGAAGCTCGCGGGCGCGCTGCTTACGCCGGATCAGAAGACGGTGGTCGGCTCGATGATCGTTTATGAAGGCGAAAGCGCGGACGAGATCGCGGCGTTGTGCGCCAAGGACCCTTACGCGCTGGCGGGATTGTTTGCGAGCGTCGATGTCAAGCCGTGGCGCCAGGCCGTCGGCGCGCCGCTGGCGTGAGATCGAAAATGGCTCACTGGCTTTTCAAGAGCGAGCCTTCGGCGTGGTCCTTCGAGGCGCAAGTCGCCGAGGGCGAGAAGGGCACGAGCTGGAACGGCGTGCGCAACCATTCCGCCAAGCTTAACATGATGGCGATGAAGGTCGGCGAGCAGGGGTTTTTCTATCATTCCAACGAGGGCAAGGCGATCGTCGGAATCGTCGAAGTGATCAAGCCGTACTACCCGGACCCGACCGACGAAAGCGGCAAGTTCGGCATGGTCGACATCAAAGCGGTGCACGCCCTGCCGCGCTCGGTGACGCTGGAAGCGGTCAAGGCGGAGAAGCGCCTCGCCAAAATGGCGCTGGTCGCCAATTCGCGCCTTTCGGTGCAGCCGGTGACCGACGAGGAATGGCGCATCGTTTGCGCGATGGGCGGGCTTTGAGGCGGCGCCGTTAGTTGCGAGGGCGGCCCAACTCGCCCTAGTCACTCATTGTTAACCGGATCGGGTTCAGGCTTCCCGCGCTTTTTGAACGCGAGGGATCGATCATGTCGGTTGCCGCCATCGGTTCGGTCACAGGACAGGCGGTGTTGCGGTACGCGCCGGTCGCGCCCGTTGCGAAGGTCAAGTCCGTGCGCCGCGCGTCCGCCGCGAAGAAGGCCGAGCAGGGCGCCAAACGAGCGTCGAGCGCGGGCTCCCCGAGGATCGACGGTTCGCTTTCGCCGGCCACAAGCGCTTCGAGCGCCGTGCTGGCCGCGTTGGACGATTTGCAATTCGGCGGCTGAAGGCGCCGCTTCGTCGCATCCGTTCGGACATCGCCGCGCGGGCGAGGCGACTTGCCGTCGCCGTCTCGCCGGCCGGCGCACGGCGGCTCCCTCTCCCTATCGATCTTGTCCTGCCTCCCCGGCATACATATTTTGCTTGGACGCCCACTGATTGTCGAACGGGGAGATGCAACATCCAGGGAGCCCGTCATGCCGACATTCATGCTATCGATGAATTGGACCGACCAAGGCATTCGTGGGGTCAAGGAGGCGCCGAAGCGCGTGCAAGCGGCCCGCGAACTCGCCAAGAAGGTCGGCGTCGACATCAAGCAGCTTTATCTCACCAGCGGCGACAGCGATCTCGTCGTCTTCATCGATACGCCGAACGGCGACAACGCCGCCAAATTCGCACTGGCGTTGGGCTCGCTGGGCAATGTGCGCACCCGCACCGCCCGGGCGTGGCCGGAGGCGGAATTCATCAAGATCGTCTCCGAACTGCCGTGACCTTCCGGCGGCGCCCGCGTCCACGAAAACCCGGCGACCTGCTGCGCCGGCGCCGCCGCTCTACTCGGCCTGGGAGACGATCGCGGGCGCCAGATTCGCCTGTCCCGCGGGCAGTCGGACGGTGAGAAGGAAGAAATTCGGTCCGTCGGACGAATCCTCGAGTTTCGCCATGCCCTCGATCGGCAGCGCGTTCTTCTGCAGCTGGCCGGAGGTCCCGAGCCCGTCCATTCCGGCGGGCGTCTCGAACTCGACGAGGCGGGGGTTCTTGTAAGTCGTCTTGTCGGCTGCGTAGGGGCCTGAAGGGAAGTTTTCCTTCGGTTCGATGCCCTCTGCGATCACCCCGGCGATGAACGCCTGCTCGAGCTGGGGAAAGAGGCGGGCCGAGTATTTGGCCACCGCGAACCGACCCGACGTGCCGCCGTAGTTGAGGGAGGCGACCACGGCCGGACCGGTCAGGGGGGCCGTCGCGTCTTGCAGGTTTCCGCTTGGCGCGACCGTGAGAAATGCGCCGCTCGAACCATAGAAGTAAAAGCACTTCCATCCCTTGGGGGCGAGAACGCCGAAGGAGTCCTTGGCCTGGTAATAGGCGAGTTGGCCGGCCGCCGCCGCGTCGAGCGCGACGGTCTTTGCGGCGCCCTTGGGCGCCGCGACCGGACCCAACTGTCCGTCGCTCGCACAGCCGACGAAGGGCACTTGCGCCGCCGCCGCCGATTTGTCGGTGAGTAAGCGCATGGAGCGAGCCCCGCAAACGGTCCGTCGCCCAGCCCAGGCCAGGCGATGTGAATTTGTAGGCCGGCCGCCGATCCTCCGCAACGGCGAAGCCGCGCGGCTGGCCCGAGAGGCTAAGACCAAAGGACCATCGACGCCCGCTTGTCGCGCTTCCCCTCAATGGGGCATATTGGCGCCCGAAAAATGCGCCATAGCAAGCGCGCGAGGGAGAAACCGATGTCCGAGAAGGTGTACGAAGTTCCCGCCGAATGGGCCAAGCGCGCGTGGGTCGACCAAACCCAGTACGAGCAGATGTACGCCCGCTCGATCACGGATCCCGAAGGGTTTTGGGCCGAGCACGGCAAGCGCATCGACTGGTTCAAACCCTATACGAAGGTGAAGGACACCTCCTACGACACCCATCACGTCTCGATCAAATGGTTCGAGGACGGCGTCACCAACATCGCCTACAACTGCATCGATCGCCATCTGGCCAAGCGCGCCAACCAGACCGCGATCATCTGGGAAGGCGACGATCCCAACCGCTCCAAGCACATCACCTACGCCGAGCTGTTCGATCGGGTCTGCCATTTCGCCAACGTGCTGAAATGGCACGGCGTCAAGAAGGGCGATCGCGTCACCATCTATCTGCCGATGATTCCGGAGACGGCTTACGCGATGCTCGCCTGCGCGCGCATCGGCGCGATCCACTCGGTGGTGTTCGGCGGCTTCTCGCCCGACGCGCTCGCGGGCCGCATCGAAGACGCCAAGTCGGAAGTCGTGATCACGGCGGACGAGGGCTTGCGCGGCGGGCGCAAGGTGCCGCTCAAGGCAAACGTCGACACGGCCATCGACAAGGTCGGCGGCGTCAAGCACGTCATCGTGGTGCAGCACACCGGCGGCGAAATCGATTGGAAGCCGGAGCGCGACGTCTGGCTCAACGAGGCGATGGAGAAGGTCTCCGCGCATTGCCCGGCCGAGCCGATGGACGCCGAGGACCCCCTGTTCATCCTCTACACCTCGGGCTCGACCGGCACGCCCAAGGGCGTCGTCCACACCACCGGCGGCTATCTCGTCTACGCCGCGATGACGCACCAATACGTCTTCGACTATCACGATGGCGACATCTACTGGTGCACCGCCGACGTCGGCTGGGTGACGGGCCACAGCTATATCGTCTACGGCCCGCTCGCCAACGGCGCGACCACCCTGATGTTCGAAGGCATCCCGAATTACCCGACGGTCAGTCGGTTCTGGGAAGTCATCGACAAGCACAAGGTCAACATCTTCTACACCGCCCCGACCGCCATTCGCTCGCTGATGGGGGCGGGCGAAGCGCCGGTGCAGAAGACCAGCCGCGCGTCGCTGCGCCTGCTCG
>JBEKFO010000409.1:0-3713 GCA_050013275.1 Roseiarcus sp. | reverse complement strand
CCGACACGGTCACCGGGGGAAAGCAAAGCTCGGCGGCCGTTCTCTACAACTCCGGCTCGATCGTCGCCGGCGCGCCGCGGACGTTCCTCGGCGGGCTCAAGGTCAGTTTCTGAACCGCTTGCGGCGCGGCGAGGGGCGTCTTATCCCCCCGCCGCGGCGCTGGCCCTTTCAAACCCGCCCCCTCTAGAGGTAAGTCAATTCAACGAGACCGAACTTAAGAAGGAACTGACATGGACGGCTTGTCGCTTTCCCCCGTGGGCATGTTCTTGCAGGCGGGCCCGGTCGGCAAAGCGGTGATGGCGACTTTGCTGCTCGCCTCGCTGTGGTGCTGGATCCTGATCGTCGAGGGCGTCTTCACCGTCGTCAGGTTCGCCCGCGCGCTGCAGGCGGAGCGCGCCGGCGCGTCCTCGCCGCTGTTCGAGCCGATCGCGGCGGCCGGGCGCGGCGCCGCGCGCCTCGCCGTCATCGGCGAAAGCGTCGGGGAAAAGCGCCAGCGCGTCGCCGAGGCGATGAGCCGGGCGGGACGCGACCTGCTGATGCGCGCCGAGGGCGGGCTGCCCAATCTGGCCGTGATCTCGTCGGTCGCGCCGTTCGTCGGCCTGTTCGGCACCGTCTGGGGCATCATGACGAGTTTCGCCGGCATCGCCGTGTCCAAAGACACCAGCCTCGCCGTCGTCGCGCCGGGCATCGCCGAAGCGCTCGCCGCGACCGCCTACGGCCTCGCCGCCGCCATTCCGGCGTCGGTCGGCTACAACCGCATCGGCGCGGCCTTTTCGCGCGTCGGCGTCAGGCTTTCGCATCTCATCGAGGACCGCGCCGTGCAGTTCGCCACTGCGAACGAGCGAACAACCAAGCAGGACGCCGCGTGATGGCTTTTCCCACCCGCAACAGCGCCTCGGGCGAAGGCCTCTATCAGCCGCAGGCCGACATCAACGTGACGCCGCTGGTCGACGTGATGCTGGTGCTGCTGATCATCTTCATGGTCACCGCGCCCCTGCTCGCCGCCGGCGTGAAGGTCGATCTGCCGCAGGCGAAGGCGGCGCAGCCGCTCGACCCCAAGGAGCCCGTCGTCGTCACGGTCGGCAAGGACGGCAAACTGTCGCTCGGGCCCGACGAAATCGCCCCCGATCGATTGATCGAGGCGGTTCAGGCCAAGCTCGGCGAGGATCGCGCGGCAATCGTGCATCTGCGCGGCGACAAGGACGCCGCCTATGGCGACGTCGTCGCGATCATGGATCGGCTCGCCACCAACGGCATCACCCATATCGCCATCGTCACCGGGCCGAAGAGCGCGGACAAGGCGCCGGAGAGCGCAGCGGAGGCCAAGCCGTGAGCCAAGCGGGCGCCCTGGCGTCGGCGCCCCCCGACGCTGCGCGGGCCAAGGCGGAATGGGTGGTGCGGCCGCTCTGGCTGCGGCCGGCGGCGCTCGTATTCGCGCTAGCTCTGCACGTGGCGGCGGCGGCGGCCTTCGTCGCCGTGCGCGCGCTGCCGCCTTCGCCGATCAATGCGATCGACGTGACGCTCGTCGCGGAAGGCGACGCCGCCGAAGAGAAGCAAGCGCTCGCCGAGGTGAAGCCGGCCGAGGATCCGCCCCCTCCGCCTCCCCCGCCGGTAGCGGCCGCTCCCGAACTCGCCGCGCCGGCCCCGCAAATCGAAGCGCCGGAGGCGGTTCCGCTTCCCCTGGCGACGCCCGAACCGCAGCCGGTCGCGCCGCCGAAACAGCCCGTCGTCGTCGAGCAAAAGGTCGATCGGCCGACGCCGGCCGAATTGCAGGAGCGGCGTCGCCTGCAGGCGGAAGCGGCGGAGCGGCGGCGCAAGGCGCAGGCCGCCCAGCAAGCCGCGCGGCTCGGCGCCGAGCAGGCGCGGGCCGAAGCGACCGCCGCCTCGCGCGCCTCCTATGCGGCTTTGCTTTCGGCCGAACTCAACCGCCACAAGATCTACCCCTCCGCGGCGCGTGCGGCCGGCGTCACCGGCTCGGTCGGCGTCGCTATCACCGTCGGACCCTCGGGCGATGTCATTAGCCATGCCATTACGCGTTCGTCGGGCAGCGCCGCCCTCGACGGCGCGGTCGAGGCAATGATGGCGGCGGTTCGCGCGCCCCCGCCGCCGGACGGCTTCTTTCGCACCAGCACGACCGTCAATTTCCGCATTCAGTGAGGAGGCCGAGGCCCGATCCTGAGGGCGCAGCGGTCGAAAAACACGCGCCCGGCTTGCCATCGGCGGCGCTGCGGTGCGATACGCCGGTCGAGGCGGCGCCCGCCCCGTCACCCGACGCTGGCGCTCTCCAATGTGAAGGCGAGGCGTGCCGTATGAAGCGTTCCAGCGATCGCGTGCTTTTCATCACCGCCGGCTCGATCGGCGACGCGGCGCTGACGTCCGGGCTGCTGCGCCACCTCGTCGAGAGCGAGCCGGAGGCCCGCTTCACCATTGCGGCGGGTCCGGGCGCGGTTTCCTTGTTTGCGGACACGCCGCGCCTCGAGCAGCTGATCCCTATTCGCAAGAGGCGGCGCGCCGGGCACTGGCTGGATCTCTGGCGCCAGGTGGCGGGCCGCCGCTGGAAGATCGTGGTCGACATGCGCGGATCCGGCCTCGCCTTCGTGCTATGGGCCCAGCGCAGGTTCATCTATCGCTCCTTCCGTCAACCTGCCGGAACGCCGCCGCTGCACAAGGCGCAGGAGGCCGCGCGGACGATCGGTCTCCTCGCAAATCCCCCTTCCCCCTTCCTGTACGTGTCGGCGGCGACGCAGGCGCGCGCCGACGAACTCATCGGCGCCGGCGGACCCATCCTCGCGATCGCGCCGGCCGCCACCTGGCCGCCGAAGACGTGGCCCGCCGAACGTTTCGCCGAGGCCGCGGTCGAGCTGCTCGGAGCAGGCGGACCGCTCGCCGGCGGGCGGGCGCTGTTGACGGGCGGCCGCGACGACGGCCCCGATTTCGAGCCGATCCGGTCCGCCCTGCCGCCGTCGCGGGTGATCGACCTCGTCGGATTGGACCTGTTGACCACCTACGCCTGCTTCAGACGCGTAGCGCTGTTCGTCGGCAACGACTCGGGCTTGATGCATCTTGCGGCCGCGGCGGGAGCGCCGACGCTGGGCCTCTTCGGGCCTTCCGACGAAAGGCGCTACGGCCCTTGGGGCGCGCGAACGACTGTCGTCAGAAGCGCGAGAAGCTTTAGCGATTGCGAGGCGGCGATCAGGATCGGCGGAACTCGCAAGAGCTACATGACCGACTTGAGCGTCGCGAGCGTCGTTCGCGCCGCCCGCGATCTCCTGGCAAGGACCAGCGCCGGCGTCGACGCTGGCGCCGCCGCGGTTTCGTGACATAGTGCTCGCCGGCGCGCCTCGGAAGCGCGCTTTTTCTCACAAGACGGTTTTGCGCATGTCCCGGGACGCGCGCGAGCCGAAAGCCGCAAAAGGAAAGACTGCCGGCATGACTGTCGAGGGCGACGCCGCGAAAGCCATTTTCATCGAGATCGGCGCGGGCGATCTCATCGACCGGGCGACGATTCTCGACATCAAGACCGAGCGCGTCGCCGACCCCGCCAAGCGCGCGAACATCGCGCGCGAATTGTTCGCGCTCGAACCGGCGCGATCGAGCCTGCTCGCCTCCTTTCCCGCGCTCGCCGCGCTGCAGGCGGAGCTGAAGGGGATCAACGAGACCCTGTGGGACATCGAGGACGCCATCCGGCGATGCGAGGCGCTCGGCGATTTCGG
>JBEKFO010000408.1:0-3740 GCA_050013275.1 Roseiarcus sp. | reverse complement strand
GCGGCGTATGGATGATGCAGATCTTCCCGACGATGATCTTCGGCCTCTACACCCGCTGGTTCAGCGGCTGGGCGCTGCTGGTCGGCTGTGCCGCGGGCATGATCGTCGGCACGTCACTGTCCTACACCGCAACGGCCTGGGTTCCGGTGCACGCGCTGAAATGGGACATCCCGTTGATCGGTCACGTCGACTTCGGCTTCGGCTTCGCCGCGTACAACGGCCTGACCGCGATCGTCGTCAACATCCTCGTCGCGACGCTCCTGTCGCTGGTGTTGCGCTCCAAGGCGCCGGACGAGACGGCGCCGGCCGATTACGAGGACCGCGTCGCGGCGTGAGGCGCGCGACGGCGGCAGGCGGCGCGGCTAGGATCGGCTGCGCCGCTCGCGGATCATGAAATTGTCGAAGGAATATTCGGCCACCTGCCACCACAGATACTGGTCGGCGCGGAAAGCCATGTAGGAATCGGCGATCTTCTTGAATTTGGGATCGTCGGCGCTGAGCTGCGCATAAAGGTCGTTGGCGGTCTTGAAGCAAGCTTCGAGCGCGTCCTGCGGAAACAGGCGCAGCTGCGCGCCGCCGACGACGAGGCGTTTGAGCGCGCCGGGATTGGCGGCGTCGTACTTGGCGAGCACCGAGGCGTTGGCGGTCGCGGCCGCCGCGCGCAGCGCCGCCTGATAGGCCTTCGGCAGCGCGTCGAACTTGTCCTTGGCGACGACGAAATGCAGCTGCATCCCGCCCTTCCACCAGCCGGGGTAATAATAGTTGGGCGCGACCTTGGAAATGACCTGCCGCGGCGCGTCCTTGGCCGCGTCCTTCGGCTCGCCGAATTTCTCGTCGTCGTAGGGCCCGACCCATTCGAAGGCGTCGAGCGAGCCCGATTGCAGCGCATCGTAGACGGCGT
Organism: Roseiarcus sp.; assembly: GCA_050013275.1. Classification (GTDB taxonomy): domain Bacteria; phylum Pseudomonadota; class Alphaproteobacteria; order Rhizobiales; family Beijerinckiaceae; genus Roseiarcus. The sequence continues at coordinate 2,839 of JBEKFO010000408.1, read as the reverse complement.
CCTTGGGAATGGTCACCGGCTCGGCGCCAAGAATCTGGAACACTTTGCCGGCAAAACCGCCGATGCGCATCTTCAGGCCGGCGAAATCGCCGGGGCCATGAATCTCCTTGCGGAACCAGCCGGCCATCTGCCCGCCGGTGTCGCCGGCGGGAAGGGCGAAGACCTTGCGTTCGGCGAGCAGTTCGTCGACGAGATCGCCGCCGCCGCCTTCCTGCAGCCAGGCGGCGTGCTGGCGCGCATTCATGCCGAACGGCGTCGAGGAGGCGAAGATGAAACTCGGGTCCTTGCTCCAGTAATAGGCGAGCGAGGTGTGCGCGCATTCGGCCCGGCCGTCGGCGACCGCGTCGAGCGCTTCCAGCGCCGGCGCGATCTCGCCGGCCGGCGAAATGCGAAGCGTGAAATGGCCGTCGGTGAGATCGGCGAGCGCGCGAGCGAGCGTTTCGGCGCCGCCATAGATGAGGTCGAGCTGTGGCAAGAAGCTCGACGTCATGCGCCATTGCACGTCCGGGGTCGGATCAGCGAGCGCAGGCGTCGCCAACCCCATCCCGGCCGCCGCGACTCCGAGCCCCGTGATGAACTGCCGACGTCCTGCCGCCATATTCCATCCTCCCGACCGCATAACCTTGAGCCGGCGCGCGGCGCCGATTCATCAGCCGAACGGTCTGGGCTATAACACAGATGCGTGCGAAATTGCGGCGTCAACACGGTTTCGACGCGGCCTTCACACGAGATTGAGGAGACGCCCATCCATCGTCAGCCAATCGCAGGCGCCGTGCTCGCAGGCGGACGTTCGACGCGCATGGGCGCAGACAAGGCGATGCTTGCGCTCTCAGGGCGTCCGCTGATCGCGCATGTCGTCGAGCGCCTGCGTCCGCAAGTCGCCGAGCTGTTCATCAACGCCAACGGCGAGGCGGCGCGGTTCGAGGGCTTGGCCGACGCCGTTGTCGCCGACGCGGCTGGGATGGGCGTCGACGGGCCGCTGCTCGGCATCGGCGCCGCGCTTGCATTCGCGCGGCGGCGCGGGTTTTCGCTTCTCGCCACCGCGCCGTGCGACGCGCCGTTCTTGCCCCTGGATCTGGTGACGCGGCTCGCCGCGGCTTTGGCGTCAAACGGCGCGCCGGTCGCCGTTGCCCAGAGCGCGCGCGGGCTCGAGCCGATGTTCGCGCTGTGGCGCGAGGACGCGATCGGCGAGATCGCAGCGGAGTTTGCGCGCGGCGAGGCGAGCCCGCGGGCGGTCATGGCGCAGCTCGGCGTCGTCCGCGTTCTCTTTGCGTCGAGCGATCGCGAGGATCCCTTCGCCAACCTCAACACGCCCGAAGATTTCGCCGCCGCCGAGACGCGGCTGCGATGAACGGCGCTCGCCGGAGAGCCTGGCGAAGCAGCGCGGATAGTCGATCCGCGCTATAGAGGCGCGAGGGCGCGCCGCGCCGGCGAAGATCGAGGAGGGAGCATTGAGCGAGGTCGCGTTTCTGGGACTGGGAGTGATGGGCTATCCGATGGCGGGCCACCTGAGGGCCCGCGGCGGTCACTCGGTCGTTGTTTACAACCGCACGGCCGCGAAGGCGCAGCAATGGGTCGCCCAGCACGGCGGCGCGAGCGCGCCGAGCCCGCGCGAGGCGGCCAAGGGGCGCGAGTTCGTTTTCGCCTGCGTCGGCAACGACGACGATCTGCGCGCGGTGACGCTCGGGCCCCAAGGCGCCTTCGCCGGCATGAAGCCCGGCGCCGTTTTCGTCGACCACACCACCGCTTCGGCCAATGTCGCGCGCGAGCTTGACCGGGAGGCGAGCCGCCTCGGCCTCAGCTTCGTCGACGCGCCGGTCTCCGGCGGACAGGCCGGCGCCGAGAACGGGACGCTGACGGTGATGTGCGGCGGCGACGAAGCGGCCTACGCCAAAGCGGAGCCGGTGATCGCGTCCTACGCGCGCGCCTGCCGCCTGATGGGCGGCGCGGGCGCCGGGCAATTGACCAAGATGGTCAATCAGCTCTGCATCGCCGGCCTGGTGCAGGGACTCGCCGAAGGGCTGCATTTCGCCGCGCGCGCCGGTCTCGACCGGCAATTGGTGATCGACGTCATCTCGAAGGGCGCGGCGCAATCCTGGCAGATGGACAATCGACACAAGACGATGATCGCGGGGAAGTTCGACTTCGGCTTCGCCGTCGACTGGATGCGCAAGGACCTGGCGATCTGCCTCGACGAAGCGCGGCGCAACGGCGCGCATCTGCCGGTCGCGGCGCTGGTCGACCAGTTCTATGCCGAGGTTCAGACGATGGGCGGCGCGCGCTGGGACACTTCGAGCCTGATCGCGCGCCTGGAAAGATAAGGGAGGGCCGAAGCCCTCCCTTTTTCGCCTTTCGCTTTCCTTCTAGCAGCGCGGCTCGCCCGGCTTGCCGCAAGCTTTCTTCTCCTGCGCCTTCGGGGGCGGCGGCGGCGCGTGGACCACCGGCGCCGGCGGCGCGTGGACGACCGGAGGAGGCGGCGCGTGAAAGACCGGCGCCGGCGGCGGCGGCTTCGGAGTTCTCATCGGCGTCGGAGTGGGGGTCGGCGTCGGCCTGACGAACTTCAATGGCGTGGGAGTCGGCGTCGGCTTGACGAACTTCAATGGCGTCGGCGTCGGCGTCGGCGTCGGCTTGAGGCCGCCCAGAGGCGTCAAGGTCGGCGTCGGCTTCAACGGCTTAAACGGCGCTCCGCTCGGGGTCGGCGTCGGGGTCGGCTTGAGGCCGCCCAGAGGCGTCAAGGTCGGCGTCGGCTTCAACGGCACGCCGCCTTCGGCGAGGCGAAAAAGCGCCGCCAGCAACAGACTCTCCTTGCTGCCGTAGGCGCGCAACACCGTCTGCACCG
>JBEKFO010000407.1:0-3741 GCA_050013275.1 Roseiarcus sp. | reverse complement strand
GCGATCCCCAACCTGCTCGTTTTCCGTCCCGCCGATTCGGTCGAGACGGTCGAATGCTGGCAGGCGGCCCTAGCCGCGCGCCGAACGCCCTCGATCCTCGTGCTGACACGGCAAAATCTGCCGGCGCTGCGGCGCAGCCATGTCGCGGAGAATCTCAGCGCGCTGGGCGCCTATGAAATCGCGCCGGCGCCCGAAAAGGCGGCGGTTTCGATCTTCGCTTCGGGCTCGGAAGTCTCGATCGCGGTCGCCGCGCAGGGCCTGCTCGCCGAAAGAGGCGTGGCGGCGCGCGTGGTTTCCGTCCCCTGCGTGGAGCGATTCGCCGAGCAGAGCGAAAAATACCGCCGCCATGTCCTGGGCGAGGCCCAGGTGCGCGTCGGCGTCGAAGCTGCGATCCGCCAGGGCTGGGACGCCCTGATCGGCGACGGCCCCTTCGTCGGCATGACCGGGTTCGGCGCCAGCGGGCCGTACAAACAATTGTATGAGCATTTCGGCATCACGCCGGCCAAGGTGGCGGAGGCCGCGTTGGCGCGTCTGGGCCGCTGAGCGGCAATGCGGCGAATTGCCGCGACCGGCGCCCAGATCAAACCGCGGCGGCCGGGGCGCCGATATTTAGAGCGTGTTTACCGCGTCGCGCGAGTGGTGAGCGGCGTCAGCGAGTCGGCGGGTCGGTCGGCCGGCGCACACTAGACTTTAGACTTAGGATCGACGAAAAGGCCCGCTATTGCAGTTCGCCCTGCCGCACGGGCAGGGCCTGCGCTCAAGATCAATTGGAGGACAGGGACGATGGCGATAAAGGTTGCGATCAATGGCTTCGGGCGCATCGGGCGCAATGTTCTGCGGGCCATCGTCGAATCGGGGCGCAAGGACATTCAGGTCGTTACGGTCAACGATCTCGGCCCGGTGGAGACCAACGCCCATCTGCTGCGCTTCGACAGCGTTCACGGCCGTTTCCCGCACGAGGTCACGGTGTCCGGCGACACGATCAACGTCGCCGGCGCGGCGATCAAGGTGACGGCGATCAAGGACCCCACGCAGCTTCCCCACAAGGCGCTCGGCATCGACATCGCGCTTGAATGCACCGGCATTTTCACCTCGCGCGAGAAGGCCGCCGCGCATCTGACCGCCGGCGCCAAGCGCGTCATCGTCTCCGCGCCGTCCGACGGCGCCGACCTGACGGTCGTCTACGGCGTCAACCACGCCAAGCTGACCAAGGACCACCTCGTCATATCCAACGCCTCGTGCACGACGAACTGCCTGGCGCCGGTCGCCAAGGTGCTCAACGACGCGATCGGCATCGATCACGGCTTCATGACGACCATCCACTCCTACACCGGCGATCAGCCGACGCTCGACACGCTGCACAAGGACCTTTACCGGGCCCGCGCCGCGGCGCTGTCGATGATCCCGACGACGACGGGCGCGGCCAAGGCGGTCGGCCTCGTATTGCCGGAACTCAAGGGCAAGCTCGACGGTTCGGCGATCCGCGTGCCGACGCCGAACGTCTCGGTCGTCGACCTCAAGTTCGTCGCCAAGCGCGCGACCACCAAGGAAGAGATCAACGAGGCGATCAAGGCCGCCGCGAACGGCCCGCTGAAGGGCATTCTCGGTTACACCGACAAGCCAAACGTCTCGATCGACTTTAACCACGACCCGCATTCCTCGGTCTTCCATCTCGATCAGACCAAGGTTATCGACGGCACCTTCGTGCGTATCCTGTCGTGGTACGACAACGAATGGGGCTTCTCCAACCGCATGGCGGACACCGCCGTGGCGATGGGCAAGCTGCTCTAACCAGAGGCCTGCGGGTCGGCGCCCCGGCGCCGACCCGCGCCGAACAACACGTCATTGCGGCGCGCTACGGGCGCGTGATGGGGAGTCCTCGCTGATGAACGCGTTCCGAACCCTCGATTCCGCCGACCTCAAAGGAAAGCGCGTGCTGCTGCGCGTCGATCTGAACGTGCCGATGGAGAACGGCAAGGTCAGCGACACGACGCGCATCGACCGCGTGCTGCCGACGATCCGCGAGATCGCCGACAAGGGCGGCAAAGTCATCATGATGGCCCATTTCGGCCGTCCCAAGGGCGCGCCCAACGAGGCCTATTCGCTGCGTCCGGTCGCCGCGGCGGTCGCCGAGCGTTTGGGCCGGCCCGTCGCCTTCGCCGCGGACTGTATCGGCGAGCCCGCCGCGAAAGCGATCGCCGCGATGAAGGACGGCGACGTGCTGCTGCTGGAGAACACCCGCTTTTATAAGGGCGAGGAGAAGAACGATCCGGCCTTCGTCGAAGAACTCGCCAAGCTCGGCGACGTCTATGTCGACGACGCGTTCTCGGCCGCCCATCGCGCGCATGCCTCGACCGAAGGCGTCGCGCACAAGCTGCCGGCCTATGCGGGGCTGGCGATGCAGGCCGAACTTGACGCGCTGACGCTGGCGCTCGGCTCTCCCATGCGTCCCGTGGCGGCGATCGTGGGCGGCGCCAAAGTGTCGGGCAAGCTCGAGCTGCTCTCCAATCTCGTCAAGAAGGTCGACATCCTGATCATCGGCGGCGGCATGGCCAACACCTTTCTGTTCGCGCAGGGCAAGGCGGTCGGCAAGTCGCTGTGCGAGAAGGATCTCGCCGACACCGCGCGTTCGATCCTCGAAACGGCTCGCGCCGCCAACTGCCAGATTTTGCTCCCCGTCGACGCCAACGTCGCCAAGGAGTTCAAGGCCCATGCGGCCGCACGCTTCGTCGACGTCGACCACGTCGCCGACGACGAGATGATCCTCGACATCGGCCCGAAGTCGATCGTCGCGGTCGAGCAGGCGCTCGCGCGCGCCAAGACGCTGGTGTGGAACGGACCGTTCGGCGCCTTCGAGACGCCTCCTTTCGACGCGGCGACGATGCAGATCGCCAAGACGGCGGCGTTCCTGACCGTCGACGCCAAGCTCAAGTCGGTCGCCGGCGGCGGCGACACGGTCGCCGCGCTCAGCGCCGCGGGCGTCGTCGAAGAATTCACCTACGTCTCGACAGCGGGCGGCGCCTTCCTCGAATGGATGGAAGGCAAGGCGCTGCCGGGCGTCGAAGCGCTGCGCGCGAAATAATCTTCAGGAGGAAAACATGGCTCGCATAACGCTTCGTCAATTACTCGATCACGCCGCCGAACACGGGTATGGCGTGCCGGCGTTCAACATCAACAACATGGAACAGGCCCTGGCGATCGGCGAGGCGGCGAGCGCGCTCGACGCGCCCGTCATCATCCAGGCCTCGCGCGGCGCCCGCGCCTACGCCAACGACGTCATGCTGCGCCATATGATGGACGCGTTGACCGAAATGTATCCGCAGATTCCGATTTGCGTGCATCTCGACCACGGCAACGGCGCGGCGACCTGCGTCAGCGCCATCCAGGCGAACTTCACCTCGGTGATGATGGACGGCTCGCTGAAAGGGGACGGCAAGACCCCGGCCGATTGGGCCTACAACGTCGGCGTCACCAAGACGGTCGCCGACATCGCGCATCTGGCCGGCGTTTCGGTCGAGGGCGAGCTCGGCGTGCTCGGCTCGCTCGAGACGGGCACCGGCGACAAGGAAGACGGCCACGGCGCCGAGGGCAAGCTGAGCCACGACCAGTTGCTCACCAATCCCGACGAGGCGGTGAAATTCGTGCGCGAGACCAAGGTCGACGCGCTCGCGATCGCCATGGGCACTTCGCACGGCGCCTACAAGTTCTCGCGCAAGCCAACCGGCGACATCCTGGCGATGA
>JBEKFO010000406.1:0-3741 GCA_050013275.1 Roseiarcus sp. | reverse complement strand
GTGCGTCGGATATGCGCCGGGGAAACGATCGTCGTGGCCGAACTCGAGGCGCGGAAGGGAGCGCGCTATTGTCTGGCCGTCGCCGCGGCGGCGAAGGTTTCGATGCAGCGGGAGGGAGAGCTGGCGTTCTATCTCTTCAAGCGCGGCCAGGACGTCGAATTGAGCCGCATTTCGCTGGCGTTCGGCCGGATCGACGGCGAGCTCGCCGTTGTCGTCGCGGGCTTGCAGGGGCCGCAAGGGGGGCGCAAGCGCGAGGTGATCGAGGCGACCCGCGAGCTCCACGGCCTGCGGCCGAAGGACGCGACGCTTCTTGCGGCGCGCGCGCTGGCCAGAGAGCTGGGCGCGAGAAGCGTTCACGCGATCGCCGATCGCAATCACGTGTTGCGTCGCCTGCAGGACCAGAGCAAGCTTTCGCATTATGATTCCTACTGGCTCGAGCGCGGGGCGATTCCCGGCGGACCCTATGGCTTCGTCTTCGCCCCGCTCGGGGCGGTGGAAAGCGACGGCAAGGGCCGCAGCGCCGCCAAAGCGGCGATCGTGGACGGCCTCGAAACGTTCGCCCGCGTCCATTCTCGGGTCGCGGCGCCGCCTTCCTGCAACCAAGCGCTGCCCGCCCAACGCTTGGCCGCGGCCTAGTCGCGCCGCAAGGCCGGCGCGGAAATAACGGCCGATGTTCTTTCTTGCCTCGAAACTGTTGTGGTTGGCCGCGGCGCCGATCACCCTGCTGATGGCTGGCGCGCTCGTCGGCGCCTGGCTGGTTCGGCGAGCGCCGCGAACTGGTCGCGCGCTCGCGCTCGCCTGCTCGGGCGCGCTCCTCTTCGTCAGCCTGGCTCCGGTCGGCGCGCTGCTGATCGAACCGCTGGAGGACCGGTTTCCGCCGCCCGCCGTCGACATGCCCGCGCCCTACGGGATCGTCGTTCTCGGCGGCGCCATCGACGACGAGATCAGCGCGGCGCGCGGCCAGACGACCTTCGCCGAAGGCGGTTCGCGCCTCACCGAGGCGGCGATCTTGGCGCGGCGCTATCCTCAGGCGCGCCTCGTCTACACCGGCGGCAGTTCCTCACTGTGGGAGTCGCATTCGACCGAAGCGCTGGAAGGGCGCAATTTGCTCGTCGCCCTCGGCGTCGACGCGGCGCGGATCGCGATCGAGGACAAGTCGCGCAACACCGATGAGAACGCCCGCTTCACCGCGGCGCTCGTGCATCCTCAGCCGGATCAGGTCTGGCTCGTCGTTACCTCCGCCTATCACATGCCGCGTGCGATGGCGTTGTTCGCCAAGGCGGGGTTTTCCGCTCGCGCCTATCCCGTCGACTACCGCACCCTGGGCGACGCGCGCGATTGGCGGCTCAACCTCGATCCCGTGGGCGGCTTGAGCCTGTTCGATCTCGCCGTCCACGAGTGGATTGGTCTCTTCGCCTATCGCGCAAGCGGGCGCATCGACGACTGGTTCCCGCGGCCGTGAACGCGGCGCGCGCGGCCCTTACTCGACGTTCGGCGCCCCCAGGCGATAGACGCCGCGAAAATCGTGGGGATCGACCGGCTTGCCCTTGCGGTAAATGACGATCCGGCCGTCGTCGGCGAGGCTGACCGCGCTCGTTCGTACGCTCTGCAAATGCGCGCGCCAGCCCAATTCATCCTCGCCGCGCGCGGCCGCGTAGGCGTGGGCGACGTCGGTCGGGCAGATCGTGCGCCCGGGCCGCGCCTGCGCGCAAAGCGCGAGGATCACGCTTTCCAGGGTCGCGGGCGAATCGGACGTTTCGGGCTGAGCGCTCATGTCCGCCTCATGCGGCGGTCGGAGGGCGGGGTCAAGGCGCATAGGCTTGCCACGGCGGCGGGTCGAGCGCCCCCGGCCGCCGCGGCGATCGGCGAGGCGTCGTCCCTCGCCGCGCTCTTAGTATTTTGCGCCGGTTTGGCCGGTCGTCGCTTTGCCGTCCCCGCCTTCGAGAATGGGGATCGTGCAGACGACGCGCATCAAGCCGGCGCCGACGTTGCGAAGCTGGTGGGCCTCGTGAGGCGCGACATAGACCACGTCGCCGGCCGCCAGCCGGGTTTCGGCCCCTGCGCCGTCGACGATCGCCGGCTCGCCCTCGATGAAATAGAACTCGTGTTCTTCGGCGTGAGCGTGCAGCGAGGTGCAGCCGCCGGGCGCGAATTCCATGATCCGCAGGGCGTAATTGGGCATGCCGTCGTCGCGCGTCAGCGCGAAGCGCGCGGTCATCCCTTTGAAACCCGGCTTGTTCATCGCGACGCCGGGGATTTCGGCGCTGGCTTTTCTGATCATGATCGTCTCCTTTCGTTGTGAAACGAGGCCGCGTCAGGCCGCATTGGTCGCCCAGACGTTGAAGGCGAGAAAATCGCCGGCGAAGCCGTACGGGCGATGCCGCGAACCGGCGGGGATGCGCAGGAAATCGCCCGCGGTCAGCGTCATTTCGCCGGCGCCCTCGATCGCCATGCGGGCGGAGCCGTGCAGAACGTAGAGAATGTCGTCCTCGCCGGCGTGGACATGCTCGGGGACGTTCGCGCCGTCGGGAATTTGCACGAGCGCGCAGGACACCGGCGCGCCGCGTGCGCTTGGACGCATCAGCCAGCCGAGGCGCACGTCCGGAAAGTTCTCGTGCGCGGACCAGACGAGCTTGCCGCCCTCGATCCAATCGACCTCTTGCATCGGATCCTCCTCTGGCGCTTTCGCGCGGTTGCACTATACTGTTTGTATCAGTGTCTGAGAGTGCATACTGTGAGACGCATTATGATGTCAACCGAGAATAGGTCGCGCCAGCAATCTCGCCATCTGCCCGCGTTTCTTTTGCTGACGTTGGCGGAAAGCCCCATGCACGGCGGCGCCGCGCAATCGATCCTGAACCAACGTCTGCCCTCGCTGAAGGCGGATTCGGCGGCGATCTACCGCACGCTGAAACAATTGGAGAAGGACGGCGAACTTTCCGCGGAATGGGACACGTCGGGGACCGGCCCCGCCATCCGCGTCTATCGCCTGACCCCGAAGGGTTGGAGGAAGCTCGATGTTTGGCTCGAGGACGTGAAAGAACGCATCGGCAATCTGCAATATTTCGTCGACGCCCACGCCAAGCTCGCGCGGCCGAGGCGGTGACGCCGCATTGGCTGAAACCGCCCTCCCTTGACTCCGCCCCGCCGCGTGTCGATTGATCGACGAAGCGTCAGAGGAGGGGAGCCATGCCGGCGCCGCTAAAGCTCGTCATCGCCAACAAGGCCTATTCGTCATGGTCGCTGCGGCCGTGGATTCTGCTCGCGCATTTCAAGATTCCGTTCGAGGAAGTGGTGATTCCGCTCGATCGGCCGGAAACGCGCGGCCTGATCCTCGAACATTCGCCCACCGGCAAGGTTCCGGCCTTGCGCGACGGCGCGATCACGGTGTGGGAATCGCTGGCGATCGTCGAATATGTCGCCGAGATCTATCCGCAAAAGGCGATCTGGCCGCGCGCGAAGGCCGCCCGCGCCCACGCCCGCGCGCTTTCGAGCGAGATGCACGCCGGCTATCAGGCGCTGCGCCAGCACTGTCCGACCCAGTTCCGCCGGCCGGCGCGCAGGATCGCTCTGAGCGAAGCCGTCGAGGCCGACGTCGCGCGCGTCGAGGCCGCCTGGGCGCATGCGCGCGAGACTTTCGGCAAGGCGGGGCCGTTCTTGTTCGGCAAGTTCTGCGCCGCCGACGCGATGTTCGCGCCGGTCGTCAACCGCTTCCACACCTATGACGTCCCGGTGTCGCGC
>JBEKFO010000405.1:0-3781 GCA_050013275.1 Roseiarcus sp. | reverse complement strand
GATCTGCCGGTCGTCGGTAAGTTGCTGTTCGGACAGGATTTCTTCGTCTATTTCGCGATCGCGCTCACCGCGGTGGTGGCCTATTGGTTGACGCGCACGCGCGCGGGGCTGACGCTCCGCGCGGTCGGCGAGAATCACACGTCTGGCCATTGGCTCGGCTTGCCCGTGCGTTCGATCCGTCTGGCGGCGGTCTTGTTCGGCGGCGCCTGCGCCGGCGTCGCGGGCGGCTATCTTTCGCTCGCCTATACGCCGTTCTGGTCGCCGGACATGACGGCGGGGCGCGGCTGGATCGCACTGGCGCTGGTGGTGTTCGCGTCGTGGCGGCCTTGGCGGGCGATGGCCGGCGCGTTGCTGTTCGGCGGCGTGGCGGTGCTGGCGCTGGCCTTTCAAGGGCTGGGCGTGCCGATTCCCCCCCAGGCGCTCAACGCGGCGCCCTACGTCACCACCATTCTCGTGCTCGTCGTCTTGTCCGCGCGCGACGTTCGCGGCGCGACGGCGCCGCAGTCGCTGGGGGTCTCGTTCATTCCCGACCGTTGAAGGCGTACGGTCGGTCTCGCCGGCCGCTGCCGGCGAGGGTTTTGTATGGGTTTAGGGGTTTTCGGAAGCGACCGCCGAAAATCCCTCAGGACAGGTCGACATGGGCTGAAGCAAGAAGGAGACGACGAAATGCGTGCAACGATGACGGGGGTCGCGGCGGCCGCGCTCTTGATCGCGCTGGCCGGCGGCGCTCAGGCGGCCGGCAAGGTCAAGGCCTGCTGGGTCTACACCGGCCCGGTAGGGGATTTCGGCTATTCCTACCAGCATGATCAGGGGCGCCTCTTTGCCGCCAAGCAGCTCGGCGACAAGGTCGACGCGACGACGTTCGTCGAGAACGTGCCCGACAGCGACGCCGAACGGGCGATCGAACAGCTCGCGCGCAGCGGCTGCAACATCGTCTTCACCACCTCTTTCGGCTTCATGGATCCGACCATCAAAGTCGCCAAGAAGTTTCCCAACGTGAAATTCGAGCACGCGACCGGCTACAAGCGCGCGCCAAACGTCTCGACCTACGCCGCCAAGTTCTACGAGGGGCGTTACGTCATGGGGCAGATCGCCGGCAAAATGACGAAGTCGAACACCATCGGCTACATCGTCTCCTTCCCGATCCCGGAAGTCGTATCCGGCATTAACGCGTTCGAGCGCGGCCTCCAGACGACCAACCCGAACGCCAAGATCAAGATCGTCTGGGTCAACACCTGGTTCGATCCGGGCAAGGAGGCGGACGCCGCCAAGGCGCTGATCGCCCAGGGCGCCGACATTCTCACCCAGCACACCGATTCCGCGGCGCCGCTGCAAGAGGCGGAAAAGGCTGGCATTCTCGGCTTCGGTCAGTCCTCCGACATGGCCCGGTTCGCGCCCAAGGCGCAATTGACCGCCAACACCGACAATTGGGGCCCGTACTACACGCAGCGCATTCAGGCGGTCATCGACGGCAAGTGGAAGTCCGAGGACACCTGGGACGGCATCGGCAAGGGCATGGTCGTTCTGGCGCCTTTCGCCAACATGCCCGACGACGTCAAGGCGATGGCGGAAAAGACCACCGCGGCGATCGGTTCGGGCGCGCTGCACCCCTTCGCCTGTCCCGTGCTCGATCAGGACGGCAAGGATCGCTGCAAGCCGGGGGCCAAGACGCTGCCCGACGGCGACATCCTCGGAATGAACTGGTACGTCAAGGGGATCGACGACAAAGTTCCGCAATAAAGGCGCGCTTTGCCGGCCCCGCCGGGGGCTTTCGGAACGCTCGGCGCGAAAATCCAGGAGGCGGCGTTCGCGCCGCCTTCTCCATTCCTTGCCAAAACGTCGGCGGCGTTCGCGCCGCCTTCTCCATTCCTTGCCAAAACGTCGGCGGCGTTCGCGCCGCCTCTTTCTCGCCGAAAACGCCGGCGGCCTTTGCGCCGCCTTCTTTTTGTAGGAAGGGAAGGAGCGCTCCGGGCGGCCGCATTGTTTCCGGGCGGCTCATCGTTATCTGAAGGGCGCCCGGCCGGCGCGCTTGGCGAGCCGGGAACGGACTTGTATAGGATGCGCGGCGCGCCGAACCGTCGCCGCCAAGAAAGGCTTCATCGTCCATGAGCGAACCGAACACCCTCAAGAGGGCCGTCGATGCGCCCGCCGTCAAGGAAGAGGGCTGGTGGGAGACCGTCAAGGTCATCGTCCAGGCGCTGATCATCGCGCTGGTGGTGCGGACGCTGCTGTTTCAGCCCTTCAACATCCCCTCGGGTTCGCTCATTCCGACGCTGCTCGTCGGCGACTATATCTTCGTGTCGAAATACGCGTATGGCTATTCGCACTACTCGCTGCCGGGATTTCTCGACCTCGACCCGGCCGCCATGCCCGGCCGAGTTTTCGCCTCGCAGCCGACACGCGGCGACATCATCGTCTTCAAATTGCCGCGCGACGGCGAGACCGACTACATCAAGCGCCTGATCGGCCTGCCCGGCGACAAGATCCAGATGATCAAGGACCGGCTCTACATCAACGGCCAGATGGTCGAGCGCGAGCCGCTGCCGCCCTATCAGACCACCGGGCATTTCGGCACGGTCGAGGACGTTCCTCATTACCTCGAAACGCTGCCGGGCGGCGTCAAGCACGAGATCATTCAGCTCGACGGCGACAACAATCCGATGCCCTACACCGCCAACACCGACGTCTACACCGTCCCTCCCGGCGAATATTTCTTCATGGGCGACAATCGCGACAATTCCAGCGACTCGCGCGTGCCGGAGGACAAAGGCGGCGTCGGCTACGTGCCGTTCGTCAATCTCGTCGGCCGCGCCGAAGTGATCTTCTTCTCGGTCGACGGCGCGCCGGCGTGGGAGTTCTGGCGCTGGCCGTGGACGGTGCGCTGGAACCGCATGTTCCACGGGGTGCATTGACGGGCGCGCCGGCGCGGCGATGTTCGAGCCGAACGGCGCTGCGACCGACGCGGGTTCGGTCGGCAGGCGCAGGGCGCGCAAATTCCCCCTTGTGGGGGGAGGCTGGGGTGGGGGCATGCTGGCCTATCTGTATTGTTGGCGAGGGGCTGAAATCTGCGAGTCTCGTGCGACGCCCCACCCAGGCCCTGTCCCGCGGGGGGCGAGGGCGTTCTCGGCGCGATCGCCGGCCAGTCTCGGCCGGACGGCCGTGAGCGACATGCGGGAATGACCAAGAAGGCCAAAGCGGAGCTGGCGGCGCTCGAAGCGCGGATCGGCCATCATTTTCGCGACCGCGATCTCATGGCGCGCGCGCTGACGCATCTCTCGGCGCCGCTGGGGGGGCAGGGGCGCGTACAGTCCTATCAGCGCTTGGAGTTTCTTGGCGACCGCGTGCTCGGCGTCGTCGTCGCGCACATGCTCTATGACGCCTATCCGCAGGCGAGCGAGGGCGAATTGTCGATGCGGCTGGCCAAGCTGGTGCGGCGCGAGACCTGCGCCGCGGTCGCCGAGGAATGGGACGTCGGCCCGCATGTGGTGATGGGGCAGGGCGAGGCGCGGGCCGGGGGACGCAAGAAGGCGGCGATCCTCTCCGACATCTGCGAATCGATCATCGGCGCGGTGTTCGTCGACGCCGGCTTCGAAGCCGCGCGCGATCTGGTGATCCGCTCGTGGCGCGCGCGCATGGACGCCGACGTCGAGCCCGAGCGCGACGCCAAGACCGCGGTGCAAGAGTGGGCGCAGGCGCGCGCGCTGCCGGCGCCGCGCTATATCGAGGTCGCGCGCAGCGGCCCCGCGCACGCCCCGCAATTCGTCATGCAGGTCGTTCTCGA
>JBEKFO010000404.1:0-3793 GCA_050013275.1 Roseiarcus sp. | reverse complement strand
TCGCGCACGCCGCCGCCGAGCTGCACTTTCATCGTCACGCTCGAAAGGATGCGCTCGACCGCCGACGCGTTCATCGGCTTGCCGGCGAAGGCGCCGTCGAGATCGACGACATGCAGCCATTCGAAGCCTTGGCCCGCGAAGTGCCGCGCCTGCGCGGCCGGATCGGTGTTGAACACCGTCGCCTGCGCCATGTCGCCGCGAACGAGGCGCACGCATTCGCCGCTCTTGAGATCGATAGCCGGGAAGAGAATCACGGGCGCCACTTGAGGAAATTGGCGATCAGGGCCAGGCCGAGCGTCTGGCTCTTTTCGGGGTGGAACTGCGTGCCGATGATATTGTCGCGCGCGACCATCGCAGTGACCGGGCCGCCGTAGTCGGCCGTCGCGACGACGTCCTCAGGATCGAGCGGGTAAAGCTGGAACGAGTGGACGAAATAGGCGTGCAGGCCGTGCTCGCCGGTGGCGATGCCTTCGAGCGCGGGATGGGCGCGCTTTACCGTCAGGGTGTTCCAGCCCATGTGCGGAATCTTCAGGCCGGGAACGTTGGGAACGATCGGCGCGACGTCGCCGCGGATCCAATCGAGGCCGGCGACAATTTCGTGTTCGAGGCCGCGCGTCGCCATCAGCTGCATGCCGACGCAAATGCCGAGGAACGGCCGTCCGCGGCGGCGCACTGTCTCTTCGAGCGCCTCGACCATGCCGGGCACCGCGTCGAGCCCGTGCCGACAGTCGGCGAAGGCGCCGACGCCGGGCAGCACAATGTGCTCGGCGCGCGCGACGTCCTCCGGGCGCCCGGTGACCTTGACTTCGCGCTTGAGGCCCGCTTCGCGCGCGGCGCGCTCGAACGCCTTGTGGGCCGAGTGCAGGTTGCCGGAGCCATAGTCGACGATCGCAACGCTCATTTCAGCGGCCCGCCTCCGGGAAAAGCCCGAGAACGTCGGGCGGCGTCGGCGGCGGGGCGACGCTGGCGCGTTGGGTCGCGCGCGGCGCCGGCGGGGCGAACGCGCGTGCGAAGAAGCCGAGCTCGGCGGTCGAGGCGTCGCGGGCGCAGACGACATCGGCCAGCGGCCGCCCGCCTCGCGTCAGCGCAGCGCCTTGCAGGGCGCGACCCTCGAGGCCGAGATACAGCGCGCTCAACGCATAGAGCCAGATGGTCGCGTCGGCGCTGAGGACGCCCGCGGCGGCGGCGAAGCCGACCAGCGCGGCGCCGAGGAGCCAAAGCGCGAGCGGGCGCCAGAGCCGATGAGCGACGAGCCAGATCGGTCCGAGAACAAACGCCGCGCGGCAGAGCCCGAGCTTCAGCAGCTCGGCGCGCTCGAGCGCCGCCGCGTCGCCCTCGCCGGTCGAACAATGCACTGCATAGATCGCCATTCGCGTGCCGCCGTCCGTTGCGAACGGCCTCCCCTGATCCATGCCTTACAGCGCGCCCTTGGTGGAAGGAACGCGCTGGGCCTGCCTGTGGTCGATTGCAAGCGCGGCGCCAAGCGCGCGCGCCACGCCCTTGAAGCAGGATTCGGCGATATGGTGGCTGTTGGCCCCGTAAAGCGTCTCGATGTGCAGCGTCAGTCCGGCGTGGACGCTGAGCGCCTGAAAAAACTCGCGCACCAGCTCGGCGTCGAAGGCGCCGATCTTCTGCGTCGGAAATTCGACGCGAAAGACCAAGAACGGGCGTCCGGAAACGTCGATCGCGACGCGGGTCAACGTCTCGTCCATCGGCAGCAGGCAATCGGCATAGCGCACGACGCCGCGCTTGTCGCCGAGCGCCTGACGCAATGCCTGGCCGAGCGCGATGCCGACGTCCTCGACGGTGTGGTGGTCGTCGATATGCCGATCGCCCTCGGCGCGGATCGTCAAGTCGACGAGAGAGTGGCGCGCGAGCTGATCGAGCATATGATCGAAGAAGCCGACGCCGGTCACGACGTCCGCCTTGCCCGAACCGTCGAGGTCGACGGCGACCTCGATTGCGGTCTCGCTGGTTTTGCGCGAAACGACGCCTTTGCGCATGATCTGCCCTTCGCATGGCTAAGATTTGGGCGGCGTGATAGCAAGCCCAGCGCCGCTTGGCCACCCGATAGCGCCGAATTCCCGTCGTCAAGGCTTAGTCGCCTGCTCGGCCAAGGGCCTCCTGCGCGCGAGAACATCGCCGCACTTCTGACAATTCGCTCAACGGGCGTAATTGCCTCCGATCGGGTCGACGGCGAAGTCGACTTCCCCTTCGGGCATCTTGGCGGTCGTCGGAGGCGGCAGGCTTGTGCCCGGGGGCGGCTGGTAATCCGGCCAGGGCGTGCGGCTGTTCAGGAACGTGATTCCGCCCCACTTATTGTCGGCGAGCTTGCCGAGGAGCATCCGAAAACCCGTTTGACCATGCAGTTGCTTGGAATAAGTGTAATCTACGCAGCCGGTGACCGAGTATAATGTGGGTTTATCTGTTCCCGCGGCGCCGACGCTCTGCGATACAGACTGTGTGTCACTGGGGAAAACGGTGACTCCCGCGACGGCGTTTTCGTCGGCCTGGGTCCTCGCCTTCTGACAGTCGGCGTTTTCTCTTTCGTCCATGATCGTCGTGTTGGCGTTTCCGGGATGCGGACCGATCTCCGCGAAAATTCGAACGTTGCCGGCGGGCGTGCGGCCAAAATTCTTCAGCGCGAATTTGAGGGGAACCTGGAAGCTCTTGTTTCCGGCCCAACTGCTGAAGAATAGCGGACGCTCGATCGTCGTCGTGACGGCGATCCAGGGCCGCATATCGGCTTCCAATACGTCCGCCTGACCTTGCATGGTGGCCAGTTGCCTTGCGAAAACCGTTTCCTGAATACGGGCGTAGCGCGCGACTTGATAGGTTAGGATGGCGATGGCGATTGCGGCCAACGCGGCCAGCGCGCCGCCGTGAAGATCCAACTCGTGAACGAACGCTTGAAAGGAGCGCGCGACGAATCGGCGGCAGACAGCGGCGGCCTTTGCGACCTGGGTGTCAGACACGCCAGGTTGCGGTGGGGACTCGGCGTTCCAGCTATTTTCCGCGCTCGGCGCAAGGGACTGGGAAAGGCTGCGCGTTTCGCCGTCTGGTTCCGCATCGTCCATGGATTCGATGTCCTGGCTCGACAGACTTCTTCACATCTCGCTCTGTCACGTTCTAAAATGACAGCGTAATCAAGGGAAGATATCGTCGGCAGTGGACATGCGCGAAATATAGCCGCAGGTCGTTTCCTCGAAATGATCTTCAATTCGCCCGAATTTGTCCATGATCGACGAAAGCGCGAACGCCGAACCCGTCCTGGCGAGGACGACGGACCGCGGTAACGCCGTTCGCGCGCCTAAGTCCGCACCGGCTGATCGGGATAGGAGAGCTGCTCGCGCGCCCGCCAATCGTGGGTGACGTAGTTGAGGATCACCGAGCGGCGCACGCCCGCGATGGGACGCTTTTCGAAGCCGTGCCAAGTGTCGTCGCCGGGCACGAAGACCATCGCCGCGCCGCGCTTGAACGGCGAAACGCCGAAGTGGCGCTCGCGGCTCCAATAGATGTCGGTGCCGAGCTTATCGTGGCCGGGGCCGTCGGAGAGATAGATCAGGCAGGTGAATCTCTTCACCCCGAGATCGGTGTGCGGCTCGAGCCAGAAGCCGTCGACGTCCTGCGCATATTCCAAACGAAGGAACGTGTCGTCAATCGGCGCGCCGAAGGCCTCGTGAACGAGGCGGACGACCGGCCGCGACTGCAGCGCCTCGGCGATGGCGCGCATGACCGGGAAGCGCTCCATCGCCGGCGCGTCGAAATAGCTGCGCTTGTCGTTGTGCAATTC
>JBEKFO010000403.1:0-3826 GCA_050013275.1 Roseiarcus sp. | reverse complement strand
AAAGCGATTCGGGATATGATTGAGAGGAGCAAACCCATGAGAATTCACCTTCGCAAAACGGTCGCCGTCGTCGTCACGGCCGCGTTGGCCGTTTCCTTCGTGACAAGCGCGCAGGCGCAAACTCGACGCGGCTATTGCGATCACGAGGCCCGCGTTTACGCCAACCAGAACACGGCCGGCAACACGGTCGGCGGCGCGGTCGGCGGGGCGCTCCTCGGCGCGGGGATCGGCGCGCTGGTCGGCGGCCACCGTTCGGTCGGCACGGGCGCGGCGATCGGCGCCGGCGCTGGCGCCGTCGGCGGCGCCGCCAACGGCTCGGCCCAATGGAACGACGCCTATTGGCAGCGGTACAACGACTGCATGAACGGCTATTGAGCGAAGAGCCGCGCGCCCTCGGCGCGGGCGTGAAAGCCGTCGCGCTCTTCAGCCGCGCTCGTTGAGCGAAGAGCGCAGCGACATCGCGATCAAAGGGCGGCGAGCGCGGCCGGTGGATTGCTTCGCCTTCGGCGCGCAATGACGATTCGGGCCGCTCGGGTTTCTACGCCTGCTCCAGCTCGATCAGCGCGCCGTTGAAATCCTTCGGGTGCAGGAACAGCACCGGCTTGCCGTGGGCGCCGATCTTGGGAGCGCCGTCGCCGAGCACGCGCGCACCGGCCTGCTTCAACTGGTCGCGCGCGGCGAGGATGTCGTCGACCTCGAAACAGAGGTGGTGCATGCCGCCGTCGGGGTTCTTTTGCAGGAACTTGGCGATCGGCGAGTTTTCGCCGAGCGGCTGAAGAAGCTCGACCTTCGTGTTCGGCAATTCGACGAAGACCACCCTGACGCCGTGCTCGGGCAGCGACGCGGGCGCGGAGACGCGCGCGCCGAGGCTGTCGCGGTATTTGGCGCTCGCCGCCTCGAGGTCGGCGACGGCGATGGCGACGTGGTTCAGTCTTCCAATCATAGGCTCTCCCTGTGGCGGTTTGGCGCTTAACCGAGCGATCCCCCTCTCCCCGCTTGCGGGGAGAGGTCGGGTGAGGGGCCGGGGGATTGGCCGCGACGCTGCGGCTCGCCACCCCGCCCCTCATCCTAACCTTCTCCCCGCAAGGCGGGGAGAAGGGACGCCCCTAAATCTCGACGATCAAGACGTGCGCCGTCGGCTTCTTGCCCCAGGCGGCGTTGACCGCGTTGCGCACGGCGCGCTCGATTGCGCCGCTGACGAAGTCGGCGTCGCGACGCTTGCCGCGCGGCAGGCTCTCGAAGGTTTCGAAGATCGCGGTGTCGACGATTTCGTCGAGCCCGACGCCCTGCTGCGTAGCCTTGGGCAGTCCGGCGATCATGACGTCGGGATCGCCGGCCATCTCGCCCTTGGCGGTGAGGGCGATCGCGATCGACACCACGCCGGCGAAGGAAAGCTTGCGGCGCTGGCCGACGCAATCGTCGTCCCGCGACAGCAGGATTGCGCCGTCCTTGTAGAGCCGGCCGTGATCGAGGCGGCCGACCACGCCCGCGTCGCCGTCGACGAGGCGCACCACGTCGCCGTCGAACGCGCGCACCACCTGGCCGACGCCCTGCGCCTTGGCGAAGGCGATGTGCTCGCTCAAGTGCACGGGCTCGCCGTGCGCGGGAACCGCGATCTTCGGCTTGAGCCACGCGTACATCTGCGCGACTTCGGCGCGGCGCGGATGGCCCGAGACGTGGACGAGCTGCGTGCGGTCGGTGATGACTTCGACGCCCTGCGTCACCAGCCCGTTGACGATCTTGCCGACCGCCTTCTCGTTGCCGGGAATGGTGCGCGAGGAGAAGACGACGAGATCGCCGTCGGCGAGAGAGGCGCTGGGATGCTCGTCCTCGGCAATGCGCGCGAGCGCCGCGCGCGACTCGCCCTGGCTGCCGGTGGCGAGCGCGAGCACCTTGTCGCGCGGCATGCGCTCGAACGGGTCCGGGCCGAGCAGCGGCGGCACGCCGTCGAAATAGCCGCATTCGCGCGCCACTGCGACGACGCGCTCCATCGCGCGGCCCATGATGATCACCTGTCTGCCGTTGGCGAAGCCCGCCAGCGCCGCCGCCTTGAGGCGCGCGACGTTGGAGGCGAAAGTGGTGACGACGACGCGGCCCTTCGCCTTGCCGACGATCGCCGCGAGGCTCTCGGCGACGTCGGTCTCCGAGGGGCTCACGCCCTCGCGCAGCACGTTGGTCGAATCGCAGATCAGCGCGAGCACGCCTTCATCGCCGAGCTCCCGGAGGCGACGCTCGTCGGTGGCCAAGCCGATCATCGGCGTCGCGTCGATCTTCCAGTCGCCGGTGTGAACGACGAGGCCGGCGGGGGTGCGGATCGCCAGCGCGCAAGCCTCGGGAATCGAATGCGCGACGGCGACGAATTCGACGTTGAACGGACCGATGTCGAGCCGCATGCCCTGAGCGACGACCTTGATCGGGATCTTCGGCGCCCCGGGTTCGGAAAGCCGGCGCGTTTCGGCGAGGCCGGCGGCGAAACGCGTCGCGTAGACCGGAACGCCCAGGCGCGGCCACAGATCGGCGAGCGCGCCGATATGGTCCTCGTGGGCATGGGTGATGACGAGGCCGACCAGGTCCTTCTTCACCTTCTCGATGAAGGCGAGGTCGGGCAGGATCAGGTCGACGCCCGGCAGGTCGTCGCCGGCGAAGGCGACGCCGAGGTCGACCATCAGCCACTTGCGGCGGCGCGGCGGGCCGAAGCCGTAGAGCGCGCAGTTCATGCCGATTTCGCCCAGACCGCCCAGCGGAGCGAACACCAATTCGTTGTCATCGCTCATCGGTCTGGACTTTCATCGAGGACTTCGGCGCGCGGCGCCGCGTCGTCGCCCATATCGGCGGACTTGGGCATCAAGAAGATATCGGCGGCTTCGATCGTTTCCAGTCCGCCGGCCGTGCGCATCAGCAGGCGGCCGCTGGCGTCGAGGCCTTCGAAGATTCCTTCGCGCGACCCGCGCGCGCCCGCGACCCGGATCGGGCCGCCGAGCCCGGCGGCGGCGGCGAGCCAGCGCGCGCGGATTTCCGCAAAGCCGGCGCCCCGCGACCACAGGCCGATCGCCTCGTGAAAGCGAGCCGCGACCCGGCGGAACAACGCGTCCGGCGCAACGGCGCGGCCCAGCGCGGCGCGAAGGTCGGTGGTCGGGTAGGCGAGCCCCTGCGGCGACGACGCGCAGTTGACGCCGACGCCGACGACGCAGGCGAGCGCCCGTCCGGGCGCGGAGACCCCCTCGACCAGCAGGCCCGCGATCTTGGCGCCGTTCCACATGAGGTCGTTGGGCCACTTCAGCGCGACCCTGGCGCCGCCGAGATCCTCCACCGCCTTGACGAGCGCGACGCCGGCGACGAAGCCGATCTGCGGCGCGATCGCGGCCTCGCACGGATCGACCACCAGCGCGCTGGCGTAGAGATTGCCGGGCGGCGAACTCCAGGAGCGCCCATGGCGCCCGCGCCCCACCGTCTGTTCGCCGGCGACGATCCACAGCCGCCCGGGATCGCCCGCGAGCGCGCGCCGGCGGGCTTCGTCGCTGGTCGAACCCAGCCGGGCGTAGCGCGCGACCCGCCAGCCCGAAAACAACGGCTCCGGTTCGCCCGTCGGACGATCGAAAACGTTCAAAACAGCGACTTGGCGGCGGCCATCGCCGCGTCGGTCAGGGGCGCCGGCGCCAGCGCGTAGAAGATGACGACCGCCGTCGACAGCGCGAGCACGATGCGCGCCGTCGCGCCGGGCTGATCGAACGCCTTGGCCGGCTCGTCGAAATACATGATCTTGACGATGCGCAGATAATAATAGGCGGAGACCGCGCTCAGCAGCACGCCGATGATGGCGAGGCCG
>JBEKFO010000402.1:0-3857 GCA_050013275.1 Roseiarcus sp. | reverse complement strand
GGCGTCCTCGATTTCCTTGCTCGAAGGGGGGCGGCCATTATTCGCCGTCCAGTCCTTTTGCAGCTGACGAAAGAAGGCGCCCGCGAACTTGCCGTTCCGGTTGTTCGTTGCGCTGTCGTCCGGCGGCGGCTTGGGCGCCGCCTGGGCAGGCTCGACCGGGGGCGCTTCCGCCGCCGCAGCCCTGGGCAGGGCGCACCTCGTTCCGCCGTAGAAGGTGTCGTCGACCTTGGTGAAGCCTTTCGGGCAATTCAGCTTCTTTATTTGCTGCGCCAACGTTGGGTCGAACTGCTGCGGCGGTTGCGCCGACGGATTCGTTTGAACGGGAGGCGTCAGAGCTGGAGGCGTCAGAGTTGGCGGCGCGCCAGGAGCGGGCCTCGCCACGACGGGAGGAGCGGCGCCCGGACCCGGCTTGGGCGTCGTCGGCCTCTGCAATGGGCGGCGCGAGACGAACGGCTCGGTTCGGCGAATTGTCGGATTGCGATTGGTGGGCGCGTGGTAGTTGATATCCGGCTCGCAGGTGTGCCCGAGCGGGGAATCGCAGCATATCAGGCCGGGTTGCGGCTTATAGCAAGTCGCGCACAACGGCCCAGAACAGACTGTCTGAGCTCGAACCTCGCTGATGGACGGCAGGCAAACGGCTAGGACGCCGATCACCGACCAGCGCGCCAGAGCGAACGCCGCTGACCTGGACGTCGTCACGCTAGGATTGTTCTGGGTCATGGCGGTCACTCGGTCTGCCTCAACCGTTTGATTTCGCTCTTCATGCTCTGGGCGATCGCCGCAACTCGGCCGGCGTTGTCGGGATCGAGCGCGATTGCGGCGTCGAGGTCCGCCGCGGCGCGATCGTAATCTTGTTTCCCGATCCAGACGATTCCGCGCATCAGGCGGAGATCGGCGCGCTGCGTGGCGAGAGCGATCGCAGCATCGAGATCGGCGATCGCCAGATCGAAATCGCCGCGACTCGCAACGAGCTGCGCCCGAGCGATATGGGCGGCCGCCGAACGGGGATCGAGGCGAATGGCCGTCGCATAGTCGGCAAGGGCGCGTTGGTAATCGCCTTTTGCGACGTAAGCGGCGCCTCGCCCGCGGTATGGCGAGGGATCCTCGGGGCTGAGATGAATCGCCACGGAATATTCGCTGAGCGCGCGATCGGCGTCGCCCAGCATCAAGTAGGCGCTCGCGCGACCGCCGTAGCCCGTCGCATAGTCGGGGTCCAGGCGGAGCGCCTCATTGTAATCCGCCAGCGCGCGGCGGTAGTCCTCCTTGGCGAAATACGCGTCGCCGCGCTTGTCGTAGGCCAAGACGTATTTCGGGTTGAGACTGATCGCCTGATCGAAGTCCTTTATGGCGCTGTCGTGCGCGCCCTTCGCATCATAGGTTCGCCCGCGATTGTAGAACGCCGCGGCGAAATTGGGGATCAGCCGGATCGCCTCGTCGAAGTCCTGGATGGCGCGGTCGTAGTCGCCCTTCAATCCGTACGTTTGGCCGCGCACGTTGTAGAAGGCGCCTGCGCCGGGCGCCATGCGAATGGCCTGATCCAAATCCTGAAGCGCGAGATCGTACTTCGCGTCTGCGCCGTAGACCGTGGCGCGATGCAGAAGCTCGACGGCGCGGAATTTCGAACTGTAGCTGCTGTCGTTGACGATCTTGGTACAGGCCTCGATGGCTCCCGGCCCGCCGTTGGAGCAAACGCCGATGTCGCTTCGATCCTCGCTGTCTTCCGCGGAAATCCCGTAGACGCTCGCGCGCAGATCGAAGACTTCCGGGCGGACGGCGGACGCGCTCGCCGCCTTGCTCTTGAGGGCCAAGCTGCGATTGTCGGAGGCGGTCGGATGGATCGGATCGATCCTGATTGCGGCGTCGAAGTCGGCGATCGCGCGGTCGTAGTCGCCTTTGCGGCGATACGCTTCGCCTCGTTCGTTGTAGCCGTCGGCATAGGCTGGTTCGAGCCTGATCGCTTCGTCATAGTCGACGATCGCGCGGTCGACGCCGCCCTTGCCGACATAAGCGCTGGCGCGCGCGCGATAGGCTTCGGCGCTTTGCGGATTGAGGCGGATCGCCTCGTCGTAGTCGGCGATCGCGCGATCGTAGTCCTTTTGCAGAAAGTAAATCGCGCCGCGTTTGTAGAAGGCGGCGTCGTTCTTCGCATCGATCTGGATCAGCCCGGTGAAGTCGGCCAGCGCCCGATCGTACTCATTCTTTTGATAGTACGCTTCGGCGCGATGCGCCAAGGCGATCGACAGGTCGTGTTGGCCTAACCCGCCTGACTGAATGAGCGCCGTGCAGCTCTCGATCCGCTCCTCGGACGAGACAGAGGCGCCCAGGCACGCATCCGGCTGCTGCGCGGCGGCAGGCGATACGCACGTCAGGTTCGAAACCGCCAGCGTTGCCGCGGCGATCATCAGGCTGACCCTGGCCGATCTTTCGAACATGTTCCCCAGCCGTTTCTCACAGTCCCAGCGCGCGCGTGGCGCGCTCGATCGCCGTATTGTCTTTCCGTTCGACGGGAATCCTAGGTTTCCGCGGAGCGGCGAGCTGCGGCTTGCGCCGTGGCGTCGTGCGTTCCTGCTGGGCGACGGTCGCGGCGGGAGGACTTGGCGTCCCGGGCTCGCGGCTGAACCCAACGATCCCCGCCGCATTGATGATCTTGTTGTCCTCGACGGTATAAAGTTCGGGCGCGCCGATGCCCCACGTCATCACGATCTTGCCGCCCTCGCATTTCCAGACGCCGGAATTGCCGCTGCGATGAACGACGGTGCCGTCGCTGTTGAAGGTGGTGTCGCCCTGACCGAACAAGCCCGACGCCCAACTGTTCCAGACGCCGACAATGTTCGGGCACCCGCCTGCGCGCGCCTCCGCCGCCCCGAGTGCAATGAGGAAAGCGAGCGCCGCGAACCACGGTCTTGGACGCATGACATTCTCTGTCTTGCCGCGTCGTAATTGGCTTGCATCCTGATTGCATCGCTCTTGAAGCGTGTTGACTTGGGTCAACCATCACGCTTCCGTCGGCCAGGAACGCCGGCGGCGCCAATATGTGGGCCGGTGAATGCGAAGCGCCGCGCTTCAATCTCAGCGCCGCGAAAACGCTCAACCTGACAACCCCGCCCGTCGCGCGCGCCCGCGCTCGCGAGCCGCGCTTGCCGAACCCGATTTATGAGTTCGCTCCTTACGCCATCTCCTCCACCCGCCCGTCCCTCAGAGTGACACGGCGATCCATCCGCGCCGCCAGATCGAGGTTGTGCGTGGCCACCAGCGCCGCCACCCGGCTGGCTTTGACGAGCTCGGTCAAGGTGCCGAACACGTGGTCCGCCGTCTTGGGGTCGAGGTTGCCGGTGGGCTCGTCGGCGAGCAGCACGCGCGGGGCGTTGGCGACGGCTCTGGCGATGGCGACGCGCTGCTGCTCGCCGCCCGACAGTTCCGCCGGGCGATGCTTTTCGCGCGCGGCGAGGCCGAGGTAGCTCAGCAGCTCGTGCGCGCGTTTGGCCGCTTCGGCGCGCTTCAGGCCGCGGATCATCTGCGGCAGGACGATGTTCTCCAACGCCGAGAATTCCGGCAGCAGATGATGGAACTGGTAAACGAAGCCGATTTCGACGCGGCGCAACGCGGTGCGCTTGTCGTCCGACATCGCCGAGGTCGGCGCGCCGCCGATATAGACTTCGCCGCCGCTCGGCCGCTCCAAAAGGCCGGCAAGATGCAGCAGCGTCGACTTGCCGGCGCCCGAGGGCGCGATCAGCGCCACCGACTGGCCCGGCCACAGCGTCAGATCGGCGCCGTTCAGCACTTCGACCGTCGTGTCGCCGCGCCCGTAGCGGCGCTCGATTCTCTCCAGCCACAGCGCCGGCGTCGGCCCTGGTTCG
>JBEKFO010000401.1:0-3858 GCA_050013275.1 Roseiarcus sp. | reverse complement strand
GCCAGGCGCCGCATCGCGTCCGTCATGCCGGTCAACGGCCGCGTCACCACCCGTCCGAGGACCATGCGGATCCCGAGGATCGCCAGCGCGCCGGCGAGGAGAGCCCCGCCCGCCATCGTCAGCAGCAGCTCGCGGAAGGCGGCCATGTCCTTGGCGGTCGAAAGGCTGCTCGAAAACACGGCGATCACTTCGCCGTCCTGCAGGCCCATACCGGCGCCGTGGCAGCTTTCGCAGACTTCTTTCGTCCCCGCCAACGTCTTGCCGAGGATGATCGGCAGGCTGTAGCGATAGGCTCCGTCGACGAACCGCGCGATCGGGCGGCCCGTGGCCATCGCCTCCTTGTCGATCGCGTCCAACGGCGCTTTGGCGGCGCGGTCAGGGTAGGCTTGCGCCATGAACGCGGTCACCTTCGGGCTCCAGACGCTCCACAATTTGCCCGCATAGTCTTTGTTGCGGCTCTCGAACCAGCCGTTGAACACCTTGATGGCGACGTCCTGGGGGTCGTCGACCCGTTGCCGCATCGCGGTTTCGACCAGCGAGTTCAGCGACATCAACTCGTTCTCGGAGAGTCCGCGCAGCTTGCTTTCCACTGACGCGAACTCGAACCAGCTGATGAGCGCGATCGTCGCGGCGGCGATCGCGAAAACGCCGACGGCGGCGATCGCCATGAAACGCGCCTGCACGCCGAGATTCTTCCAACCCAAAGTCATGACTCACCGTTGACGGCGCCGAGGCGGGAAAACAGGCGGCGGCCGTGAGTTTTCCGTAAAGGAAACCCGTTGAAGCCGTGTTAACGATGATCTTCTCGACGGCGAGCGGGCGACCGTCGTCGGCCTTCGCAATCCCGGCGAAATGCGAGTTCGACGGCCGAGGCGCCGGGCGCGTCGGCAGGATTTCCTAAGCGCAGCAAAGATTTGCGACAATAAGTCCGACTATTTCACGGCGGCGAGGGTCCCCGCCAATTACGGACCGAGTGCGTCATTCTGTCACTGCTTCCGCTTTCGATTGGATATTCGCCGTGACAACGAAGGCGCGACAAACCTGCGCTTGGAATCACGGGCTGCGACTCCAAGCGGCGGGACGCTTCGCCGCGGCGTTCGACACGCATGGGTCGCCGCAAGCCACGGCTTTCCGCCTTGGCGATTTTGGCGTAAGACGCCCGCCCGCTCGCCCAAGGGGAAGCCTTTGACCGATATCGAAGCCGCGGTGCGGGACATCGCCGAGGAAATGAAGGCGCGCGTCGATCGCGGCGCCGTCGCGCGCTACATTCCGGAACTGGCGCGCGTCGATCCGGCCGCGTTCGGCCTCGCGGTCGCCCTCGTCGACGGCCCCGTCGTGACCGCGGGCGACGCCGAAACGCCGTTCTCGATCCAGAGCGTGTCGAAAGTGTTCACGCTGACCCTGGCGCTCGGCCTGGTCGGCGATCGGCTGTGGCGGCGGGTCGGGCGCGAGCCCTCGGGCAATCCGTTCAACTCGATCGTCCAGCTCGAACACGAGCAGGGCGTGCCGCGCAACCCGTTCGTCAACGCCGGCGCCATCGTCGTCACCGACGTGATCCTATCGGGACACCAGCCGCGCGAGGCGCTCGGCGAGATCCTGCGCTTCCTGCGCTTCGTCGCCGAGGACGAGACGATCGTCATCGACCGGGCGGTCGCCGAGTCGGAAAAGCGGACCGGCTTCCGCAACGCCGCGCTCGCCAACTACATGAAGTCGTTCGCGCGGCTGGAAAACCCCGTCGACTTCATCCTCGGCGTCTATTTCCATCATTGCGCGATCGCGATGTCGGCCCGCCAGCTCGCGATGGCCGGGCGCTATCTCGCCGCGGCGGGACGAAACCCGGCGACCGGCATGTCGGTCGTTTCGCCCGAACGGGCGCGGCGCATCAACGCGCTGATGCTGACCTGCGGCCATTACGACGGCTCGGGCGATTTCGCTTTCCGCGTCGGCCTGCCGGGCAAGAGCGGCGTCGGCGGCGGCGTGCTCGCGATCGCGCCCGGCAAGGCCTCGATCGCCGTGTGGTCGCCGGGCCTCGACGCCAACGGCAATTCGCACCTCGGCGCGATCGCGCTGGAAAAGCTCGCCATGCGCATGGGCTGGTCGGTGTTCGGCGGCTGAGCGGCGCCGCTCGAGCGCGGGCGGCCCGCCCTCACGGACAGCTCGGTCCCCCCTTGCCGACCTCGAACGCATTGAGCCAGACCCGCCACGACGCCGCGGTGATGGGCGCCGACGCCGGCTGGTCGAGCCGGCCGCAAATCTCGGCTTCGTCGATCTTGACGTAGGCGTTGACGCCGGTGGCGAGGAAGTCGATCGGAGAAGCGGTCTTCTCCGTCGCCGTCACTGTCTCCAGCCACGATCCGAGCGGCGCCGGCGTCAGCCCGACGACGATCTCGCCGTCCTTCGGCTTCGAGGTCCCGAGCTTCGACAGCCGCGGCGCGCCGACGACGACCCGCCCGTCGACGATCGCGACGGGAATCGTCAGCTCCTGGCCCGGCTTGAGGTCGAACGGCGTCGGCTGCTGCGGCAAGCCGCCCGCCGAGCACGGCGCGACGAGGAGAAGCGGCAGCGCCGCGGCGCAGGCGCGCGTGACTAGGGTTGCCATGGCGCCTCGCTGGCGATGACGGACGGGGACGACTTTAGCGGTCCCGCCTCGGCCGCCAAGCTGACGAAGCGCCGCGCCCCTGGAGCACGCTGCGTTTAAGTCGAATCAACGCTGCCGTCATTGCGAGCGACAGCGAAGCAATCCAGACTAAGCCCGCGCCGCAAACCTTAAGTCTGGATTGCTTCGCTTTGCTCGCAATGACGGTGGAGGCCATTTCGATCTAAAAACAACCACTCTACCCGCAGCTGCCCGCGCCCTTGCCGACTTCGAAGCCGTTGAGCCAGAACCGCCACGGCACCGAGCCGATGTGGGCCGCGATCGGCGCGTCGAGCCGGCCGCAGATCTCCGTTTCGTCGATCTTTGTGCCGCCGTTGAGTCCAGTCACGAGGAAATCGATCGGCTGCGCGGTCTTCTCGACCACGGTGATATGGTTGTAGAGCGTGCCCTTGTCGCGCTCGAGCCCAATCGTGATCTCGCCGTCCTGCGGCTGGCTCGCGCCGAGTTTCGACGCGCGCGGGGCGCCGGTCACGGCCTTGCCGTCGACGATGGAGATCGGGATCGTCAGCTCCATCCCCGGCTTGACGTCGAAGGGATGGGGCTTCTGTTGCGGCCGCGCGGCATGACGCGGCGCCGGGTGATGGCGCGGCGCGGCGACGGCGAGCGTGGCCCCGAGCGCCAGGGCGAGCGCCAACCCCGTCACGGCCGGGCAACGATCGAAGGTTCTCATGACGCCTCGCGGTTCGGATTGCGGCGCGAGTGTACCCGGTTCGCGGCGAAGGCCAAGCGGAGAAATCGAGTCGTTTCGCTAGAGCGCTCTGCTTCTAGGTTGACCCGGCCCTCAGCCGTTATCGCGAGCGAAGCGTGGCGATCCAGAGATCGTGACGTCGTCCGATTGGCCTGGGGAGCGGACCAGAGACGTCGTGACCGCAGCCAATCCAAATAGCCACTGCCTCGATCGCTGGATTGCTTCGCTCCGCTCGCAACGACGGCTGATGGGTCGACCTAAGGACAGAACGGTCTAGCGCACGACATATCCGGTTTAGGCGGCGCACGATCTGTCCGGCGGCGTTGGAGCATATTGAGTTACGGGGTCGCGGAAGGGGCGCCGTCCGGACAGGACGCACCTGGCGGGCGGGGCGAGGGCATCGACGAATCCGCCGGTCTGATGTAAAGCCTCTTCACATGAGTTGGAGCAAGGACGAGCCGGGCGGGCGCGACGAGCCGCGCGGGTATCATCACGGCAACTTACGCGAGGCGCT
>JBEKFO010000400.1:0-3880 GCA_050013275.1 Roseiarcus sp. | reverse complement strand
TACGGCTCGTTCGCGTTGAGCGCCAAGCTCAGCAAGCTCGAAATGCTACCGACGCCTGTCTGCGCGAAATAGTCACCCCTTGCGCGGCGCGGCTGCCGGCTTGAAGGCGAGGCCGCGCTGGATCGCCGCGGCGCCGAACTTGTCGCGTAGCGCGTCGATCGCCGCTTCACGCGCCTTCTCTCGGCTGCGATCCCACTCGATGAGATCGACGTCGTCGGCTTCGCTCGCCGGTTTGAGATCGCTCGCGCCGACGCCGATCAGCCGATAGGCCGTCCCCTCCTCTTGCGCGTCGAGCAGCGCGCGCGCCGCGGCGAATAGCCGCAGCGCCATTTGCGTAGGCGCGAGCCCGGAGCGGCTGCGCGTGCGCAGCTTGAAGTCGGGCGTGCGCAACTTCAGCGTCACGCCGCCAGCCGCAAGTCCGCCTTTTCGCAACCGCGTCGCCACCCGCTCGCAATGCGCGAGCAGTACGCGCGCCAATTCGGCCTTGTCGGATACGTCGTCTTCGAACGTCGTTTCGCTCGAAACGCTCTTGGCTTCGCGATCCGGCGTCACACGACGCTCGTCGATGCCGCGCGCGAGCCGCCACAGCCGACGCCCCTCCTCGCCCAGACGCGCCGCCGCCGCCGCCTCGTCGAGCGCCTGGATATCGCCGATCGTCTTCAGGTCGAGACGCACGAGCCGCTCCTCAGCGACCTTGCCGACCCCCCAGAGCCGGCCGACGCCCATGGGCTTGAGCAGCGCGACGGCATCGTCGCGCGGGACCACCGAAAGACCGCGGGGCTTATCGAGATCCGAGGCCAGCTTAGCGAGAAACTTGCAGTAGCTGAGGCCGACCGAAACGGTGACGCCGACCTCGCGTTCGACCTCGCGGGCGAAACGGGCGAGCGTCAGCGCCGCCCCGGCGCCGTTGGCCCCCTCGCAGCCCGTCAGGTCGAGAAAGGCTTCGTCGATCGACAGCGGCTCGACGAGCGGCGTTAGGCGTTGCATCCGCTCGCGAATCTCGCGTCCGACGCGGACGTACTTGGCCATGTCGGGCTTGAGCACGACCGCGTGCGGACAAAGCGCGAGCGCCCTCCCCGTCGGCATCGCGGAGCGAACGCCGAACGTGCGGGCGATGTAGCAACAGGTGGCCACGACGCCGCGCCGTCCGCCCCCACCGACGATGACCGGCCTGTCGGCGAGCGAAGGATCGTCGCGTATCTCGATCGAGGCGTAAAACGCGTCGCAGTCGACATGGGCGATCGTCAGACCGCCCGCGCCTCGCGCGTCGACGACGCGCGGGGACGCGCATTGCGGACAGCGCGCGCCCTTGCCGGCGGCGAGTGTAAATTCGGCCAGGCAGTCGCGGCAAAACCACGCGCCGCCCGCTCTCGCCTCGTCGACGTTCAAGGATCGAACGACGGCGGCGCGCCGCCGAGGCTCTCTTTGGCGCGCGCGACCGCGGCGGGGTCGAGTCCTTGGTCGGCGGCGAAGGCGACCAGCAAGCGCTCATCCGCCGCGACATAATCGAGAACCGCGACCAGAAAGCCCGGGTCGGCGGCGGCGCGACGCAGGTTGTGCGGCCCGAGCCCGGAAAGCGCGAGAAAACGCTCTAGCCGCGATTCATCGGCGGCTAGGAAGCCGATCGCGGCGATCGCCACGGATTCGCCGCGAATCACGCCTGTGGATAGCTTGGCGTTAACCTCCTGCGGCGCCATCCGGTTTTCCTTTCGTCAAGGTCTCGCGCTTAATATACGCTCCCGGGCTCGGACATCCTATATCGGCCATTCCGGCGCTTCCAACGGGTCATCCCATGTTTAAAACCGTGCTCATCGTCGAGGACAACGAGCTGAACATGAAGCTCTTCAACGACCTCGTCGAGACGCGGGGCTGCCGCATCCTGCAAACCCGCAGCGGCGTCGAAGCGGTGGAGCTCGCGCGCCGTCATCACCCCGACCTCATTCTCATGGACATTCAGCTACCGGAAGTGTCCGGTCTGGAAGTGACGCAGTGGCTGAAGGACGACGAAGAATTGCGCTCGATTCCGGTGATCGCCGTGACCGCCTTCGCCATGAAGGGGGACGAGGAAAAAATTCGCCAAGGCGGATGCGAGGCCTATCTCTCCAAGCCTATCTCCGTGGCGAAGTTCTTCGATACGATCGACCATTTCCTCGGAGCCAAGTGAAGCGATGACCGCACGCGTACTCGTCGTCGACGACATCCTCCCAAACGTCAAGGTGCTCGAAGCGCGCCTTACAGCGGAGTATTTCGACGTCGTCACCGCGACCAACGGACCGGACGCAATCTCGATCTGCGAGCAAGGGCTGTGCGACATCGTGCTGCTCGACGTCATGATGCCCGACATGGACGGTTTCGAGGTCTGCCGGCGGTTGAAGAGCCAGGTCGCGACCGCGCATCTGCCGGTCGTGCTCGTCACAGCGCTCGACCAGCCAGCGGACCGGGTGCGCGGACTGGAAGCCGGCGCCGACGATTTCCTTACCAAGCCGATCGACGAGGTCGCGCTGATCGCGCGGGTCCGTTCGCTGACCCGGCTCAAGGTGGTGATCGACGAATTGCGCAATCGCGCCAACACCACCGTCGCGCTGGGCATGATTGCGCCGTTCGCGACGCCGAGCGCCGACGACGGCCGACGCGGCCGCATCCTGATCGTCGACGATCGCGCCAGTTCCGCCGAGCGCCTGGCCCAAGCGTTGAACCCGCTTCATAACGTCTACGTCGAGCCGGACGCGCACGAAGCGCTGTTCAAGGCGGCCGAAGACAACATCGACCTCATCATCGTTAGCCTCGGCCTCAGCGGCTACGACGGGCTGAGGCTGTGCAGCCAGATCCGCTCGCTCGAGCGCACGCGCAACCTTCCCATCCTGGTCGTCGCCGATATCGAGGATCGTCAGCGCGTGCTGCGGGCGCTCGACCTCGGCGTCAACGACTGCCTGGCGCGCCCCGTCGACCGCAACGAATTGCTCGCACGGGTGCGCACGCAACTACGCCAGAAGCGTTACGCCGACAGCTTGCGCGAAAAAGTGCAGCAATCGATCGAACTGGCGCTGTTCGATCCGCTGACCGGCCTCAACAATCGCCGCTTCATGGAAAATCATCTCGCCACTATGCTCGACAACGCGCGCGTGCGCCGCGCGCCGCTGACGCTGATGATCCTCGACATCGATCACTTCAAACGGGTCAACGACACCTACGGCCACGATTGCGGCGACGAAGTGCTCAAGGCCTTCGCCGATCGCTTGCGCGGCATCATTCGCGGCGGCGACCTCTTATGCCGCCTGGGCGGCGAGGAGTTTGTCATCGTCATGCCCGGCGTCAATGTCCAGGCCGCCACGCGCATCGCCGAGCGCGCCCGTCTGGCCATCCAGCAGGAGCAATTCGTCATCGACCCCTCGGGCCGCATGATCCCGGTCACGGTGTCGATCGGCATCGCAGAACGCAGCGCCGACAGCGACGCCAGCTCGCTTTATCGGCGCGCCGACCGCGCCCTCTATCGCGCCAAGGCCGAAGGGCGCAACCGCGTCAGCGCCGACGCGGCCTAGCGCGAGACCGCGCCGAGAGCGGCCCCCCTCGACGCCTCAGGCGGCCGAATCCGTCCGCATCAACGCATCGAGTTCGGCGCGCCCCGCCTCGACGTCCAATGGCTGCGGCTCGCCGGCGATGCGCGCGAGGGCGCTTTGCGCGCGGCGCAGCGAAGCGCCAGCCAGCTCGGGCGTCGCCTCGGCGACCGCGCGCGCTTCCGTCAGGTCTCCGTTGCAATGCAGCGCGATATCGAGGCCCGCGGCGAAGACCGCGCGCGCGCGGTCAGCGAACGGCCCACCCAGGGCCTTCATCGAGAGATCGTCGCTCAGGATCAGCCCGTCAAAGCCGATCGCCTTGCGCA
>JBEKFO010000399.1:0-3890 GCA_050013275.1 Roseiarcus sp. | reverse complement strand
CAACGCGTCGCGGCGCTCAGATAATGCGGCTCGCCGGTCGCCTCGAACAGGGCCAGCGCGGCGCGCGCGATTCCCGCGTAATCGTCGAGCAGGCCCGCCGCGCCGACGCGTCCCGCGCGCCAGGCGTGGACGAGCCGGCCGTCGCCGTCGCGCAACGTTTCGGCGACGAAGGCGAAGGCCGCGCGCGCCGCGTCGAGAAACTCGGGCGCGTCGAACACGGCGGCGGCGCGTGCGAGCGCCGCGATCGTCAGGCCGTTCCAGTCGGCGAGGATCTTGTCGTCGCGCGCCGGCCTGACGCGCGTCTCGCGCGCCGCGAACAGGCTGGCGCGGGCGCTCGCGAACCGCGCTTCGTCCGCCGTGTCGCCGAACGGCGCGACGCGCCGCAGCACGTTGACGCCCTCCCAATTGCCGCCCCGACGCACGTCGTAAGCGGCCTTGAACGCCGCCGCGTCCGCGCCCAAGACCGAATCGATTTCCCCCGCGCTCCAGACGTAGAACCGCCCTTCCTCGCCCTCCGAGTCGGCGTCCTCGGAGGCGGCGAAGGCGACGTCGGCGCGCATTTCGCGCTTCAGCCAGGCGAAGGTCTCGCGCGCCCGCGCGGCGTAGAGCGGCGTCGGCGTCTCGGCGTGGGCGAGCGCGAGCAATTCGAGAATTTGCGCGTTGTCGTAGAGCATCTTCTCGAAATGCGGCACGCGCCAGCGCGCGTCGGTCGAATAGCGCGCGAAACCGCCGCCGAGATGGTCGTAGATGCCGCCCGCGCACAACGCGTCGAGCAGGCCGCGCACGGCGGCGCGGCAGCGCGCGTCGCCGCGGCGAAAGAATTCGTTCCAGAGAAAGCGGAAGATCGGCGCGTTGGGAAATTTCGGCGCGTCGCCAATGCCGCCGTTGACGGAATCGACGAGCCGGAGCAGCGCGCCGCTAACACGCGTCAGGTCGTCGGGACTGAGATCCGGTCCCGGCCGAGGCGCTGCGATCCCGGTCAAATGGGCGACGAGGGAAGCGCCTTGCGACAACAGCGCTTCGCGCCGCTCGCGCCAGGCGTCGTCGACCGCCTGCAACACCTGGCGAAACGACGGCCGACCCCATCGCGGCGCCGGCGGCCAGTAGGTTCCGCCGTAGATCGGCGCGCCGTCGGGCGTCAGGAACATGGTCAGCGGCCAGCCGCCTTGCTCGCCCATCGCCTGCAGCGCGCTCATGTAGATGGAATCGATGTCGGGCCGCTCCTCGCGATCGACCTTCACGCTGACGAAGAGGCGATTCATCAGCGCCGCTGTCTCGGCGTCCTCGAACGACTCGTGCGCCATCACGTGGCACCAATGGCACGCCGCGTAGCCGATGGAGACGAGGATCGGGCGGTCGCGCCGCTTGGCTTCGGCGAGCGCCTCGGCGCCCCATGGGCGCCAATGCACGGGATTGCCGGCGTGCTGAAGAAGATAGGGCGACGTCTCGCCAGCGAGCCGGTTGCCATCGGGCGACATGGTTCTTCCCCTGCGCTCCGCCTTCGCCCCCCGGCGCGCTTCAACATAGTCTCGAATTCGACGCTGGCGAAGGTCCGGCGCGCCTTAGGCCGGTTCAAACCGTGGCGGCGAGGCGCTTGAAGCCGCGATCGAGGTCGTCCTTCAAGTCCTCGATGTCTTCGAGCCCGACCGAGAAGCGCAGCGTCGGTCCTCCCGGCGCCCAGCGCGTCGCGGTGCGGTAGCTGGCGCAGTCGAACGGGATGACGAGGCTCTCGAAGCCGCCCCAGGAATAGCCCATGCCGAACAATTCGAGGCCGTCGAGCATGGCCGCGACCGCAGTCTCCGAGACCGGCTTCAGCACGACGCTGAAGAGCCCCGAGGAGCCGGAGAAGTCGCGCTTCCAGAGGGCGTGGCCGGGGTCGTCGGGCAAGGCGGGGTGAATGACGCGCTGAACCTCGCGGCGCGCTTTCAGCCAATGGGCGAGCGCCAGCGCCTGCCGTTCGGCTTCGCGAAGCCTGAGCTCCATCGTGCGCATGCCGCGCAGCGCGAGAAATGCGTCCTCGGGGCCGGGCGGAATCGCCATCTGGTCGACGGTCTTGGCGAGGCGCTCGAACCACTGCGCGTTGGCCGAGACGAGCCCGAGCAACAGGTCGGAATGGCCGGAGAGATACTTGGTGCCCGCCTCCACCGCCATGTCGACCCCGTTGGCGTGCGGCGAAAAGAACAGCGGCGTCGCCCAGGTGTTGTCGGCGATGACGCAGGCGCCGCGCGCGTGCGCGGCCGCGGCGATGGCGGGAATGTCCTGCACCTCGAGCGACTGCGAGCCCGGCGACTCGACGAACACCGCCTTGGTGTTGGCGCGCATCAGCGCGGCAATGCCGGCGCCGACGAGCGGGTCGTAGTAGGTGGTCTCGACGCCCATACGCTCGAGGGTGGAATCGCAGAAGATGCGCGCCGGCCGGTAGGCCGAGTCGGGCATCAAGAGATGATCGCCCGCGCCTAGGGCCGTCATCAGCGAGACGACGATCGCGGCGAGGCCCGAAGGGACCAACGTCGTTCCCGCCGCGCCGGATATCGCGCTCCACGCTTCGCTCAAGGCCTCGGTAGTCGGCGTGCCGTGCGTGCCGTAGACGAAGCGCTGCTTGCGGCTATTCAGCGTCGCGACGTCGGGAAACAGAACCGTCGAGCCGCGGAACGGCGGAACGTTGACGAACCCCTGCGTCGTTTCGCCGTCGCGGCCGAGATGCACGAGGCGCGATCGGCTCCGCAACCTGGTCTTGGCTTCGTCGCTCAGCTTTTTCATCGAATCGGGATTCCGCGCTCGGGGAGGGGCAAAATGAAAAACGCGCGCGCCCGCGTCAACCGGCCTCGCGCGCTCGGCGATTGTCTTTGATCGCGGCGGGTCACTTGCCCGTCGGCAACAGCGTGCCGTTGACCGTGACGCCGGCGTCGGTCATGTCGACCTTCCACACCAGCCGTCCGTCGGGGCCCGTCGTCGCCAACCCCTTAATGAACGTCGCGCCGAGCACGGCCGCTTGCGCTTGCGGGTCCGTCTTGGCGACCTCCGCGAGCACGGCGATCGTCTTGTCGAGACCGTCGGCGGTGAAGATGAAATGACCGCGCGGCGCGCCCGTTTCGGTCGAGGTTTCGCCCTGGAACGCGAGATCGAGCATCGGCGTCTTGAACCGCCCGGGCGCAAGCGTGATCTTCGGATGTCCGGCGAGCAGAACCTCGGCGATCTTGTCCTGCGTCTCAGGCGAAAGGTCGCCCTTGCCGGGGAAACCCGGATCGGCGAGCGCGAGCTCGGCGACCTGATCGAGGCCCTTGGCGGCGACGCGCAGATCGAGGCTGACGGAGGCCGGCGAGAGCGATCCCGCCCAGGACGGCATAAGTTGCGATTTGAAAGTCAGATCGTCGAACTTGATCCCGATTTCGGCGACGCCGTCGGCGGTGAATCCGCTCAGCGCGATCGTCTCGCCGAAGGTCTTCATCGAGGCTTCCGCCATCGGCGTCTGCAGCGTCAGATCATGAATTTCGGCGTTCGCCTGAAAATCGTTCCACAGCGGCAGCGCCGCCCGCAGCCGCGACTTCAAGTCCGGCGGGGCGTCGGCGTCTTCGATGTGGGCGACGACGTATTTCCAGAAGTCGCCGATTTCGCGCGCGCGCAATCCCGAAATCGCGGCGCCGCCGACGACGCCGCCGATGTTGTAAGTCATCTTGATCGGCGCGCCCTCGCCGTTCGCCGGCGGGGCGACGATGGTTTCGGTCAGGCTCTTGACGGATTGCGCCACGGCCACGTCGACGCCGGCGCCGCTTTCCGAGGTCTTGGCGCGGGTTTCGACCGATATGCCGGATTCGCTAAGGTCGAGATCGGCGCCTTGGGCTTCGTCGACATGAAATTTGGCGGCGAGCAAATCGGCCGCGACGAGCGAG
>JBEKFO010000398.1:0-3910 GCA_050013275.1 Roseiarcus sp. | reverse complement strand
TGGGTGCGCGTCGAGCGCGTCGATCACCAGGAGTTCGGGCCGCAACGGCTGTCGCTGCTCAGCGGCGGCCGGCGCTGGGAGTTCGGCAGGTTTCTCGGCCCGGACCAAAAGGCGGAGTTCGCCGCCACGCTCGCCCGCGCGCTCATGGAAGCGCGGCGCGGGCCGCGGTTTTCGCCCTGAGCGCGGGTCGGTCTTTCGTTCGAGTTAGACGTTGGCGTTCCGGGCGCGGCGCCGTAGGATGCGTCCGATCCGCGATAGGGGGAGCCTGCAATGATGCGCGTGGCCGGAACGGCGTTCTTGGCGTGCTTGCTGTCTTTGAGCGGCGACGCGCTCGCGGGGCCGCCGAGACACAGCGGCCCGCCGCCGCGACATTGCCATTGGGGCCAAATCGAATACGACGCGAGCAACTATTGCGTCAGCGGCCGCGGAATCGTCGAGATGTGCATGAACGACGGCACGTGGCTCTCGATCGGGGCGTGTCAGGGGTCGGTTTGCGGCAAGCGCTGCTGAGGCCGAACGACAGGTTCGATTCGCCGAGATCGGCCCAGGCCGAGCGTCGGGGCGCAAGTCGCGGCGGCGCCGCAGGCCTAATTCGACCGCAAAGCGGCGCGCGCTAGAACGCCGCCTGACGGCGCACGAGCTGGTTGACGCGCTCGTCTTCTTCCCGAGTCAGATGGGCGGTTGCGGCGTCGAGGTCGGCGTCGTCGATGCCGGCGGCCTTGGCGAAGCGATTCCAGGTCGCGGCTTCGACGAGGTCGCGCGGCACGCCGCGGCCGAGCGCGTAGAGATGGGCGAGGCGGTTCTGCGCGATCGGGTTGTTGCGCGCCGCCGCGATGAGGAAGAGCTTGGCCGCCGCGGCCTCGTTCTTTTCGACGCCGACGCCGTTGAACAGCATGATCGCATATTCGACCTGGCCGGCGATGATGCCGCCGTCCGCGGCGCGTTTGAGCCAATGCGCGGCTTCCGTGATATCGAGCGGAACGCCGCGCCCCTCGCGCAGCAGGACGCCGTAGGAATACGCGCCGTTGAGGTCGCCGGCGTCGGCGGCGCGATGAAAATAGTCGGCGGCTTTGGCGAAGTCGGGCTTGCCCGTCCCGTCGCCCTCGATCGCCATGACCCCAAGATTGTAGAGCGCGCCGGCCTGGCCTTTCGCCGCCGCGATTTCGAACTGCGCCTTGGCGCCGGCGCGATCCTTGTCGAGGCCAGGAGCGCCAGTGATGAGGAGCGTCCCGAGGGCGAACGCCGCCTCCCGGTCGCCCAGACCGCTTGCGAGGCGATACCAGCGCGCGGCTTCCGCCAGATCCTGCCGAACCGCGCAGCCATCGCGATAGATTTCGCCAATCAAGGTCATCGCCGCGGCGTCTTTGGGGTTCGCCGCGACGCGCTTCATTGCTTCTCGCAACGCGGTGATGAAAAAGCCGCGCTGATAGGCCCCGAACGCTACATCGGGCGCGGGCCCTTGGGCGGGCGACGCGCCAGCGCCTTGCGGAGGCGGCGCGTAGGCCGGCGAAAAGGTCTGCGCGCGCGCCGGGGCGGACGCGGCCAAAGCGAGAAGTACGGCGAAAACTGCGCGAAACATTGTTTTCATGGGCCGTCACACCGTCGCTTTCGCCACCAGCGCCTGCGCCTGCGCCATCGCGACCGCTGCCGAAGGCGCGAGCCAGACGACGTCGCCGAGCGCGACGAAATCCGCGCCCGCCGCCGTCAGCGGCGCCACGGCGTCGAGCGCGCCGGCGAAGGCGACGCAGGGCGTCTGGAAGATCTCCGCCCACCAAGCGGTGCGCTCGAGCGTCTCGGCGAGCGGCGGGATGAAGCCGTCGCGCCGGGGCTCGCCGAACATGACGTAATCGGTGCCTGCTTCGCCCGCCGTCATCGCGTCGTCGCGCGAGCGTAAGCCCCCCGCTCCGACGATGCGCTCGGGATGGAGGCTCGCCAGGGCCTCTGCGAGCGCCGGCCCGACTCCGGCGATGTGCGCGCCGTCCGCGCCGACCCGCGCGGCGAGGCGCGCGTCGTTCTCGACGAGCGTCGCGACATCGCGCGGCGCCGCGAGTTCGACGAGGCGCTGGACGATTCGTTTGGCGTCGCCTTCGGCGCCCGGGGCGATGCGCGCCAGAACGCTCGCCACGTCCGCGGCGGCGAGCGCCTCGGCCAAGCGCGGCGCGAAGGCGGCAAGGTCGGCGACGCTCAGCGGCGGCGCGATGAGGTAGAGGCGACAGGACGAAGCGGCGGCCATAGAGCGCGGTCAAATCTCGATTGGAAAAGAAGATTGCCGACCAATGCGGCCAAAAGTGCGGCCGCGCAACCCCACGGACCCGTCAAATCCCGGCCCTGCGACAAAGGCGCGGCGGGCGGCGGCTCAACGCCCGAACGCCGCCTGCAACCGCTCGAACTGACTGGCGACCGCGCTGCGCGGCGGCGCGGCGGCGAAGCCGTTCGCCGCCGTCATCGACCAGTCGAGGTGGGCGACGCGCGCCTGCAGGCGTAGCGACTTCAGGCTGAATTGGCGTAGCGCCGGCGGCAACTGTTCGAACAGATCGGCGTCGCAGGCGATGTCCTGCTCGGCGAGGCGGACCCTGTGCTTCTCCGACAGCGCCTGCGCGGTCGTCATTTCGCCCTCGTTGATCGCGCGTTGCAGCAGCAACCAGGAGGCGACCTGCATCAGCCGCGTCGTCAGCCGCATGCTTTCGGTCGCGTAGGCGAGCGCGACGGAGCGTGGCAATTGGCGCGATTCCTCGCGACCGGGGCCGTCGAGATAGGCGGCCGCTTCTTCGACCAGCGACATGCCCTCTCTGAACAGGGATTTGAACGCGTCCGAGGCGGCCAGTTTATGGATGAACGAAACCGTGTTCGCCGCAGGCTCGGCGGCCGTCGACAAACTCGGCGTCGACCCGTCGTAACGACCCATAATCTACTCTCCTGTCCCGCGGATACGACGCGCGGCGCGTTCCCATTTCGAGCGCGTCGCGCCACACGGCGACTGGAGGC
Organism: Roseiarcus sp.; assembly: GCA_050013275.1. GTDB lineage: Bacteria > Pseudomonadota > Alphaproteobacteria > Rhizobiales > Beijerinckiaceae > Roseiarcus. Next base: position 925 of record JBEKFO010000398.1, on the reverse strand, counting down.
AAGATTAACGCCGCTTCGCGCCGGCCGCTCGTTTACTTTTCAATAAGGTTAACCCATTTCTCATGGATCCAGAATCGGGCGAAAAAAAAGCCGCCCGGAGGCGGCTATAGGGGGAATTGACGGGAGGCATCGAACAGAACGGATAGGAGCCATTCAGAACCCGAAACTTGGGTTGAACCCATTCATAATTGATAATCGTTAACGAGGGGTTACCGACGCCTCCGCATGAGAGACGAATTCGTAAATTTGAAACTTGCCGAGTGTCGGCGCGGCGCGTCTCGTGCGCCAAAATGGGGCGCCTCGCCGTCGGCCTCGTCAGCTCTTGAAGAACGCGCTCGCGGCGTCGCGCGTCGCCTCGCGCGCCTTGATGGCGTTTTCGAGCCGCGCGATCTCCTGCTTGAGCGCTTCGATGCGCTCGGCCAGCTCCGGCGCGGAGAGATCGTCGAGCGCTTGCCCGATTTCATGGACCGGCGGCTTCGGGCGCTTGGCGCCGAACAAAGCCTCCTCGTCGAAAGCGGCCATTGTCGTGTCTCCCAAAGGCAATCCGCTGCGTCGATCCGCGGGACGAAAGCATAGCGCACTTCCCGCGCGCTTGCCCAGTTGGCGCTTCGGCGCGCGTTCTTTAGATTGGCGCCCGCGGAGGGCAAGGCGATGCGCGATTTTCGGGGCAGGACGGCGTTCATAACCGGCGGCGCCGGCGGGCTCGGCCGCGCCTTCGCCAGGGCGCTCCTCGCCGAAGGGGCGAACGTCGCCATCGCCGACATCGACGAGCGGGCGCTCGAGCGGGCGGTCGACGAGATCGCGGCGCCGCCCGGCCGTCTTCTCGGCTTGGCCTGCGACGTCACCGATCGGGCCTCGCTCGAAAAGGCGGCGGCGGGGGCGTTTGGCGCTTTCGGGCGAGTGCATCTCGTCTTCGCCAATGCGG
>JBEKFO010000397.1:0-6211 GCA_050013275.1 Roseiarcus sp. | reverse complement strand
CCGCTGACGCTCGGCCTTTCGCTCCTTATCGCGATCATGGAGAGCGTCTACGTCATGACCGGCCGCCCCGTCTGGCGCGAAATGACGAAGTTTTGGGGGTTGCTGTTCGGGATCAACTTCGCGATGGGGGTCGCGACCGGGATCACCATGGAGTTCCAGTTCGGAACCAACTGGGCCTACTACAGCCATTACGTCGGCGACATCTTCGGCGCGCCGCTGGCCATCGAAGGGCTGATGGCGTTCTTCCTCGAAGCGACCTTCGTCGGCTTGTTCTTCTTCGGCTGGGAACGTCTTTCCAAGGGCGGCCATCTCGCGGTCACTTGGATGGTCGCGATCGGCTCGAATCTTTCGGCGCTGTGGATCCTGGTCGCGAACGCGTGGATGCAGCATCCCGTCGGCGCCCGGTTCGACGTCGAGACGATGCGCATGGAATTGACCTCATTCGGCGAGGTCCTCTTCAATCCGGTCGCGCAGGCCAAGTTCGTCCACACCGTGTCGGCCGGATACGTCACCGGCGCCGTCTTCGTTCTATCGGTCAGCGCCGTCTATTTGCTGCAGGGCCGCCATCGCGAGTTCGCCAAGCGATCGATGACGGTCGCGGCGAGCTTCGGGCTCGCCTCGGCGTTGTCGGTGGTCGTGCTCGGCGACGAAAGCGGCTACACCGCGAGCGAAAATCAGAAGATGAAGATCGCCGCGATCGAGGCGATGTGGAACACGGAGCCGGCGCCCGCCTCGTTCACGGTTTTCGGTCTTCCCGACGCAAAGATGCACGAGACCGAGTACCGGGTGCAAATTCCATGGGTCTTGGGGCTGATCGCGACGCGTTCCCTCGACCAGCAACTTCCGGGAATCTCCGAGCTCGTCGCGCAGGCGCAAGCGCGCATCCGCAACGGCATTCCCGCCTATGCTGCGATCCGGGCCCTGCACAAGGATCCCAACGACGCCGCGGCCAAGGCCGCGCTCGCAGGCCATGTCTCCGATCTCGGCTACGCGCTGCTGCTGAAACGCTACGACCCGAACGTCGTCGACGCCACCGACGCCGAAATCGCCCAGGCGGCTCAAGACACGGTTCCCGCCGTCGCGACCCTGTTCTGGAGCTTTCGCATCATGGTCGCGCTGGGCTTTGGGTTCATAGCGCTGTTTGCGCTCGCGTTCTGGCTGGCCGCCCGGCGCCGGCTCGATCAGCGCCGCTGGTTCCTGTGGCTGGCGGCGCTTTGCCTGCCGCTGCCCTGGGTCTCGTGCGAACTCGGCTGGATCGTCGCCGAATACGGGCGACAGCCTTGGGCGATCGAAGGGGTCCTGCCGACCTATCTCGCCAACTCTTCGGTGGCGGCGGGCGACGTCTGGTTTTCGCTGATCGGCTTCATCGTCTTCTACACGACCCTGGCCATCGTCGACTTGTATCTGATCGTGCGAACCATTCGTCTCGGACCCGACGTGGTCAAGAACGATCGCGGTTCCGAACGGGCGCCGGCGATCGCGCAACCCGCTCGATGATCTGAAGGGAGCGCGCGATGATCTTCGATTACGAAAACCTGCGTCTGATCTGGTGGCTTCTGCTCGGCGTGCTGCTGATCGGCTTCGCCGTCATGGACGGCTTCGATCTCGGCGTCGCGGCGCTGCTGCCGTTCGTCGCCCGAAGCGACGTCGAACGGCGGATCGCGATCAACACGATCGGGCCGGTCTGGGAAGGAAACCAGGTTTGGCTGGTGCTCGGCGGCGGCGCGATCTTCGCGGCCTGGCCGCCGCTTTACGCCGTGAGCTTCTCGGGATTCTACCTTGCGATGTTCCTGGTCCTGGCCAGCCTCATCCTGCGCCCCGTCGGCTTCACCTTCCGCTCCAAGATCGACAATCCGGCCTGGCGCTCGCTGTGGGACTGGGCGTTGGCGATCGGCGGCGTTGTCCCGGCGCTGATTTTCGGCGTCGCCATCGGCAATGCGCTCCAGGGCGTTCCCTTCGCTTTCGACCCTGACCTGCGGGCGAGTTACGACATCAGCCTCGCGAGCCTGCTCAATCCTTTCGGCCTGCTTTGCGGCTTGGCCAGCCTCGCGATGCTCGTCATGCACGGCGCCGCCTACCTCGCGCTCAAGGCGGGCGAGCCGGTGGCGAGCCGGGCGCGACGGGCCGGGAGCGTCGCCGCGATCGCCACCATCGGCCTGTTCGCGCTTGCGGGCCTCGCCACCGCGTTCCTTATCCGCGGCTACGCGATCACTTCGACGATCGACCCGGCCGGGCCGTCCAATCCGTTGGGCAAGACGGTCGCGCGCCAGACCGGATCGTGGCTGTCGAATTACGGAACCCATCCCTGGATGACGACGGCGCCCGCGCTCGGCTTTGCGGGCGCGCTATTGGCCCTCTTGCTCTTCATCGCGGCGCGGCCCATCGCAACTTGGCTCGCTTCGTCCGTCTCGGTCGCGGGGATCGTAGCCACCGCGGGCGTGAGCATGTTTCCGTTCCTGCTGCCGTCGTCTTCGTCGCCGAGCAGCAGCCTTACCGTCTGGGACGCTTCCAGCAGCCGCCTGACGCTCGGCGTCATGTTGGCGGCCGCGGTCGTCTTCATTCCAATCGTGCTCGCCTACACCGCGTGGGTCTTTCGCGTGATGCGCGGCCGCGTCACGGCCGAGGAAATTGCTCACGATCCGCATGGCGTCTACTGAACGGGAGAACGGCCAATGTGGTACTTCTCGTGGATTCTCGGCGTCAGCTTGGCGTCGACGTTCGCGGTCCTCAACGCAATGTGGCTGGAACTCGACGCCGATCGCGATGCGACGGCGCGACCGGTCGAAACGACGCACGGCGACGAGCGAGCCCCTGCCCCCTGACTGCAGGGTTTCGAGCGGCTGGGGGGGCGCGGTCCTCGGGGCCGGCGCCTATCCCCGGTCGGCGGAAACGGCGTCGAGGTCGGCGTTGCAAGCGTTGTTGCGCAGACGAATCGGCGTCGCCTTCGATGCCGCGGCCTCAGCGTCGGCGAGGTAGCCGTCCTCGACCATGCGGTCGATCACCCAGTTGCGCCGGACGCGCGCGGCCTGGGGGCGGCGCAAAGGACTGTAATGGTTCGGCGCCTTGGGCAATCCGCCGAGAAACGCGGCTTCCTCTGTGGAGAGCGCGGTCAACGGCTTGCCGAAATAGTTCAACGCCGCTTCTGACACCCCGTGCGAGCGGCACCCCAAATAGACCTCGTTGAGATAGATCTCGAGGATCCGGTCCTTGCTCAGCCGGCGCTCGATGCGCAGCGCGAGCAGCGCTTCGCTGATCTTGCGATGGAGCGAGACCTCGTCGCCGACGATCAGGTTCTTAACCAGCTGCTGGGTTATGGTCGATGCGCCGACCGGGCGACGGCCCGATTCGTAACGCAGCACGTCGAGGCCCATCGCCCGCAGCGTCATCGGCAAATTGACGGCGCCGTGATTGTAGAACTCGCTGTCTTCGGCGGCGAGAAAGGCGTGAACCACCACGGAAGGGATCGCCGTCACAGGGACGAACGCTTGGCCGGCCGGCGAATGATAGTCGACAATTCCGGAGATGTCCGGCAACCCGGCGTCGACCTGCCGCAACCACAGACCCACCCCTCCGGCGAAGATCAAGCCGGCCGCCGCCGCGACTTGAAAAATGCGACGCTTCAAGCTGCACCGCCCCGTGTCAATCGCCATCCGCGCAAAAACGACGAGCGGCGCCGTCGTCGGTGTTCATCGCTCAGGAGCGATGCCAGTCCGGAAAACGACGAAAGTACGCGGCGATCGCGCTCCTCGACATGCCGAGATCGCGGAAGACTTTCGTTCCTCTCCATCGTCACAGTCCTTTCCGAACGCGCGCGCCCACGCTCCCGGGCGCCGCCAAAAAACAGCCTCCTCATTCGCGCCGCGACGCGAACCCCCGTCGGTCCGTCGTCGTGAAAGAGCGGATATCAGAACGGTATGGCCGAAATGGCGACAGGCCGGGTCGGAAAGTCGGCCAAAAGCTTACAATTGCGTAATGATTGAAGTTCGGTTTTTCGACGACCGGAAAGCGGCGAGGTCGGCCGATCGGGACGATTTCGATCTATCGCAGCAATTCGACGACGTCCGTCAGGCATTCGATCGGATCGGCGCTTAGCCCGACGTGAACCTCGAACACTCCGGGCTCCAGCACGGGATCGAATCCGCGACCGATGAAAGCCAGCGTCTCGACGGGCAGCCGCCACGTCGCCTGTTCGCGCGCTCCCGCCGTCAGGACGATCTTGCGCACGCCCTTGAGCTCCATGACCGGGCGCGCGACGCTCGCGACCAGGTCGCGCACGAACAGGAATAGCGTCGCCTCGCCGTCGACGCCCCCCTCGTTGGCGACGCTTACGGATATCGTGACGGCCTGGCCCGCCTTCACGCGGCTCGGATCGCGCCGAAGATCGTGCAACGCAAAGCGGCTGAAGGACAGGCCGTGGCCGAACGGAAATTGCGGCGCGGCGGACAGATCGAGATAAGAACTGGTGTAGCGGTCGCCAACTTTTGTCGGCCGACCGGAAGGGCGCTGGGCATAAAAGATCGGCGCCTGCCCGACGTGGCGCGGCCACGTCACTGGTAATTTTCCGGTCGGATTGAATTTCCCGGTGAGAACGTCGGCGACGGCGTTGCCGGCCTCGCCGCCGAGAAACCACGCCGCGAGAACGGCGTCGGCGCGCTCGAACAGCCAGGGCAGGGCGAGCGGGCGCCCCGAACAGAGGAGGGCGACGACAGGCTTGCCGAGATCGAGAACCGCCTCGGCGAGCGCGCGCTGGGCGCCCGGCAGCCCGAGATCGGCGCGACTCGCCGCCTCTCCGCTCATCGAAGCGGCCTCGCCGAGGCAGAGCACGACCGCCTCGGCGTCGCGGCAGAGATCGAGCGCAGCGGAAACCCCGCGCGTGTCGTCTCCGGCGATGTCGACGCCTGCGGCGTGGTCGATTCGGCAGTCGGGGAGCGCCGCCGTGAGGCCTTGCAAGATGGATGCGGCCTCCTCGCCACGGCCCGCTGACGCCCATGGTCCCAACATTTCTTGCCTCGCTGCGGCGAGCGGGCCGATGAGCGCGAGGCGTCGAATGTCTGGGGAAAGGGGCAAAGCGTCCCGCGCGCACGTGAGCAGCACGATCGCCCGCCGTGCGACGTCGCGCGCCAAGCCGCCCCGGTCCGCGGCCCCGCCCGCGGTCGCGCGAGCGCCGGACGCGCCGCGCCGATAGGGATCGTCGAACAGGCCGAGACGCTCTTTCAATTCAAGCACCCGCCGCACGCTGGCGTCGATCTCGGCCATGCCGACGAGACCGCGCCGCAGCGCTTCGGGCAGGCCTTTCGCGTAGGCGTCGCTCATCATGTCGATGTCGACGCCGGCTTTGAGGGCCAGCGCGGCGGCTTCCGCTGTGTCTCCCGCCACGCCGTGATCGATCAACTCCGCGACGGCGTTATAGTCGCTGATCAGCACGCCGCGGAAACCAAGGTGGCCGCGCAACCAGCCTTGCAGCAGCGCCGCGTTGGCGGTCGTCGGCGCGCCCGCGATATCGTTGAAGGCGGGCATGATCGCCGCCGTTCCGGCCGCAACCGCCGCCGCGAAAGGCGGCAGATAGATCTCGTGCAGCGTTCTCTCGGAGACATCGGCCGACGCGTATTCGCGCCCCGCGGTCACGGCGCCGTAGGCGCCCAAGTGCTTGGCCGTGGCGGCGAGGCTGTCGGCGGCGCTCAGGTCGTGGCCCTGGAAGCCGCGCGTTTTCGCCGCGGCGAACTGCGAGGCGACCCAGGGGTCTTCGCCGGGCCCTTCGACGATGCGCCCCCAGCGGGGGTCGCGCGCCACATCGAGCATCGGCGCGAAGGTCAAGGCGACGCCGTCCATCGCCGCTTCCTCGGCCGCCGCGCGCGCCGTCTTCTCCCAAAGGGCGGGATCGAACAGGCAGGCTTCCGCCAGCGGAACCGGAAAAATAGTGCGGTGGCCGTGGACGACGTCGAGGCCCAGCAGCAAGGGAATGCCGAGGCGGGATTCGTCGACGGCGAGGCGTTGGACGGCGTGTGTTTCGTCGGCGCCCCAAAGGTTGAGCAAGGCGCCGATGCGCCCCGAGCGGACGCCCTCGGCGGCGTCGCGCGGCGCGCCTGGGCCGGTGACCGCGCGAAACGAAGCGACCATGGTGAGTTGGCCGATCTTTTCCTCGAGGGTCATCGCCGCCAGCAATGTGTCGATGCGTCCCATGCTCTTGCCTTGTCGCGCCTCGCCAGGGGAT
>JBEKFO010000396.1:0-3948 GCA_050013275.1 Roseiarcus sp. | reverse complement strand
GCGGCGATCTCCTCGAGCGGCAGCAGCGTGAACAGCTTGAGGAAGCGGCCGACGTCGGCGTCCTCGCTGTTGCGCCAGAACTGCCAGTAGTCGTAGGGGGAGAGCAGCGCCGCGTCGAGCCAGACGGCGCCCGCCGCCGTCTTGCCCATCTTGGCGCCCGAAGCGGTGGCGATCAGCGGCGAGGTCAGCGCGTAGAGCTGCTCGGTTCCGAGCCGCCGGCCGAGATCGAGGCCGGTGACGATGTTGCCCCATTGATCCGAGCCGCCCATTTGCAACGTGCACCCGTAGCGCCGATGAAGTTCTACAAAATCATAAGCTTGCAAGCACATGTAATTGAATTCTAAGAAAGAAAGCTCGTGCTCGCGGGCGAGGCGCAGCTTGACCGAGTCCATCGCCAGCATCCGGTTGACCGAAAAATGCCGGCCGACGTCGCGCAGGAATTCGATGTACTGCATCCTGGCGAGCCATTCGGCGTTGTCGGGCATCGCCGCGTCGCGCGCGCCCTCGCCGAAGCGCATGAAGCGCGAGAACACCCTGCGGATGCCGGTCTTGTTGGCCTCGATCTGCTCGACGGTGAGAAGTTTGCGGGTCTCGTCCTTGCCGGAGGGGTCGCCGACCATCGTCGTGCCGCCGCCCATCAGCGCCAGCGGCTTGCCGCCGGTCTCCTGCAGCCAGTGCAGCATCATGATCTGCAACAGCGAGCCGACGTGCAGCGAGGGGGCGGTGCAGTCGAAGCCGATATAGCCGACGAGCGCGCCGCTCATCGCCTTGTCGTCGAGACCGGCGAGGTCCGAACATTGATGGACGAAGCCGCGCTCGGTCAGGATGCGCAGGAAATCGGATCGGGGCTGAAACGCGTCGCTCACCTCAAGGCTCCTCGGCCGGAACTCGGGGCAGACGTTTAGGATCGCGGCGGCGGATATGCAACCGACGGCCGCGGGCGCTTGCTTCGAAAGCAGCTGTGGAACAGGTTCCGCTCGAAGGGAAGCTTAGGGCGGGCGGCGGAAGAGGGAGCGCGAAATGAACGATCTCGACGCGATCATTTTGTCGCCCGCGCACAAGGAATGGCGAAAGGTCGCAAGGATCGCGGTACTGGCGACGGCGGAATGCGGCGTCGCGCCGACCGAGGACCAGCTCGAAGCCGTCGTCGCGCGCGTTCGGGATTTGGTCGCTCGCGGGCGTCTCGAGGTGAAGGGGGATTTGTCCAGATCGCGATTCAGCGAGGCGCGATTGCCCGTCGCCGACGGCCGTTGAGTGGCCGCGGACGCCCCGACCTTGACTCTCCCCCGGGATCGGGCATCACGGGCGCGGCCTTCGTTCGACCCGCAAGACTCCGCCCATGCCCGCCCGCCCCAGCGAAGACGAACTCATCGCGCGCTATTTCGCGCCGCTCGCCGGCCCCGCCGGGCTCGGGCTCGACGACGACGTCGCGGTGCTCGCGCCGCCTGCGGGCCGGGACCTCGTCATCACCACCGATGCGCTGGTCGCGGGCGTGCATTTTTTCGCCGACGATCCCGCCGGCGCCGTCGCGCGCAAGGCGCTGCGCGTCAATCTTTCCGACCTGGCCGCCAAAGGCGCCGAGCCGATCGCCTTTCTCATCGACCTCGCATTGCCCGCCGACTGGACCGCGCCCTGGCTCGAAGCTTTCGCCGCCGGGCTCGGCGAAGACGCGGCGCATTACCGTTGTCCGCTCATCGGCGGCGACACGGTCAAAACCCCGGGGCCGCTGACCCTCGCGATCACCGCGCTCGGCGCGGTGGAAAAGGGCCGAATGGCGGCGCGCGGCGGCGTCAAGGCCGGCGACCGGCTCTACGTCTCGGGGACGATCGGCGACGCTGCGCTCGGGTTGCGGCTGCGGCTGGGGCAGGGGCCCGAACTCGCCGAAGCCCATCGGCGTCATCTCCTGGAGCGCTATCTCCTGCCGCAGCCGCGCCTGGAGCTCGCGCCGGCGATGGCGGCTCACGCCAACGCCGGCATGGACGTCTCCGACGGCTTCGTCGGCGATCTCAAGAAAATGTTGCGCGTCAGCGGCGTCAGCGCCCGCGTCGAGCTTGCGCGGCTGCCGCTTTCGCCCGCCGCCCGCGCCGCGATCGCGGCCGATCCGGCGCTGTTCGAGATTGCCGCGACGGGCGGCGACGATTATGAACTCCTTGCTGCGGTGGCGCCGGAGAAGAGCGCCGGGTTCGAAGCGGCGGCGGCGGCGGCCGGCGTTGCGGCGACTTTCGTCGGCGAGGCTTTGGCTGGGGCGGGGCCGCCGCGCTTTATCGGCCGCGACGGACGCGAGGCGGCTTTCCGGCGCGGCGCCTTCAGCCATTTTTGAGCCGCCGTGGCCCTGACGAGGATTTCAGCTTTGACCGTCGATGAGCGCTCCCTGACGACCCGCTTCCTCGTCGCTTGCGCGCTTGCGCGCACCGCCGGCGAAATCGCCAAGCTGCGCTTCACCCATCGCGAATCCTTCACCATCGGCTTCAAAGGCCCGCAGGACTATATCACCGAGGTCGACGGCGAGGTCGAGCGCGTGATCGCGACCAAGCTGCACGAAGTCTTCCCCGGCGACGGCTTCATCGGCGAGGAGGGCGAGGGCCGCGTCGGCCAGTCCGGCCAGCCGATCTGGGTGGTCGATCCGATCGACGGCACTTCGAATTTCGCGCGCGGCGCGCCGCATTTCTGCGTCTCCATCGCGGCCGTGCTCGAGGGCGCGGTCGAAATCGGCGTCATCTACGATCCGATGGTCGACGAATTGTTCGCCGCGCGCCGCGGCGCGGGCGCGAGCCTGAACGGCGCCGCGATCCGCGTCAGCTCGACGGACGATCTGAAAGCCGCCTCGATCGAAGTCGGCTGGAACATGCGCACCAGCGCCGACGCGTTTCTCGGCCTGTTCGGCCGCGTCGTCCGAGCGGGGTCGGCGGTGTTGCGCTCGGGCTCCGGCGCGCTCGGCCTCGCCTATGTCGCCGCAGGGCGGCTCGACGGCTATGTCGAGAACCATATCCGCGCCTGGGACTGCCTCGCCGGAATCGCGCTGGTGCGCGAGGCGGGCGGCTACGTCAGCGACTTTCTCGCCGGCGAGGGTCTGCGCAAGGGCAATCCGCTCGTCGCCTGCGCGCCCGGCGTGGAGGACGCGCTGATCAAGACCGCGGCGATCAAAGACCTCGTTCCGTGACGATCGACTCGATAGCGCTGGCGAGCGGCGGGGCGCGCGCCGTCATCGCTGCGCATGGAGCGGAGGCGCGCGCCTGGAGCGTCGGCGGGAGCGATCTGCTGTGGGCCGGCGATCCGGCGATCTGGGACCAGGTCAGCCCGATCCTCTATCCGGTGGTCGGCTGGACGCGCGAGGGCGCGCGCGTGGCGGGACGCCAATATCCGCTCGGCCTGCACGGGTTCGCATACCAGCAGGATTTCGAGGTCGAGGCGGCGCGGGCCGACTTCGCGCGTCTCGTGCTGAGCGACAATGTCGAGACCCGCGCGGTCTATCCCTTCGCGTTTCGGCTCGCGGTCGAATATCGCCTTAGCGCCGACGCGCTGGAGATCGCGATCGAAGTCGAAAACCCCGGCGCCGCTCCAGCGCCGTACGCGTGCGGCCTGCATCCCGGCTTCCGCTGGCCCTTCGCGGCGGGAGAACGCGACGGCGCGCGCGTGCGCTTCGAACGAGAGGAGCCCGCCGAAGTTCCCGTCATCGCGCCGGGCGGCCTGATCGCGGCGGAAAAGCGCGCCATTCCGCTGCGCGGCCGCGATCTCGAGCTGAGCGACGATCTCTTCGCCCACGACGCGCTATGCTTCCTCAACCCGGCGAGCCGCTCGCTGCGCTTCGAGCAGCGAAACGGCGCCGCGATCGAGATGGACTTTCGCGGCTTCGACCACGCCGCACTGTGGACCCGCCCCGGCGCGCCGTTCCTCTGCCTGGAGGCTTGGACCGGCTACAGCGATACCGAAGGTTTTGCCGGCGATCTC
>JBEKFO010000395.1:0-3964 GCA_050013275.1 Roseiarcus sp. | reverse complement strand
GAGACTTTCATGACGGTTTTCCGCTTCGCCCGAGCCGCGTCGGCGTTGATGATCGGCGCAAGCGCGCTGGCCTTCGCCGCGTCGAGCGCGCACGCCACCGACGGCTATCTGCAGGAGGGCGTCAGCCCGGCGGACCAAGCGACCGGCGGCGCCGGCGTCGCCGAAGGGCGCGACGCCTTGACGCTGGGCAACAACCCCGCCGGCCTGATGGACGTCGGCCGACAGTTCAACCTCGATCTGACGCTGTTCGCGCCTTCGCGCGGCTATGATGCGTCGGGCACATTCCTCGTCGCGCCAGGATCGCACGACAGCTCTTATGATCTTTTCGGCATTCCCGCGATGGCCTATTCGCAGCCGATCGACGGCGATTCGTCGTGGGGCGTCGCGCTCTATGGCGCAGGCGGCATGAACACCGACTACAAGATTTCGAGCGATACCGGCGCTTTCTGCCCGCCCGGCGGGTCCGGCGCTTTTTGCGGCGGCAAGGCGGGCGTCAACCTCGAGCAGGCGTTTCTGACCGTCGGCTACGCCCACCGGTTCGGATCGGTCTCGATCGGCGTTGCGCCGATCCTCGCGATCCAGCAGTTCAGTGCTCAAGGGCTCGGCTTTTTCGCCGCCAACGGCTTCTCGGCTAGTCCGGGGAATATGACCAACAACGGCGCGAGCTACTCAGTCGGCGGCGGCCTGCGCGCGGGCGCGGAATGGCATGCGACCGATACGTTGCGGCTCGGCCTCTCGGCGACGACGCCAATTTGGGCGAGCAATTTCACCAAGTACTCCGGCCTGTTCGCCGGCGGTGGCAACTTCGACATTCCCGCGACGATCGCGGTCGGCTTGGCGTATGACGTCGCGCCGACGTTCACTTTGTTGGCCGATTACAAGCACATATTTTACGGCGAGATCCCCTCCGTCGGCAGATCGTCGCTGGGCTGGCTCTCGGGCGCCTTGTTCGGCGCGTCAAACGGGCCGGGCTTCGGCTGGCGCGATGTCGACGTGATCTCGATCGGGGCTGAATGGCGCGCGACCAAAGACTTGACGCTGCGCGCCGGCTATTCGCACAACACCGATCCGATCACCTCCGCCGACGTGATGCTGAACATCCTCGCGCCCGGCGTCATCACCGACCATTTCTCGGCCGGCGCGACGTACGCGCTGAACAAGAACAATTCCATCGACTTCGCCACGGTCTATGCGCCGGAACAAAGCGTCAGCGGCATGGAATACTTGCCCGGGCTCGGCGCAAACACGGCGTCGAACATCAAGATCCACCTCTCCGAGTTCGAAGCGACGCTCGGCTGGACCTACAAGTTCGACACGGTGGCCTCGGCCGCGCCGATCTCCGCGCGATACTGAAGGCGCGCTCGAACGCGCCGTCCGGCGCGAAGCGCCTTGTCGCGCCGATTTCGCCGCGACCGATAGAGCCGCGGTCGGCGAACGAGTGTCGCGGGGCCGCGGAATTGCCCGCCATTGCCGCGCGATGCAGCTAACATGCTGAAAAATAGCACATTTCTTCCATTGCCGACAAAGTCTTTCGGTAATTCGGAAACCATGCTACCTTATTGCCGGGACGGCGCGCGCGGCGAGCGCGCCCTCGCACGCTCCGGCGGCGTTGCACAGGCTCGAAAACGGGACCGAAAACGGCGCCCAAGCCTTTAACATTCCACGGGGCAGGACACGGATGCGCTTCTCGTGATCCGTCGCCGTTGACGGCCGCGCGTCGCGCCGGACGCGCTCGGCGAGCGCCTCGGCGAGCCCCCTAATTCGAGGCGGCGAAGGCGGCGGCGACTTCGCTCATCAGCGGATGCGAAAGGCCCGCCTTGCGCAGATCGGCGAAGTCCTCCCTGACCACGTTTTCCCACAGCTTGTCGCCGATCGTCTTCTTGCCGCGATTGGCGAGATAGAGCGCGCGCGCCTCGTCGACGCGGCCGAGGAACATCAGCGCGTGGGCGCGATTGACCTGCATCCAGGTCGCGTCCGGGGTCGCCGCGAGAGCGGCCTCGCTAGCGGCGAGCGCCAGCGCAAATTTGCGCGCCGTCAGCAAGTCGTAAGACCAGTCGCCGAGCCGCACGACGATAAAGGAAAGGTCGGCCTCTGCATCCGGGCCGGGCGCCGTGCGAGCGAGGCCCTGGGCGACGGCGAGGCTTTCCTGATAGGCGGCGAGCGCCCCGGCGGCGTCTCCCTCGGCGGCTTTCGTCTCGCCGATCTTGTTGAGAGTCGCCTCCACGTCACGCTGCGCCTCGACGTCGGTCTTGTCCTTGGCGAGCTCGCGCTCGACGGCGAGGTCCTCCTCATACGCGGCAAGGGCGGCGCGCTTGTCGCCGACCTGGCGCTGCGCGTCGCCGATCCGATTCAGGATCGTCGAGATATCGGTCTGGGCCGCGGCGCCGGGATGTTCTTTCGCGCGCGCGCGCCGCGCCTTCAGGCTTTCCTCGTAGGCGGCCAGCGCCCCGGCCGCGTCGTTCGTCTTGGCGCGCGCGTCGCCGAGATTGCTCAAGGCTATCGCGAGGCCGCGCAGCGTCTGTTCGTCGCCTTTCTCCTTCGCCAAAGCCCGAGCGACGGTCACGTTCTCCTCGACAGCGGCGAGCGCGCCGGCGGCGTCGCCGGCGCGGGCCCGGGCGACGCCGATCGTCTCCAGACTCAACGACAGTTCGCTCAGCGCGGCCGCGTCGCCGCGGCGTTTCACCCCGTCCCGACGAATCGTCAAGGCGTCTTCGTAGGCGGCGAGAGCGCCGGCGGAATCGCCGGCGTTGGATTTGGCGTCGCCGATCTTGTCGTAGCTCGCCGCCAGATCGCTTTGCGCTTGCGCGTCGTCCGCGTTCGCCGCGCGGTCGCGTCGGATGGCGAAGCTCTCCTGGTACGCGACGAGCGCGCCGGCCCGTTCGCCCGTCTGCTGCAGCGCGTCGCCATAATTATTGAGGCTCAGCGCCAATTGGCGTAGCGCGTCGCTGTCCTCGTGCGCCTTGGCCTCGGCGCGCGCGATCTCCATACTTTCGCGGAAAGCGGCGAGAGCGCCGGCGCGGTCGCCCGCTTGCGTCTCGGCCACGCCGAGGGCGCTCAAAGCGTTCGCCAAGTCGCCCGTCGCTTCGGCGTCGGTCGGATTGGCGGCGCGAGCGCGGTCCACGGCGACTTCCTCGGAATAAGCGGCGAACGCGCCCGCGCGGTCGCCCAACTGGCCCCGCGCGTCGCCAAGACGATCAATGCAGATCGCCAGTTCGCGCTGCGCGGCGACGTCGCTCTTGTCCTTTGCCGCCTCGCGCCGGATCGGGAGGCTCTCCTCGTAGGCGGCGCGCGCGCCGGCGAAGTCCTCCGCGGCGGTGCGCGCTGCGCCGATCTCTTCGAGAGTCGCCGCCAGTTCGCGCAGCGATTGACGATCGCCGGTTTCCTTTGCGCGCTTGCGGGCCTGCGCCAGTCGCGTCTGCGCTTCGCGTTCGTTCGACGCCGGCTGCGCGCTCGCGTCCGCGACGGCTTGAGAGGAACCCTGCTCGACCGCGAGCGGTTGCGACTGCGCGTCGGCGACGGACCCCGCCGCCACGGCTCCGATCGCGGCGAGGGCGATCGCGCTGACGCTCGAGAACAACCGTCGCGAAGCGCGACGCGAAGCCGGCGCGCCCTTGCGTCTCGACACAAGAAGTGAAATCAACACCATCTCTCCCCGATCGGCGTCCAACGGGGACTTGCCGGCTTGCCGCCAGCCCCTGCTCGCCTTATTTCCACCCTGGCGCGGCGCGCCGGAAGATCCGTTCGCGTTTCGCGACATATTTTTTTGCCGGCGCTCGACCGACCGCATTCTCTACGGCGATTGTAGCGTGCCGCCGACCGGCGGCAAGAGGCGCACGACATAGAAAATCGCGCCAGACCAGCCATATAAGCGGCCACGGCGTCAACCGGAATCGAGGCATGACCGGATCGAGCTCACGCCGACCGCCGAAATCGGCCGAGCGTCGCCGGCGATGATCCGCGATCG
>JBEKFO010000394.1:0-3968 GCA_050013275.1 Roseiarcus sp. | reverse complement strand
TGAACAGCGGCGTATAGGGGGTGAAGGAGAGCGACTTTTCGGCCATTAGCTCGGCGAGGCCAGTCAGCCGCATGAACCAGCCGGCGCCGAGTCGGCCGACGACATTGAGGATCGCCGCCTCGGCCGCGGTCGGCTTCAAGGCGCCGACCAACGCCGGCGGCGTCGCCAAGGTCGGCGTCAGCAGCGCGTCGAAGTCGCCGAAGAACGCCCCGACCCCGCGCGCCCAGGTTTGCAGATACTGAGCCGCGCCGGCGTAATCGCCCGCGCTCCACGATTTGCCGAGCAGCCCCGTGACATAGGTCAAGGTGTCGAAATCGGCCACGCCGACGCGCCGGCCGATGAGTTTGCCGGTCGCCTCCACGTCGGCGCGCGCCTCGCCGCAGATGATCTTCATGAACGAAAGAAGCCAAGGCTCGCGCTCGAACGCCGGCGCCGCTTCGACGACTTCGTGGCCGAGCGTCTCGAGCAGCGCGACGGTCGCTTCGACGCCCTTGACGCAATCGGGATGGATCGAGGGCGCGAAGAACGGCGCGGTCGTATAGGCGATGCGCAATTTACCCGGCGCGGCGCCGACCTCGTCGAGATAGGGGCGCGCCGGCGGCTTGATTTCGTATGGCGCGCCGACGTCGGCGCCTTGCGTGGCGTCGAGCAGGGCGGCGCTGTCGCGCACCGAGCGGGTGAGCGCGTGCCCGGCCGAGTAGCCGCGCCAGGCCTCGCCTGCGACGGGGCCAAGCGGCGTGCGCCCGCGCGTCGGCTTGAGGCCGACGAGGCCGCAGCACGAGGCGGGAATGCGGATCGAGCCGCCGCCGTCGGTGCCGTGCGCCATCGGCGCGAGGCGGGCCGCCACCGCCGCCGCAGAGCCGCCGCTGGAGCCGCCCGGCGTGCGCGTCAGGTCCCAGGGATTGCGGCAGGGCCCGAGCGCTTCGGATTCGGTGATCGGCGCGAGTCCGAACTCGGGAACGTTGGTCTTGCCGACGAAGACGAGGCCGGCTTTGCGATAGCGCTTGACGATTTCCGCGTCGTAGTCGCGCGCGACATGCGCGAGGCGTCGATTGCCCTCGCTCATCGGCGCGCCCGCGACCGACGCCATCAGATCCTTGAGGAAGAACGGCACGCCTGCGAAGGGGCCGGAGAGATCTCCCGCGGCGGCCTGGCGGGCGCTGTCGTAGAGCTTGCACACGACGGCGTTGATTTCAGGATTTCTCGTCTCGACGCGCGCGATCGCCTCCTCGACGAGTTCGGCGGGCTTGACCTCGCGCTTGCGCACGAGCTCGGCGAGCCCCAGGCCGTCGTAATTTCCGAACTCGGCGAATCCGCTCATGATCTTCCCCCTGGCGGCTTCGCGACGATGTCTCGGATCGGATGACGGAACGCGCCCGCAAGAAGCAATTCTCAGACGATTTGCCCGTTCGGGCAAGCCGGCAGGGCTCGGCGGCCCCGCCAGGGCTGCAATTTCGCGCAAAACGGCGCCGATTGCGCTGCGAAATTTGCCTTGGGCGACGAAGCCGCTATTGTCCCGCGCGCCGGCGGGTCACGCACAGCCCTCAGGGTAGATGTTTGGATGAAAAAAGACATTCGTATAGCGCTCGACGCGATGGGCGGCGATCACGGGCCATCGGTCGTGCTGAACGCGGCGGCGATCGCGCTCGAGCGTCGGCCCGATATCGATTTCATACTGTTCGGCGACGAGAAAGCGATCGCGCCGCTTCGGGCCGCGCATCCCGCCCTGACGCGCAAGTCGCGCATCGTCCACTGCGACGTCGCGGTCAAAATGACGGACAAGCCGAGTCAAGCGTTGCGCTCGGGGCGGCGGGCTTCCTCGATGTGGCAGGCGATCGACGCGGTCAAGAAGGGCGAGGCCGATTGCGCGGTCTCGGCCGGCAACACCGGCGCTCTGATGGCGATGGCCAAGGTCTGCCTGCGCACCATGCCGCTGATCGAACGCCCGGCGATCGCCGCGATGTGGCCGACGCTGCGCGGCGAATCGATCGTGCTCGACGTCGGCGCGACGATCGGCGCCGACGCCGAGCACCTCATCGACCTCGCGATCATGGGCGCGGCGATGGCGCGCATCGTGTTCGACATCGAGACCCCGACGGTGGGTCTCCTCAATGTCGGCGTCGAAGAGATCAAGGGCATCGAGGAGGTCAAGGCCGCCGGCCGCGTGCTGCGCGAGACGCCGTTGCCGAATTTGCGTTATCACGGCTTCGTCGAGGGGGACGACCTCGGCAAGGGCACGGTGGACGTCATCGTCACCGAAGGGTTCACCGGCAATATCGCGCTCAAGACCGCCGAAGGGACCGCCAAGCAGATCGGCCAATATTTCCGCGACGCCATGCGCCACAGCTGGATGTCGCGCCTCGGCTACTTCCTCGCCCGCGACGCGTTTCGCGCGTTGCGCGACAAGATGGACCCCGGCCGCGTTAACGGCGGCGTGTTTCTCGGCCTTGACGGCGTCGTCATCAAGAGTCATGGCGGGGCGGACGCCGAGAGCTACGCCGGCGCGATCGAGGTCGGCTACGACATGGTTCGTCAGGAACTGCTCGGCAAAATTCGTGAAATGATCGCTCAGGCCAATGAAGCGCGCGCTCCGGCCGCGACGCCGGCTGCCCCTTGAACTCTCACGCGCCTTTGGGAATCCCTCCTTTCATGAACGCTACAAGAATTCGCTCAGCCGTGCGCGGCGTCGGCGCCTGCCTGCCGAAGCGCGTGATCAGCAACGCCGAGATGGCGACGATGGTCGACACCACCGACGAGTGGATCACCCAGCGCACCGGCATTCGCCAGCGTCATATCGCCGCCGACGGCGAGACTACTTCGATGCTCGCCGCCCGGGCCGCCGAAGCGGCGCTGGCCGACGCAGGGCTCACCGCCGGCGACATCGATCTCGTCATCGTCGCGACGTCGACGCCCGACTACACGTTTCCCGCGGTGGCGACTCAGGTGCAGGCCGATCTCGGCATGACGCGCGGCGTCGCCTTCGATCTGCAGGCCGTGTGCTCCGGTTTCGTCTTCGCGGTTGCGACGGCGGACAAGTTTCTCGTCTCGGGCTCGCACAAACGCGCGCTGGTGATTGGCGCCGAAACGTTTTCGCGCCTGCTCGATTGGACGGACCGCGCCACCTGCGTGCTGTTCGGCGACGGCGCCGGCGCGATGGTGCTGGAGGCGGTCGCCGGCGACGGGGCGCTCTCTTCGCCCGGCGTCATCTCCACGCAATTGCGTTCCGACGGGCGCCATCGCGCCAAGCTCTATGTCGACGGCGGCCCCTCGAGCACCAAGACGGTCGGGCATCTGCGCATGCAGGGCAGGGAAGTCTTCAAGCACGCCGTCGGCATGGTCGCCGACGTCGTCGAGGCTTGCTTCGAGGAGGCCGGGGTCGGCGCCGCCGACATCGACTGGTTCGTGCCGCATCAGGCCAACCTGCGCATCATCGAAGCTTCCGCCGACAAGCTCGGCGTGGCGCGCGAGAAGGTGGTGGTCACCGTCGACCGGCACGCCAATACTTCGGCCGCTTCGATTCCCTTGGCGCTCGACGTCGCGGTCAGGGACGGCCGCATCAAGAAGGGCGACCTGGTGATGATCGAGGCGATGGGCGGCGGCTTCACCTGGGGCGCCGCGCTGATCCGCTGGTGAAGGCGTCGCGCGCGGGCGCTGCGAGCGGCCGGGTGCGCAGGAGAACCGCGCCGGGAGTTCCTATGGCGAACGCCGCCGCAGTCGAGATCGGCGCATTGAGCGTAGCGGAGATCGAGGCCGCGGTCGCGCTGTGGGAGGAGGCCGGGCTGCTGCGTCCGTGGAACGATCCGCTGGCCGACATCCGGCTGGCGCTGGCGGGGCCGAGTTCGACGGTGCTGGCCGCGCGCGCCGGCGGGCGCCTCGCCGCGACCGTGATGGTCGGTTGGGACGGCCATCGCGGCTGGATCTACTATCTCGCCGTCGCGCGCGAATTTCGACGCCGGGGGATCGGCGCT
>JBEKFO010000393.1:0-3973 GCA_050013275.1 Roseiarcus sp. | reverse complement strand
AGCGCGCGCGCGAATGACGCCGACGCGCTCGGGGCCGTCCTCGGCGTTGCGGGGGTGAATGGTCGCGCGCCGCCGACCCTCGCCGTGCGGGTCGATCAGCGCGCCGACCTCGGCCTCGCCGCGCGCGCGCTCGCGCGCGCGAACGACGCTTTCGCGTTTCCATTCGCCATAGAGCGCCGCGCTCATGTGCTGGGCGGCGCAGCCGCCGCAATCGCCGAAGACGGCCGCGAGCGCGTCGGCTTCATGCGCGCGCGCGCCCACGACATCGTCGCCATCGACGCCTGCCCGCTATTCAGCCCGGCGATGGCGGGCGCGATCGCCGCGGCGCGCGCGCTCGCGGCCGACCTGCGCGGCTTCAACAAGCCGCTCGACATTCAGGCGACGGCGACGCTCGGCGGGCTCGATTTCGATTTGCGCGGCTCCGGGCCGCTCGACGCGCCGTCGCGGCGCAAGCTGATCGAGACCGCGAACCGGCTCGATCTGGCGCGCGTATCCAACCACGGCGAGGTCGTCGTCGAGCGCCGCTCGCCGCAAGTCGCCTTCGGGCGCGCGCTGGCTACGCCGCCCTCGGGCGGGTTCCTGCAGGCGACGGAAGCGGGCGAGCGAGCGCTCGCCGAGGGCGCCCAAGCCGCGCTGAAAGGCGCGCGGCGCGTCGCCGACCTGTTCTGCGGCGCCGGCGCCTTCGCGCTTCGCCTCGCCGAGGATCACGAGGTCTTCGCCGCCGATTCCGACGCCGCCGCGATCGCCGCGCTCAAGCGCGCCGCCGCCGAGGCGCAGGGTCTGCGCCCGCTCAGAGTGGAAACGCGCGATCTCTTCCAACGTCCGCTGCAGCCGCAAGAGCTCGACGCGTTCGACGGCGTGCTGTTCGATCCGCCGCGCGCCGGGGCCGAAGCGCAGGCGCGCGCCCTCGCGGCGAGCCGAGCGCCGGTCGTCGCCGCCATTTCCTGCAACGCCGAGAGCTTCGCGCGCGACGCGCGCATTCTCGTCGACGGCGGCTACGCGATCGGCGAGGTCACGCCGCTTGACCAGTTCCGCTTTTCCCCGCATGTCGAAATTCTCGCCGTCTTCCGGCGACCGCCGACCAAACGCCGCCGCAAGGGATTGCTCGGGTGAACCAGCCCCAAGACACCGCCGCCCCGCTCGAAGCGCTCGCGCGCATCGTCGGCGCCGGGCATGTGCTGACCGACCCGGCCCTGATCGCCGGGAACCTGGAAGAGCCGCGCGGCCTTTATCGCGGCAAGGCCCTCGCGCTGGTGCGCCCCGCCGATACGAAGGAAGTCGCCGCCGTCGTCGCCTATTGCAACGCGGCGCGCGTCGCCATCGTGCCGCAGGGCGGCAACACCGGCCTGGTCGGCGGCCAAACGCCCGACGAGAGCGGTTCGCAACTCATCCTTTCGCTACAACGGCTGAAACGGATTCGCGAGATCGACCCTTTGTCCGAGACGATGATCGTCGAGGCGGGCGTCACCCTCGCGCAGGCGCAAGAGGCCGCGCTCGACGCCGACCGGCTGTTTCCGCTTTCGCTCGCCTCCGAAGGGACCTGCACCATCGGCGGCAATATGGCGACCAACGCCGGCGGCGTCGCGGTGCTCGCCTATGGCAATGCGCGTGATCTGACCACCGGGATCGAAGTGGTGCTCGCCGACGGGCGGATCGTCGATGCGCTCTCCAAGCTGCGCAAGGACAATACCGGCTACGACCTGAAAAGCCTGTTCATCGGCGCCGAAGGCACGCTGGGGATCATCACCGCCGCGGCGGTGAAGCTTTTCCCTCGGCCGCGTTCGCGCGCCACCGCCTTCGTCGGCCTCGCCGATCCCGCCCAGGCGCTGGCGCTGCTGGCGCTGGCGCGCGAGCATTTCGGCCAGGGGGTGACCAGCTTCGAACTGATGCCGCGCATCGGCCTCGATTTCACTTTCGCGTATCTTCCGGCCTTGCGCGACCCGTTGAGCGCGCGCCACGCCTGGTACGTTCTGATGGAAGTCGCTTCGCAGAGCGCCGCCGGCCTCGATGACGCGATGACCGGGCTGCTCGGCGCGGCGCTGGAGCTCGGAATCATCGAAGACGCGAGCCTCGCCGCCTCGCTCGACCAGCGCGCCGCGCTCTGGGCGATTCGCGAGACTTTGCCCGACGCGCAGAAACCGCAGGGCGGCTCGATCAAGCACGACGTATCGGCGCCGGTCGGCGCGGTTCCCGCGTTCTTGAGCGAGGCGAGCGCCGCGGTGGAAGCGTTCATGCCCGGCGCGCGCGTCGTCGCCTTCGGCCACCTCGGCGACGGCAACATCCACTTCAACGTCACGCAGCCCGTCGGCGCCGACTGTGACGCTTACCTTGCGCAATGGACGGCGATGAACGCGGTGGTGCATCAAATCGTCGCGCGCCACTCCGGCTCGATCTCCGCCGAGCACGGCATCGGCCGATTGAAGCGCGAACTGCTCGCGCAAACCAAGGACCCGAACGCGCTCGACGTTATGCGCAAGATCAAGGCGGCGCTCGATCCCAACGGAATTTTGAATCCGGGCAAGGTTCTTTGAATGGCCGCGCCGCGCTAAGATGTGCCAGCGATTCGATTTTTCTTGAGGAGGCGCAGACGCGCGCGAGCCGCACCTTGCGCCGCCGGACGGCGGCGGGCCGAGGCGCCGCCGGCGCGCTCGGGTTGGCGTTCGCTCTCGTCCTCGCGCCGGCAGAGGCGAACGCGAGCCCGCCTTGCGCGTTGCTGGGCTTCGACAGCGCCCATTATACGATTTGCACGTTCGACGCGCGGCGCGACGAAATCCGCCTCTACTGGAAGGATTCGGCCGGCAAGCCTTTCGGCGGCTTCGACGCGCTCGCGCAGACGCTGAGCGCGCGCGGCCGCACGCTCCGCTTCGCCACGAACGCCGGCATGTTCGAAGCGGACCAGTCGCCGGTCGGCCTATTCGTCGAGGACGGCAAACGCAAGCATCGCGCCGACACCCGCGAGGGCGGCAGCAATTTTCACCTCAAGCCCAATGGAATCTTCTGGATCGGCGACGGCGCCGCAGGAGTCATGGAGACCTCGCGCTATCTCGCCAATCCGCCGCCCGCGCGTTTCGCCACCCAATCGGGGCCGATGCTGGTGATGGACGGCCATATCCATCCCAAAATCCTGCCGACCGGAACCTCGGAAAAGATCCGCAACGGCGTCTGCGTGCGCGACGGCGCGATCACGGTCTTCGCGATTTCCGAAGAGCCGGTCACCTTTCACGCCTTCGCCCGTCTCTTCCTCGACGCGCTCGGCTGCCCTGACGCGCTTTTCCTCGACGGCTCGGTATCCTCGCTCTACGCGCCCGATCTTAAGCGCGACGACGATTTCACGCCGCTCGGACCGATCGTCGGCGTCACCGCGCCGGCGCCGTGAGGGCCGATTGAACGTCCGTCTTGGCGAAATCCGAGCCAACGAACAGAAGCGGACAGCCGCGCTCACGCGCGAGTTCGTAAGCGAAGCAATCGCCGAAATTCAGGCCGGCGGGATGCACGCTCTTTCCCCATTGGGCGTAGGCAGCCGCGACCCGTTGCGCGGTCGCCTCGGTCACGGGGATGACCTCGAAGCCCAGCAGGTAAATTACACTGGCCATTTCGCTCGCACGGTCGCGTCGGCCGGCGACGATCAGCGCCTCGGCTACGCTCGCCGCGGACATCGCGGCTACGCTCTCGCGCGCAAGCACGGCTGCGCAGGCTTCCGCCTGCGCCTCGTTGAGCAGGATCGCCATCAGCGCGGACGTGTCGACGACGATCACTTGGGCAAGCCGTCTTCGCCGTAGAGAAAGTCTTGGCTGCGCGCCGCGCTCGGCCCGCTCGCGCTCTTGGCGGCGTACGCAGCGCGCGCCGCATCGAGAATGCGACGCCGCGCGTCGGCGTCGAGAGGACGCGCTTTAACAGGCGAAATGCGCGCCACGTCCTGGCCATGGCGGGTCAGCACGATCTCGTCGCCCGCTTCGGCGCGCCGCACCACATC
>JBEKFO010000392.1:0-3998 GCA_050013275.1 Roseiarcus sp. | reverse complement strand
GATCGTTCCCTACAGCCCCATCGCCTCGCCGTGCAGCGCGAGGTCGAGGCCTTCGCGTTCTTGTTCGGCGACGACGCGCAGGCCGACGAGAGCGTCGACGATCTTCAGCGTGATCCAGGTGCCGACCGCGCACCACACGACCGTCACGGCGACGCCGATCGCCTGGGCGACGAACTGCGCCGGGTTGCCTTCGAGCAGCCCGGATATGCCGGGATCGCCGCCCGCCGCGCTCACCGAAGCGGCGGCGAACACGCCGGCGAGCAGGGTGCCGAGCATGCCGCCGACGCCGTGGACGCCGAACACGTCGAGTGAATCGTCATAGCGGAGCCGCTGCTTCAACGCGGTGCTCGCCCAATAGCAGACGCCGCCGGCGAGCGCGCCGATGACGACGCCTTGCCAGGGCAGGACGTAGCCCGAGGCCGGGGTGATCGTGCCGAGCCCGGCGACCGCGCCCGAGATCAGGCCGAGCACCGAGGGCTTGCCGCGCTCCGCCCATTCCAGCGCGCTCCACACCAGCGCGCCGGCGCAAGCGGAAAGATGCGTGGCGACGATCGCGAAAACCGCGCGGGATCCCGCGCCGAGCGCCGAGCCGCCGTTGAAGCCGAACCAGCCGACCCACAACAGGCCGGCGCCGATGACGGCGAGCGACAAATCGAACGGCGCCAGATTCTCGCGCCCGTAGCCCTGCCGCGAGCCCATCATCAACGCCGCGACGAGGCCGGCGACGCCGGCGTTGATATGGACCACCGTGCCGCCGGCGAAATCGATCAAGCCGAGACGCGCCAGGAAGCCGCCGCCCCACACCCAGTGGGCGGTCGGGACGTAGACGATGAACAGCCACAGCGCGCAGAAGGCG
The DNA here is from genome assembly GCA_050013275.1 of Roseiarcus sp. Taxonomy (GTDB): domain Bacteria; phylum Pseudomonadota; class Alphaproteobacteria; order Rhizobiales; family Beijerinckiaceae; genus Roseiarcus. The sequence goes on along the minus strand of JBEKFO010000392.1, from coordinate 3,142 downwards.
AGGAAGGCGGAAAACTTCATCCGGTCGGCGACGGCGCCGCCGACGAGCGCGCAGGTGATGACCGCGAAGGTCATCTGGTAAGCCATGAACAGCATTTCCGGGATCGTCTTGGCGAACTGGCTGGTCGACTCGACGCCAATTCCGGTCAGGAACATCCGGTCGAAGCCGCCGATCAGCGCGCCGTCGCCGCGAAAGGCGAGGCTGTAGGCGAGCGCGAACCACAATAGCGACACCACGCCCGTCGCGGCGACGCTCTGGGCCATCGTCGCCAGGATGTTCTTGCGCCGGACCATGCCGCCGTAGAACAGCGCCAGACCCGGAATCGTCATCAGCAGCACCAGCGCCGTCGCGGCGATCATGAACGCGGTGTCGGCCGGATCGATCTTGCCGTCGGCAGCCAATGCGGGCGCGGAGAAGGCGATGAGTGCGGCCGCGGGCAAGCCGACGCGTGAAATCAGACGGTTCATAAGCGCGATCTCATTTGGCTGGGAGGTCAGGGCGTTCAAAGAGCGTCGTCGTTGGTCTCGCCGGTCCGTACGCGCACCGCGCGCTCCAGCGGGGTGACGAAAATCTTGCCGTCGCCGATCTGGCCGGTCAGCGCCGCCGCGCGGATCGCCTCGACGACGGCGTCGACGCGATCGTCGGGAACCGCGACTTCGAGGCGCGCCTTGGGGACGAAGCTCACGACGTATTCGGCGCCGCGGTAAATCTCCGTGTGGCCCTTCTGCCGGCCGTAACCCTTGACCTCGGTGACGGTCATGCCGTGCGCCCCGAGCCGGTCGAGCGCCTCGCGGATGTCGTCGAGCTTGAACGGTTTGACGATGGCGGTGATGATTTTCATGGACGCTCGTGATTCCCTTGCAGCAGTGGCGTTTCCGCGCCATCGTCGAGCCGCTTATCCAAAGCGGCCGCGATGATGATGAAAGTTTCGGCACTATGCGCAAAATTGCAGCGGAGGAAAGCGGAAATCTGCGACTTTTCCAGGCACAATTTGTCACGGCGCGGCAAGTTCGCGCCAGTAAGGGAAAGCGCCGCAGGCTTGAGCGGCAACATTCGATCTGCTAGGCGTACAAAAGTACACAATTCTGCCCGTGTGCGCCGCCGCTGCGGCCTTCGCTTCCGAGGAGAACGCCTTCATGCCTGACCGCGCCAGCGCCGCGCATGCGCATGTCGCCCATCGCCCGCCCGTCTATCTCAGGCTCTCTTCGTCCGACGCGCTCGACGCCTTGAGGCGCATGCACCGCATCCGTCGCTTCGAGGAAGCGGCCGAGGATTCCTATGTGCGCGGGTTGTCCTACGGCACCATGCATCTCTCGATCGGGCAGGAGGCGACGGCGGTCGGCATCTGCATGCCGCTGACCGACGCCGACGCCATCACCTCGACCCATCGTGGCCATGGCCACTGCATCGCCAAGGGCGCCGACGTGAAGCCGATGTTCGCCGAGTTCCTCGGCAAGGAGACCGGCTACTGCAAAGGGCGCGGCGGCTCGATGCACATCGCCGATCCCGCGCGCGGCAATCTCGGGGCCAACGGCATCGTCGGCGGCGGCCTGCCGATCGCCGTCGGCGCGGCATTCAGCGCCAAGCGACGCGGCGAGGGGGCGGTCGCGGTGGCGTTCTTCGGCGACGGCGCAAACAACGAGGGCGCGTTTCACGAATCGCTCAACCTCGCCTCGATCTGGAGGCTGCCGGCGATCTTCGTGTGCGAGAACAATCAGTACGCGATGTCGACTGCGATCGCGCGGTCGACCGCCGTGCGCGACGTCGTCGATCGCGCCAGCGCCTACGCCATGCCCGGCGTGATCGTCGACGGCAACAATTTCGCCGACGTCGCCGAGGCGTCCTTCGTCGCGGTGGAGCGCGCGCGCGCCGGCGACGGGCCGACGCTCATCGAAGCCAAGACCTACCGCACGCGCGGCCATTCGCGCTCCGACCGCAACCGCTACCGCACCCGCGAGGAGATCGAGAGCTGGAAGCAGCGCGATCCGATCGCCGCGTTCGAAAACGAGATCGTCGCGCTCGGCCTGGCCTCGCGCGAAGAAATCGCCGCCGTCGACGCCGAGGTTCGCGCCGAAATGGCGGCCGCGATCGAATTCGCGATGGAAAGTCCGACGCCGGATCCGGCCGAGGTGACGCGCGACGTCTATTCGCCTCGAGAGGATTGAGCCGGAATGTCCGAAGCGAACCGTGAATTGAGCTACGCCGAGGCGATCCGCGAGGCGCTCGCCATCGCGCTCGAAACCGACGAGCGCGTCGTTCTGATGGGAGAGGACATCGGCCTCTACGGCGGCGCGTTTCAGGTCACCGGCGATCTCGTCGAGCGCTTCGGCGAAGCCCGAGTGATCGACACGCCGATCAGCGAACTCGGCGGCGCCGGGCTCGCGGTCGGCGCGGCGCTCACCGGCATGCGGCCGGTCTACGAGTTCCAGTTCTCGGATTTCTCGATGCTGGCGATGGAGCAGATCGTCAATCAGGCGGCGAAGATCCGCTATATGCTGGGCGGCGCGGTCAACGTGCCGGTGGTGTTCCGCATGCCGACCGGCTCCGGCCTGGGCGGCGCGGCGCAGCACAGCCAGAGCATCGAGGCCTGGTTCGCGCACGTGCCGGGGCTGAAGGTGGTCGAGCCGTCGACGCCGCACGACGTCAAGGGCATGCTGCTTTCCGCCATCGCCGACCCCGATCCGGTGATCCTGTTCGAGCACAAGCTGCTCTACAAGATGAAAGGCCCGGTTCCCGAGGGCGATTATCGCGTCGCCCTCGACAAGGCGGCGCTGCGGCGCGAGGGGCGCGATCTGACGATCGTCGCGACGGGGATCATGACCCATCGCGCGCTCGAGGCGGCTTCGATCCTCGCCGAGGAAGGCGTCGAAGCGGAGATCGTCGATCTGCGCTGCCTGCGCCCGTTCGACGGCGAAGCGATCGTCGCCAGCGTCAAGAAGACGACGCGCCTGCTCGCGGTCTACGAAGGGGTGAAGACGCTGGGCCTGGGCGCCGAAGTCAGCGCGCTCGTCGCCGAAAGCGAAGCCTTCGATTATCTCGACGCGCCGATCCTGCGCTTAGGGGGCGCCGAAGCGCCGATCCCTTATAGTCCCGTTCTGGAAAAGGCGGCGGTTCCTCAGGTCGAGGACATCGTCGCGGCGGC
>JBEKFO010000391.1:0-4015 GCA_050013275.1 Roseiarcus sp. | reverse complement strand
ATCCAGTACACCAAATACCTGGAGCTCTACGGCGGCACGAACAATTTCGACGGGCAGATCGGGACCCCAGGCGCGGGCGGCACGCACAACGCCGCCGGCAACAACACCCTCTTCCTCTACGCCTGGCTGATGTTCTGAGCCGCTCGCAGAGCTAACCGGCGCCGGCGCGTGGCGCAATCCGCGCGACGGCTTCGATCTCGACCTTCATTTCGCTGGCGAGCAACCCGGCGATCACGTAGATCGCTGCCGCCGGCCGAATGGCGGCGAAGACCTCGCCCTGGACCTCGAGAACCGGCAGGCAATAGTCCGCTCGGGTGACGAACGTGCGCAGGCTCACGATATCCTCCAACCCGCCGCCCGCCTCGCTGAGCACGGCGGCGAATGTCTTGTAAACGTTGCGCGCCTGCGCGGCGACGTCGCCGGGGATCGTCATCGTCGCGTAGTCGTAGCCGGTCGTGCCCGAAATGAAGACGAATTCGCCGTCCACGACCGCCCGCGAATAGCCGCTCGCGATCTCGAAAGGCGAGCCGGAGGAGATCAGGCGGCGAGCGGACACGAGCGAACTCCCTTGACGAAGGCCGCGGGATCGGGCGGCGCCGCCCGCTCTCGCGATTTCAAGCAAATTCCATGATCACGGCGTCGACGGCGAGCGAATCCCCCTCCTTGGCGAGGATCTTCTTCACCGTGGCGTCGCGCTCGGCGAGCAGCACGTTCTCCATCTTCATCGCCTCGACCATGCACAGCGCTTCGCCCGCCTTGACTTCCTGGCCTTCGCGCACCGTGATCGATTTGACGAGGCCCGGCATCGGACACAGCAACGCACGTGATTGATCGGCGTCCTTGCGCTCGATCATCAGCGCCGCGAGCGCGGCTTCGCGTCGCGTATAGACCCGCGCCGCGACCGCGACGCCGCGATGAGCGAGGGCGAAACCGTTGAGGATCGCGCGCACCTGCACGGCGACCGGCTTTTCCTCAATGTCGCCGCGCCAGACCGGCTCGCCCGGCGTCCAGGGCGAATCGACGCGCAGCCGGCGCCCGTCGGCGAACGCCACGTCGACGCCGCCCTCGCGCGGTTCGACCTCGACGTCGATGCGCGTCTTGCCCAAGAGGACGGCGCGCTTGAGTTCGAAACTCAGCTTCGCCGCTTCGCGCAATTGCCCGGAAATCTTGCGCTTGCGCACGTTCTGGATGTGATCGACATGCGCGGCGACCGCGGCGAGGACCGTCTGCGTCTCGCCGGCCGCCTCGAGCGGCGAAAAGCCCTCGGGGAACTCCTCGGCGATGAAGCCGGTCGAAAGGCGCCCGGCGCGCCAGCGCTCATGCTGCATCAGCGCGGAAAGGAAGGGGATGTTGTGACGGATGCCGTCGATGACGAAGGCGTCGAGCGCGTTCGCCTGCGCCTCGATCGCGCTCAATCGATCGCCGGCGTGGGTCACCAGCTTAGCGATCATCGGATCGTAGTGAATCGAGATTTCGCCGCCCTCGAAGACGCCGGTGTCGTTGCGCACCGTGACGCCCTCGACGGTTCCCTCGGCGGGCGGACGGTATTTGACGAGCCGCCCGGTCGAAGGCAGGAAGCCGCGCGTCGGGTCCTCGGCGTAAACGCGGCTCTCGATCGCCCAACCGTGGAGCCTCACGTCGGCCTGGGTCAGGCGCAACGGTTCGCCGTAAGCGCTGCGGATCATCTGCTCGACGAGATCGACGCCGGTGACGAGTTCGGTGACGGGATGCTCGACCTGAAGCCGGGTGTTCATTTCCAGGAAATAGAAGCCGCGGTCCTGGCCGGCGACGAATTCGACCGTGCCGGCCGAATCGTAGGCCACGGCCTTGGCGAGCGCGACCGCCTGTTCGCCCATCTTGCGCCGGGTCTCTTCGTCGAGCAGCGGCGACGGCGCCTCCTCGATCACCTTCTGGTTGCGGCGCTGGATCGAGCATTCGCGTTCGCCGAGGTGGATCACGGCGCCGTGCTTGTCGCCGAGCACCTGGATTTCGATGTGGCGGGGATTGACGATGTATTTCTCGACGAAGATGCGGTCGTCGCCGAACGACGAAAGGGCTTCTGACTTGGCGCGCGCGCACCCTTGCGCGACTTCGCGCCGATTGTGGGCGATGCGCATGCCCTTGCCGCCGCCGCCCGCCGAGGCCTTGATCATCACGGGATAGCCGATTTCGTCGGCGATTTGCGCTGCGTGCTCGGGGCTCTCGATCACCCCGAGGAAGCCGGGAACGGTCGAGACCTTGGCGGCGTTGGCGAAGCGCTTCGATTCGATCTTGTCGCCCATCGCCTCGATGGCGCGCTGGTTGGGGCCGATGAAGACGACGCCTTCATTGGCGAGCGCTTGGGCGAAGGCGGCGCGCTCGGAGAGAAAGCCGTAGCCTGGATGCACCGCCTCGGCGCCCGTCTCCTTGCAGGCGGCGACGATCTTCTCGATCACGAGATAGGACTGGGCGGCCGCCGGCGGCCCGATCGCGATCGCCTCGTCCGCCATCTCGACGTGCAGCGCGTCCTTGTCGGCGGTGGAGTAGACCGCGACCGTCTTGATGCCCATGCGGCGCGCGGTCTTGATGACTCGGCACGCGATCTCGCCGCGATTGGCGATCAGGATCTTCTTGAACAAATGCGCCCCCGTGAGGACGGCCCTCGCCTCGGGCCTTCGTCGATCCGGCGGTTCTATTGGAGGGCGAGCGGCGCGTAAACAGCGGCGTGGGCCGCGCTTGCTAACAAATGGAACTATCCGGCCTTCGCGGCCGTCAGCGCGGCCTCGACCCCCGGCCAGCCGCGCGCCGCGCGCGAGCGCACCGCCGCGAGGAACCAGGCGGGAACGCGATGAGCCTCGGCGAGCACGGCGACCAGCGCCGCCAGCGCATTGACCGATGCGCATTCGTCGGCGCGCTCGATCAGCCATTCCGCCTGGGGATCGCTGACGACTCCGGTCGGTCGCGCCTGCCAGACGACGTGTTCGACGATCATCTCGACGAAGAATTGCGTCCATTCCGGCGCATTCGCCAGTCCGGCGCGCTCGACCGCGAACAGTTCGTCCGCCGCCTCCCGCGAGACCGCGCCTTCGCCGAACACTTCCCGCCGCAGCCAGGCGACGTCCATCGCGCTGAGCTTGCGGCCGTGAATCATCGCGGTGATGATTGTGCGGCTCCGATCGACCGTGAACGCCATAACGCAACCCAATCCAACGCCCCCGCCGCCTCGTCGGGCGGCTTGTTATGTCAAGGAGTTTGGGCGCGAAGGCTTGCGATGTGGTGAATCGGTTAAATCGCCTGTCCACAGAGTTAAGGCGTTGCAAAGACGCATGGTTTCAAGAAGATGAAGGAAGGCTTCCCCCTCTCCCGCTCGCGGGTGAGGGTCGGCGCGCGCACGCGGCGCCGCCGCTGCCTCATCCGTCGCGCTTCGCGCGCCACCTTCTTCCGCTACGCGGGCGAAGGGGCCGCTATAGCGGAATGTTGTCGTGCTTCTTCCAGGGATTCTCGAGCTTCTTGTTGCGCAGCATCTCCAGCGCGCGCGAAAGACGCCGCCGGGTGGCGTGCGGCATGATCACTTCGTCGATATAGCCGCGCTCGGCGGCGACGAAAGGCGAGAGGAAGCGCGCCTCGTATTCCGCGGTGCGCTCGGCGATCTTGGCGGGATCGTTCATGTCGGCGCGGAAGATGATCTCGACCGCGCCCTTGGCGCCCATCACGGCGATCTGGGCGGTTGGCCACGCCAGATTAATATCCCCGCGTAAGTGCTTGGAAGCCATAACGTCGTAGGCGCCGCCGAACGCCTTGCGGGTGATGACGGTGACCTTGGGCACCGTCGCCTCGGCATAGGCGAACAACAGCTTCGCGCCGTGTTTGATCAGCCCGCCGTATTCCTGCGCTGTGCCCGGCAGGAAGCCCGGCACGTCGACGAAGGTGACGATCGGAATGTTGAAGCAGTCGCAGAAGCGCACGAAGCGCGCGCCCTTGCGCGAGGCGTCGGAATCGAGCACGCCGGCGAGCGCGAGCGGCTGGTTGGCGACGA
>JBEKFO010000390.1:0-4040 GCA_050013275.1 Roseiarcus sp. | reverse complement strand
TGAACGCTGGCGCGTCCAGCCCGGCGATCAGATCGAGTTCCACGAGGATTACCGGGGAGTCTGGCGCGTGAGGCCGTTGACGGCGGGACCGTTGGACTTCCTCGAAAAGCTGCCGAAGCGCGAACGTCTTCCCGGCGTCGCGAGCGACGAAGACGCGATCGCCCGGGCCGTGCTCGAGCGCAATCCGCCGCGCGCGCAGGGCAAGGCCGCCGAATGATCGGCCTCGACACGAACATTTTGCTGCGCGCCGTCCTTGACGACGACTCGAGGCAATCCCCTCTCGCGCGCGGAATAATTGGAAGCCTCACGCCGGAAGAGCCGGGCGTCGTCAATAGCGTCGCGCTAGCTGAATTTTCTTGGACGCTGCGAAGCGGCTATGGCTTTAGCGGGGCTGAAATCGCGGCCGTGATCCGGAAGATGCTCGATACCCGAAGCTACGTCTTCCCCGATCGCGACGCGATCGACGACGCCCTTCTGCGTTGCGAGGCTGACGGCTTGAGCTTTCCCGACGCGTTGATCGGCGAAATCAACCGCGCGTTCGGCTGTGGCGTCACGCTCACGTTCGACGAGAAAGCCGCCAAATCCAGCGCGTTTAAGCGCGTCGTTTGACACTGGAGCCTGTCATGCCCCAATCCCCCGCCTCCCTCCCCCGCGCCGCCTACGCCGACATGTTCGGGCCCACCACGGGCGACCGGGTGCGGCTCGCCGACACGGAGCTCTTCATCGAGATCGAGAAGGACTTCACGACTTACGGCGAGGAGGTGAAGTTCGGCGGCGGCAAGGTCATTCGCGACGGCATGGGGCAGTCGCAGACGACGCGGGCGCGCGGTGCCGTCGACACCGTCATCACCAACGCTGTCGTTCTCGATCACTGGGGCATCGTCAAAGCCGACGTCGGCCTCAAGGACGGCCTCATCGCCGCCATCGGCAAGGCCGGCAATCCCGACATCCAGCCGGGCGTGACCATCGTCATCGGGCCGGGCACGGAAGTGATCGCGGGCGAAGGCAAGATCCTCACCGCCGGCGGCTTCGACACCCACATCCATTTCATCTGCCCGCAGCAGATCGAGGAGGCGCTGGCGAGCGGCGTCACCTCGATGCTGGGCGGCGGCACGGGCCCCGCGACCGGAACCTTCGCCACCACCTGCACGCCCGGCCCCTGGCACATCGCCCGCATGATCGAGGCCGCCGACGCGTTCCCGATGAATCTCGGCTTCGCCGGCAAGGGCAATGCGAGCAAGCCCGCCGCGCTGGTCGAGCAGGTCGAGGCGGGCGCCTGCGGGCTCAAGCTGCACGAGGACTGGGGCACGACGCCCGCCGCGATCGACTGCTGCCTGTCGGTGGCCGACGACTACGACGTCCAGGCGATGATCCACTCCGACACGCTCAACGAATCGGGCTTCGTCGAGGACACCATCAAGGCGTTCAAGGGCCGCACCATCCACGCGTTTCATACCGAGGGCGCCGGCGGCGGCCATGCGCCCGACATCATCCGCGTCGCGGAACTGCCCAACGTGCTGCCGTCCTCGACCAATCCGACGAAGCCGTTCACGCGCAACACGCTCGACGAGCACTTGGACATGCTGATGGTCTGCCATCACCTCGACCAGGGCATCCCCGAGGACCTCGCCTTCGCCGAGAGCCGCATCAGAAAAGAGACCATCGCCGCCGAGGACATTCTGCACGACCTCGGCGCCCTGTCGATGATGTCGAGCGACAGCCAGGCGATGGGCCGCGTCGGCGAAGTGATCATCCGCACCTGGCAGACCGCGGACAAGATGAAGCGCCAGCGTGGGCGCCTGGAGGGCGACGGGCCGCGCAACGACAACTTCCGCGTCAAGCGCTACGTCGCCAAATACACCATCAACCCCGCCATCGCGCACGGCGTTTCGAAGCACATCGGCTCGATCGAAAAGGGCAAGCTCGCCGACCTCGTGCTGTGGACCCCCGCCTTCTTCGGCGTGAAGCCCGACCTCGTCATCAAAGGCGGCGCCATCGCCGCCGCCGCGATGGGCGACCCCAACGCGAGCATCCCGACGCCGCAGCCGACCCACTACCGCCCGATGTTCGGGGCGTTCGGGCGGGCGAGGACGGGTTCGTCGCTGACCTTCGTTTCGGGCGCGGCGATCGAAGGCGGTCTCGCGCGCAAGCTGAAGGTGGCGAAGCGCTTGGTCGCGGTCGAGAACACCCGCAAGATCGGCAAGAAGGCGATGGTCCACAACGGCGCGACGCCTGTCATCGCGGTCGACCCCGAGACCTACGCGGTGACGGCGGACGGGGTCCTGCTGGTGTGCGAGCCGGCTGACAAGCTGCCGATGGCGCAGAGGTATTTTTTGTTTTGAGGGGCGGCGGGTTTGGGCCGCGGACGAGGGATTTCAGGGGGATAGGCGCCGAAAGGTGGGCGGGCGGCGAGGGGTGAGGAGATTGCCGATCGAGCAGGCTGTCGCGGTAACGCCGTAACGCCGTAACGCCCAAATTTCCCAACGCGTTCGCGCTCGCCTTCACCCGGCGCAATATCCAAAGCAGCGCGGGGCCGCGTGCTATAATTAATCGATTCGGGGAATCAGACCATGCCGGACGATTTGACACCTGAGCAACTGCGCAATGTGGTCGAAGCTTTGGCGTATCAGAACCGCCTTGATTACGAGGAGGCAGGACCGAAGGCCCCTCACGGCGACATTGTTTACAAGGGGGTCATTCTATCCAGCCGCTATGACGTGGCCAGCGAGTTCAGCCGCATGAAGAAGGCAATCGACGCAATGCCAGAACTTATGGCTCGACGTCTTGAGTCAATTTGGTGCGACTCCAAGGCTTGCGCGTTTTACGTTGTTCACATTGTGCCAAAATTATATCTTGATGACCTTCCGTATGTTGTAGAAGACGGATTCAAGTCCCTCGGTGGGTACAATGGTCTGAGCATTGAGTGCGAAGGGCGGCGGATTCCATATCGGGACTGCTATTGGCCAGAGGCGGAACAGGATGTTCATTTAGTTCATCGCGACGAAGATTTCATTCTACCTCTCGGCGATTCCATGCTCTGAGATATTGGTAAGTGGAAATCAGTGTGGCGGTGAACCGCCGATGAGCGTTGAAAATTTCCTGACTCGATACGTTCGACAGGCAATGACTATTTGGGGTTTTGATGTCCTGTCGTGGACGATAAGCGGCCACAAAATAAGGCGCATTCTGATTCCGTTTGATACAAAGGGCGCAAACATATGTTCGCGGCAGCGACATTGAAGACAATCGAGCAGCATGTGGGTGCGATCGGCCTGTGTTTGGCGAACGGTCTGCCGGGATTACCGTGACAGCTTACGAAATACACTTAATTCGTGAGCCCTTCGGCGCATCGCCCAGTCCGCCCCCTCCCCCCCGACCCACCGCGCCGTCGACCTCATGGAGGCAAAGACTTCCGAAGCGACGAGGCGGTCAAGGGGCGAAGCCCGCCTGCGGCGGCGCGCTGAAAGCGCGCCCTTGACCGCCTCGTCGCTTCGGAAAAAGAGGCTTCCATGAGGTCGACGGCGCTCCCTGCCGAACTCGCGCCGCCACACCCCTACGCCGCCCGCTTCCGCGACCGCGCCACCGCCCGCGTCGCCTTGCCCTCGGGCTTGCGTTTCGCTTTCCCGCCGCCCTCGCTCAATTGCGCCTCGATCAGCACCCGGATGAACCGCTGCGTCGGCATCTTGGCCTTGGCGGCGCGCGCTTTGAGCGTGGCGAGCAGGGCGGCGGGCAGGCGCAGGCTGATGGACGCGTCCTTCGGCGCCAGTTCGAAGCGCACCTTTTGCATTTCCGAAAGGTCGTAGTCCGTGAGGTCGGCGTTTTGCAGCCAATCGTCGGCTTCCTCATCGGTCTTCAAATCGGGAAATTTCTTCGCCATAGCGCCTGACCTCCTTGTCGTGCCTATAGCGCACGCTCACGGGGCGAATTCTGTCGCCGCGCCAAGTGAACACGCAAAATATCCAGCGGCCGCCGCCTTCGCCGAAACCGAGCGTCCGTCGCTCTCCGGCGACGATCGTGTCGCGGACGATGTAGACGTCGCC
>JBEKFO010000389.1:0-6745 GCA_050013275.1 Roseiarcus sp. | reverse complement strand
CTCGATGATCATCATCGGCGCCGGCATGAACCATTGGTACCACATGGACATGGGCTACCGGGGGGTGATCAATCTCCTCGCGTTCTGCGGCGCGGTTGGCCAGTCCGGCGGCGGCTGGTCGCATTATGTCGGCCAGGAGAAGCTCAGGCCGCAAACCGGCTGGACGGCGCTGGCGTTCGCGCTCGATTGGGCGCGCCCGCCGCGGCAGCAGAATTCGACCTCGTTCTTCTACGCCCACACCGACCAGTGGCGTTACGAAACGCTGACGGCGGCCGAAATCCTTTCGCCGACCGCTCCCGAGGGCGACTGGAATCAGAGCTTCATCGACTACAACGCGCGGGCCGAGCGCATGGGCTGGCTGCCGTCGGCGCCGCAACTCAAGCAGAACCCGCTCTCGATCGCCGCCAAGGCGAAGGAGGCGGGCCTCGAAGCGAAGGACTTTGTCGCCAAGGCGCTCAGGAGCGGCGAGCTCGAGCTCTCCTGCCACGATCCCGACGATCCCGCCAATTGGCCGCGCAACCTGTTCGTCTGGCGCTCGAACCTGCTCGGCTCGTCCGGCAAGGGGCACGAGTATTTCCTCAAGCACCTCTTGGGAACCCATCATGGCGTGATGCGCGACGATCTCGGCGAGGAAGGCGCGGTGCGCAACCGCGAAGTCGTCTGGCGCGACGAGGCGCCGCGCGGCAAGCTCGATTTGCTGGTGACGCTCGACTTCCGCATGTCGACCACCTGCGTCTATTCCGACATCGTGCTGCCGACCGCCACCTGGTACGAGAAGAACGACCTCAACACTTCCGACATGCACCCCTTCATCCACCCGCTTTCGGCGGCGGTGGATCCGGCGTGGGAGTCGCGTTCGGATTGGGATATCTACAAGGGGATCGCCGAGGCGTTCTCGCGCGTCGCGCCCGAGGTTCTCGGGGTCGAGCAGGACGTCGTGCTGACGCCGATCCTGCACGACACGCCCGCCGAGATCGCGCAGGCGTTCGACGTCAAGGACTGGAAGCGCGGCGAGGTCGAGCCGATCCCCGGCAAGACCATGCCGGCGGTGACCGTCATTGCGCGCGACTTTCCGAATGTCTACGCGCGCTTCACCGCGCTCGGGCCGTTGATGACCACCATCGGCAACGGCGGCAAGGGCATCGCCTGGAAGACTGAACACGAGGTCGCCGCGCTCGCCGCGCTCAACGGCGCGCACGCCGAAGGGCCTTGCCAGGGCTTACCGAAGATCGAGACCGACATCGACGCCGCCGAGGTCATTCTGATGCTGGCGCCGGAGACCAACGGCGAGGTTGCGGTCAAGGCGTGGAACGCGCTCTCCAAGGCGACGGGGCGCGAGCACGCCCATCTCGCCGCGCCGAAGGAAGATGAGAAGATCCGCTTCCGCGACCTCGTCGCCCAGCCGCGCAAGATCATCTCTTCGCCCACCTGGTCGGGCATCGAAAGCGAGAAGGTCTGCTACAGCGCCGGCTACACCAACGTGCACGAATTGATCCCCTGGCGCACGCTGACCGGACGTCAGCAGCTCTATCAGGACCATTTGTGGATGCGCGCGTTCGGTGAGGGCTTCGTCACCTGGAAGCCGCCGGTCGACTTGAAAGCGATCGCGGCGATGCGTGAGCGGCGTCCGAACGGAAACAAGGAAATCGCGCTCAATTTCATCACGCCGCATCAGAAGTGGGGCATTCACTCGACCTATACCGACAATCTCTTGATGCTGACGCTCAACCGCGGCGGTCCAGTCGTCTGGATATCCGAGAGCGACGCCAAGGCGGCCGGCATCGTCGACAACGATTGGGTCGAGGCGTTCAACGCCAACGGCGCCTTGACCGCGCGCGCCGTCGTCTCGCAGCGCGTGATGCCCGGCATGATGCTGATGTATCACGCGCAGGAAAAGATCATCAACACGCCGGGCTCGGAGCTGACCGGCAACCGCGGCGGCATCCATAATTCGGTGACGCGCGCGATCCTCAAGCCGACGCACATGATCGGCGGCTACGCGCAGCAGTCCTACGGCTTCAACTATTACGGCACCGTGGGTTCGAACCGCGACGAGTTCATCGTCGTGCGCAAGATGGCCGCGGTCGACTGGCTCGAACAACCCTTGGCGGCGGGCGCGCCGAAGGAGGCCGCGGAATGAAAGTGCGCGCGCAGATCGGCATGGTGCTCAACCTCGACAAGTGCATCGGCTGCCACACCTGTTCGGTGACCTGCAAGAACGTCTGGACGAGCCGCGAGGGCGTCGAATACGCATGGTTCAACAACGTCGAGAGCAAGCCCGGCGTCGGCTATCCCAACGAATGGGAAAACCAGACGAAATGGAACGGCGGTTGGCGGCGCAAGCCGAACGGCGGCATTGAGCCCAACATCGGCGCTAAATGGCTCGTGCTCGCCAACATCTTCGCCAATCCCGACCTGCCGGAAATCGACGACTACTACGAGCCCTTCACCTTCGACTACCAGCATCTGCAAACGGCGCCGGAGTCGAAGGCGTTTCCGACCGCGCGTCCGCGCTCGCTGATCTCCGGCGAACGCATGGAGAAGATCGAGACCGGGCCGAACTGGGAGGAGATTCTCGGCGGCGAATTCTCCAAGCGCTCGCGCGACGCCAATTTCGCGGGCGTCGAGAAGGCGATCTACGGCCAGTTCGAAAACACCTTCATGATGTATCTGCCGCGCCTGTGCGAGCAGCGTCTCCGGCTGTCCCTATAAGAAAATCTACTACAACTGGTCGTCGGGCAAGTCGGAGAAGTGCATCCTCTGCTACCCGCGCCTCGAGGCCGGCGAGCCGACCGTGTGCTCGGAGACTTGCGTCGGCCGCATTCGCTATCTCGGCGTCGTGCTCTACGACGCCGACCGGATCGCCGAGGCGGCGAGCGCCGAGCGGACGACGGACCTCTATCAGGCGCAACGCGACGTCTTCCTCGATCCGAACGACCCCGCCGTGATCGCCCAGGCTCGCGCCGACGGCGTGCCGGAGACCTGGATCGAGTCGGCCAAGCGCTCGCCGATCTGGAAGCTGGCGATGGACTGGAAAGTCGCTTTCCCGCTTCATCCCGAGTTCCGCACCTTGCCGATAGTCTGGTACGTGCCGCCGCTTTCGCCGATCCAGTCGGCGGCGGCGGCGGGCCAGATCGGAACCGACGGCGAAATGCCGGACGTGCGGTCCTTGCGCGTTCCGCTGAAATACCTCGCCAACATGCTGACCGCCGGCGACGAGGCGCCGGTGGCGAGCGCGTTGGAGCGTATGCTGGCGATGCGCGCATATATGCGCGCCAAGACGGTTCTGGGGCGAACCGACGAAGCGATCGCGGCGAAGGTCGGCCTCACCGGCGCCGCGATCGAGGAAATGTACCAGACGATGGCGATCGCCAACTACGAGGATCGCTTCGTCATTCCGACGACCAAGCGGGAGTGGAGCGAGGACGCGCAGGATTTGCGCGGCTCGTGCGGCATCTCGTTCGGCAACGGCTGCTCGGGCGGGTCGACGAAGATCAATCTGTTCTCCACCAAGCGGACCAAGACGCCGCCCAATCCGATGGAGGTCAAATGATGGACGCGCAAGCGACGGGAGCGATCGTCGCGACGCCCGCGTTTCGCGCGCTGTCGGCGTTGCTTTGCTATCCGACGGAGGAGTCGCGCGCCGAACTTCCCGACGTCGAGGCGGCGATCCTCGCCGATCCGCTCGTCGACGCCGAATCCCGCCGTGCGCTGCGCCCGCTGCTGGACGAGTTCGGTTCGCTCGACCTTTACGATCTGCAAGAGCGCTACGTCGGATTGTTCGACCGCAATCGACGGCTGTCGCTGAACATGTTCGAGCACGTCCATGGCGAAAGCCGCGACCGCGGTCAGGCGATGGTCGATCTGGCGGCGCTCTATGAGGAGGCAGGCCTCGATCTGGCGGCGAACGAGTTGCCCGATTACCTGCCGCTGTTCCTAGAGTTTCTCGCAACGCGACCGCTCGACGAGGCGCGCGCGCTGCTCTCCGACGCGGCGCCGATACTGGCGGCGATCGAGGCGAGGCTCGCGGAACGAGGCTCGCCCTACGCGGCGGTCTTCGCCGCTGTCCGCTCGACGATTGCGGCGCCGCAGCCCCACATAGCCGCCGAGCCGAGCGAGCGCGACGAACTCGCCGCGCTCGACGCCGCCTGGGAGGAAGAGGCCGTGCGCTTCGGCCCCGGCGCGGCCAAGGACGATTGCGCCGTCGACCGCTTGCGCGCGCGCGTGCGCGCCGAGCGCCGCGACCCGCGCGCGCTCAAAGGTTGAAGGACGCAGCCATGTCGGAAACGCTCAACTCGATCCTGTTCGGCTGGTATCCCTATCTCTGCCTGACGGTGTTCCTGCTCGCCAGCCTGATCCGCTTCGACCGCGAGCAATACACTTGGCGTTCGGGTTCGTCGCAGCTGCTGCGCCGCCGGCAATTGCGCTGGGGCTCGAACCTGTTCCATGTCGGCCTGCTCGTCATTTTCCTCGGTCATTTCGTCGGCCTGCTGACGCCGATCGCCGTGTTCGACGCGCTCGGCGTCAGCCATTCGTTCAAGCAGGGCCTGGCGATCGTCGTCGGCGGCCTCGCCGGCGCCGCCTGTTTCGTCGGCCTCGCGCTGCTCGCCCATCGGCGGTTGTTCGACGCGCGCGTGCGCGCAACCTCGAGCTTTGGCGACACCGCAGTCCTGTTGTTGCTGTGGGCGCAGTTGACCCTGGGGCTTTCGACGATCTCCGTTTCGGTCCAGCACCTGGACGGCCTCGAAATGGTGAAGTTCATGGACTGGGCCCAAGGAATTTTCACGCTGCAGCCGGACGCCGCCGCTTTGGTCGCCGACGCGAGCCCGATCTTCAAGGCGCATCTGTTGCTCGGCATGACGATCTTTCTCATCTCTCCCTTCACCCGGCTCGTTCACGTCTGGAGCGCGCCGATCTGGTACCTCGGCCGCACCGGCTATCAGATCGTGCGCACACGTTCGGCCGGACGGGTTGCCGCGACGGCGCCGCGCGCCGCAATCGAGCCCGCGGAGTAGCGCGACATTGAGACGGCCATGACCGAAGACCTCGTTCTCTCGCGCGCGCTGCACGTGCTGTTCGTCACCCATTGGATTGGCGGCGTCGCCTTCGTCACGCTCGTCGCGTTGCCGCTCGCGCTCGCGAGCGAGGACGGCGAGCGCGGGTGGGCCCTGTTCGAGGCGATCGAACGGCGTTTCGCCGCCCAGGTCCGCGTCTCGATCCCGCTCGCCGGCGCGACCGGCCTTTGGATGACGTGGCGCCTCGATATGTGGAGCCGTTTCGCCGATCCCGGCTTCTGGTGGATGGACGCGATGGCCGGGCTTTGGGCGCTGTTCATGCTGCTCGTCTTCGTCGGCGAACCGCTTGTTCATGCGAGGCTGGAGGCGTCGGCGGCGCGCGATCCGCGCGCTGCGTTGCGGCGATTGGCGCTCGCGCATGCCGTGTTGCTGACGCTGGCGAGCGTGACGATTCTCGGCGCCGTCGGCGGCGCGCAAGGCGGATTGTTCAACTGAAATGAACTCGAACGGAACCACGAACCCGCCGCGTTCCGCCGCGGCGCGGCGGTCCTGGCAAGGGGCGGCGATCTGGAGCCGCGGCTTTCGGCCATTCTTTCTCGCCGCCGGCGTTTGGGCCGTGGTCGGCATCGCCCTTTGGCCGCCGTTCCTGTCCGGCGCGATCGAAATCCCGACGGCGTTCTCCGCCGTCGATTGGCACGCGCATGAAATGGTCTTCGGCTATGGCGGCGCTGTCGTGACAGGCTTTCTGTTGACCGCGATCCCGAACTGGACTGGACGATTGCCGATCGCCGGCCGGCCGCTTGCGGCCTTGACCGCGCTGTGGGCGGCGGGCCGGCTCGCGATCTTCGCCTCCTCGCTCATCGGCCGCCCGGCGGCGACGGCCATCGACGGCGCTTATCTGATCGTCCTCGCTGCGCTCGTCGCGCGCGAGGTGGTCGCCGGGCGCAATTGGCGCAATCTGAAAGTGGCGGCGCTGGTGTCGGCGCTTGCGCTCGTCAATCTCGCGTTTCACTTCGAGGACGCCTGGCGCGGGACCGCGGCGTATTCCCAGCGCGCCGCATTGGCGGTGATGGTCATGCTCATCCTGCTGGTCGGCGGGCGCGTGACGCCGAGCTTCACCCACAATTGGCTCGCGCGGGTCGGCCAAGCCAAGCGGCCCGTTCCTTTCGGCAGGTCGGACGGCGCGGCGATGGCGCTGTCCGGGGCGTCGCTCGCGCTTTGGGTCGTCGCGCCCGATTGGCGCTGGAGCGGGGCTTTGGCCGTCGCTGCGGGCCTCGGCAATTTGTGGCGCCTGTCGCGCTGGCGCGGCTTGAGCGCGCGCAAGGACCCGCTGGTGCTCGTTCTGCACGTCGGCTTCCTGCTCGCCGCCCTCGGTTTCGTAACGATCGGCGCGCATGCGCTCTGGCCGGCCGTCGTCCCGTCAGCGGCGGGTGTTCATGTCTGGGCGGTCGGCGCCGTCGGCGTCATGACGCTCGCGATGATGACGCGCGCGACGCTCGGCCACGCCGGGCGCGCGCTCGTCGCCTCGACCGCGACGCGGCTCGCCTATCTCAGCGTGATCGTGGCGATGCTCGCGCGCGTCGGCATGGCGTTGCTCCCGGCCTTCACGATATCGCTGATGGATGTCGCCGCCGGCGCCTGGATCCTCGCTTTCGCGGCGTTCCTCGCCGGCTACGCGCCGATGCTGCTGCGCCCTGTAGGCGCCGCGGGAAACTGAAGGCCGAGCTTTT
>JBEKFO010000388.1:0-4084 GCA_050013275.1 Roseiarcus sp. | reverse complement strand
GCGGCGCTTCATTCCGCCCGAACGCATTCTCGCCCACTCCGACGTCGCGCCCGAACGCAAACGCGATCCCGGCGAAAAATTCCCCTGGGGCGCCCTCGCGCGCGCCGGCGTCGGCCATTGGAGCGAGCCGGCGCGAATCGACGGCGGCGCGCTGTTCCGCATGGGCGAAGAAGGGCCGCCGATCCGAGCGCTGCAGGCAATGCTCGCGCTCTACGGCTACGGCGTCGAGCTCAGCGGCGTCTACGACCGGCGCACGCGAGCGGTGGTGGCCGCGTTCCAGCGCCATTTCCGACCCGAACGCGTCGACGGCGAAGCGGACGCTTCGACCATCGCGACGCTACGCGCACTGATCGATTGTCTCGAAAAGAAAAAGGCCGCTCCCCGATGACGCGACAACTCGTTAGATCCGGTTCGCCGCTCGAACCCGAGATCGGCTTCTCGCGCGCGGTGCGCGTCGGCGCGCTCGTCTTCGTCGCGGGCACCGCGCCGATCGCCCCGGACGGCTCGCTCGCCGCGCCCGGCGACATCTACGGCCAGACGCGCCGCTGCCTCGAGATCGTCGCCGCAGCGCTCGCCGACGCCGGCGCTTCGCCGGACAATGTCGTTCGCACGCGCATGATGCTCACCGACATCCGGCAATGGCGCGAAGCGGCGCGCGCGCACGGCGAATTCTTCCGCGACGCCCGGCCAGCCTGCACATTCGTCCAGGTCGGCGGGTTCATCGATCCCGGCTGGCTCGTCGAAGTCGAAGCGGACGCCGCGCTCGACTGAGACGCCCTCGGCCCGGCCGGCGGCTGTCAGCGCGCGAAGGTCAGCGCCGCAGCCATCAGCGCGCCATGCGACAGCGCCGCTGCGATCGTCGTCTTGATCGCCGGCCCGAGCGCTTGCGGACGCTCGGCGTTCGCCCATAGCCCGCGCATCGCCGCGACACTGGCCGCCGCCGGCGCCAGCGAGATCAGCGCCAGCGACGGCAGGCGGCCCGAGGCGATCATCGCTGAAGTCCAACCGTAGGCGAGGAGCATGATCAGCGCGTAGCCCCAGCGCGCGTCGGCCGCGCCGAGTCGCACCACTATGGTGCGCTTGCCCGCCGCCGCGTCGGCGCGCCGGTCAGGGAATTGCGCGATGAAGAGCACGTTCGCGAGCAGCAGGGCGAAGCCGAGACCGGCGGCGACAGGCGCGAAGGCGAAGGCGCGGCGCTCGACGAAATCGGCGCCGACCACCACCAGCAACAACCCGGCGACGATCGCGACCTCGCCCAACCCGCGCGCCTGCAAGGCGAGCGGCGGCGCCGAATAAGCCCAGCCGATCAGGAGGCCGGCAAGTCCGATCGCGATCAGTCCGGGCGCGCTATGGGCGGTCAGCCACAGGCCCGCGAGGACCACCGTCGCCAGCAGGGCGTAGCCGAACCGCCCGACCGCGCTCAGACTCAAGACGCCGTTCTGCACGAAGCGGCTGCCGCCGGTGAAGGGAAACACGCGCTCGTCGTTGGCGTCGTCGCAACCGCTGAGGCCGTCGTAATAATCGTTGAGCACATTGACGCCGGCGTGAGCGACGACGGCGAAGATCGCCGTCAGCGCCGCCAAGACCGGATCGAGTCGCACGCCAGAGCCCGCGGCGGCGGCGAGCCCGACGAGGACCGCGATCGCCGTCATCGAAAGAAACGCCGGCCGCGTGGCGAGGAAATAGCGCACCAGGGGATTGGGGAACGCGGCTAAAGTCGGCTCGTGCGATCGCGACATGGTCAGCTCCGGCGCCTTTTCCTCAAGGCGCGCGGGGACGTTACACCAACTCTCGGCGAACGCGACGGGGGAAACGTCCGATCGCCCCCTGCGGCGCTGAGCGATCCCACCCGGATGGGACCGCCCGGCCGCATCGAGAGGTTCCTGCGCCAAGTCGTCGCACATCGATGTCGGTTTATCGTTTCAAGCGCTCGACAGAATTGCGATCGCCGTCAGGCGGCGGGCTCGCCGCAAGGGCGCCTCTGCTGTCGAGCGACAATTTCCATTGCAACGATATTGCAATGGGCGAATAGAAGCGCATGTACACAGCCGTAACGGATGTCTCGCGCCGCTTCGGCGCCGCAATGAAAATTTCAGGGTTTCTTGTCACGGTCGGCGTGGCAAGATCGACGCAGTGACGCGGCGCGAATCATCAAATTGTCCCGCCCGCCGCGCCATCGCGCAAGGAACGACTCGACAGCCCGATACGAATGGATTTCCGATGCCCCGACGCGATGCGATCCGACAACCAGGCTCCTCCGGCGCTCATCGAGGCAAAAGCAAAAGCAGCGCTCAGGCGAGCCGCGCGACGATCGAAGCGCAACTTGCTCAGTGTCGGACGGTGCTGGATCAAATCGGCCAAGGCGTCTGCTATTTCGGCGGCGACCGTCGTCTGA
Organism: Roseiarcus sp.; assembly: GCA_050013275.1. Classification (GTDB taxonomy): domain Bacteria; phylum Pseudomonadota; class Alphaproteobacteria; order Rhizobiales; family Beijerinckiaceae; genus Roseiarcus. The sequence goes on along the minus strand of JBEKFO010000388.1, from coordinate 1,689 downwards.
TCCTGTCCAACCGTCGCTACGCGCAGATGTACGGCCTGGCCCCCGACAGCCTTCGCCCGGGGATGAGCTTGGAAGAGATCGCGGCGGGACGCTTCGCCGGCGGCGCGTGCCCGAAGGTGACGCAGCAAGAGTATCTCGCATGGTGCGACAAGGTGAACATCGGCCCCGAACCGCGCGTCTGGACGACGGAACTCTTGGATGGCCGGACGATCCGCGTCTATCATCAACCGATGCCCGGCGGCGGCTGGATCGCCACCCACGAGGACGTGACGCAAAGCGTACGCACCGAAGGCGAACTTCGAGCGACGCAAGCATTTCTGCGCGAAGAGCATAAGGCGCGCGCCGAATCCGACGAAAAGATCGCCTACCTGGCGAACCACGACGCGCTCACCGGTCTGCCCAATCGCCCCGCGCTCGCCAAGCGCCTCGCCGCCGCTTTCGAGAGAGCGGCCGCCTCGGCCGAAAAATTTGCCGTGCTGTGCTTCGACCTCGACTATTTTCAGGGCGTCAACGAGTTTTTCGGGCAATCGATCGGCGACTCGTTGTTGCGCGCGGTCGTCGCGCGTTTCCAGGCGGTTGCGGACGGAGCTTTTCTCGCGCGTACCGGCGGCGATGAATTCGTGCTTCTGTCGGAGGGCAAGCAGCCCTCGGCCGCCGAATCGATGGCGGGGCGGCTCGAGGACGCGCTCGTCGAAGACTTCGTGGTCGAAGGTCAAAGGATGCGAGTCGGCCTCAGCGGCGGCATCGCGGTCTATCCCGCCGACGGCGCCGACGAAATTACGCTGCTCGGCGCCGCCGACGCCGCGCTTCGTCGCGCCAAGGAGGAAGGGCGCGGCTCTTTCCGGTTCTTTGAAACCGCGATGGACGTTCGCCAGCGCGAACGCGAGACGCTGCAGCGCGAGCTGCGCTCGGTCATCAAGGAAGGCGAGCTGGTTCTTCACTATCAACCGATGGCGCAAATCGGCGGCGAGGTATTCGGGTTCGAGGCGCTGGTGCGTTGGCGCCATCCGACGCGCGGCCTGCTCTTGCCGGGAGAGTTCATCGCTCTGGCCGAGGAGAGCAACCTGATCGGCGATCTCGGCGAGTGGGTGTTGCGGGAAGCGTGCCGCGAAGCCGTGGCGTGGAAGCGTCCTCTCCAGGTCGCGGTGAACATCTCCCCGCTTCAACTCCGCGATCCCGTTTCCTTGCCCGATCTCGTTCGCTCCGTTCTTGCGGAGACCGGCTTGGCGCCCGGACGGCTTTGCCTTGAAATCACCGAGAGCGTCGTCATCAGCGACCCGACTCGCGTCTTGTCGATTTTGCGCGAGCTCAAGACCCTCGGCCTCAAGATCGCCATGGACGATTTCGGAACGGGGTATTCCTCTCTGTCCGCGCTAAGATCATTCCCATTCGACAAGATCAAGATCGATCGGGAATTCGTGTCGACTCTCGTGGGCGACGAACATTCGACCGCCGTCGTGCGCGCGCTCATCGGCCTCGGTCACAGTCTGCGCATCCCAGTCGTCGCCGAGGGCGTGGAGACTGAAGAGCAGCTCTTGTTCCTGATGAAGGAAGGTTGCGAGGAAATCCAAGGCTACCTCATCGGGCATCCGGCCGCGATGGACCAGTACGCCGAGATCGTCGCCTGACGATGCGCTTCGCGTAAAGTCGCGGCCGCGAGTCGCCACGCGGCGGCGCCTGACGAGGCGC
>JBEKFO010000387.1:0-4094 GCA_050013275.1 Roseiarcus sp. | reverse complement strand
GCCGAAGATCGCATTGGCTTCTTTGAGACTCGGCGAACCGAGTGCGGTCAATGCGGGCAGATCCCCCGCAGGGTAATTTGGAATGGCTCCGTTGACCGGGTTAAGGCCCACGCCGGCGTCGGTCCACGCGCCTCCGGCTGTCCCGCCAATATAAAATCCGGACCAATCGTAGACCGCGGGCGCCGGGGCAGGCGGCGGCGCTTTCATCGTCGGAAGATCGGCCGCGAAGGCGGGCCCCGCGGCGACGATCGCCGTAACGGTGGTCGTCAAGAGCCAGTATTTCACGCCGATCTCCATCCCACAGAACGGCGCACGTGCGCCCCCCGGGCTTTCGCAGCCTCACGCATCGCGTCGACTTTGCCCGGATTCGCTCTTTCCCGCTTGGCTGCGGCGGCGCCGCGGCTTGTCCGTGGCGGCGATTTAGCTTTTCCCCTGAAGCAGTTGCCCGAGCGCCACAGATCGAACGCCTGGAATTGTCCGAGGCGGAACTCGCGTAGCTGCGAAGCGAGCCCAGGCGCGGGATTCGCTCAGCAATGGACGTCGATGCGGCGCGCACGGAGCCCGTCCTGGTCGTCCCGGCGCGAATGGCGGCGCCCCGCGACCTGTAAGGACGAGAAGCCCCAGGCGCACAGTCCACTCGCATCTTAGAACTTGTAGGAAACCCGAGCGTTGACGGTGCTGATGTTCGTGTTCACCTTGAAATTATTGAAATCATTATTGAACCCGCCAGTCCCATTGTCGTACCCGCTGAAATGCCCGTCGCCGAAATTATAATAGTCGTATTCGAGGCCGACCAACCAATTGCTGGTCATGGCGTAGTCCAGCCCGGCGCCAAGCGTGAAACCGGGCCGCAATTGACTGTCGCCGAATTGAACTTTTGCGATCGTGTCGTTGGCGAAAATGTTCATTTGAGCGAAAGCGGGGCCGGCTTTTCCATACACGAGGATACGATCCATGGCATAGCCGAACTTGGCCGTCGCCGCGTACAGCGCGTGGACGTTCGTCGTGCCGAAGACTCCGGTTACGGTGGAGTTTTGAACCGTATCCTTCATCCAAGTCGCCGATCCGGAAAACTCGGCCCCAAGCACGATGCGATCAAACTGCTTGTTGTAGCCGACATGCCCGCCCAGCATGCCGCCCGAGGGTCGCGTCGGGTATTGCTGGCCGAGGAATTGAGCGAAATCCCCGTCGTTCTGGTCGGTCCAGGTCGCCTGTCCCCAGCCGTAGCCTCCGCTCACGCCGAGATAGAGGCCCGTCCAATCGTAAGCTGGCGTCGCAACGGGCGCGGGCGGCGCACCGCCAAGATCGGCCGCGAAAGCGGAGCCCGAGGCGACGATCGCCGCAATGCTGGTCGTCAAGAGCCAATGTCTCACGTCGATCTCCATCGCAACGAACGGCGCGCGGGGCGCCCGCGTGTTGCAGCCTCGCGCATCGCATCGACCTTGGCCCGATTCGGTTTTCCCCGCTTGGCTGCGCCGGCGCGACGGCTTGTCCCCACCGGCGATTTCGCTTTCCTGCCGAAGGTGTTGCTCGATCGTCACACTTCGGAGACCGGCAATTGTCTGAGGCGGAACCGCGCTGGGACGGAGCGGCGATCGATCCGCCGCGGCCGCGTCTGCCGCCTTCCCGAGCATTGACACTGCGCCGCGAACGACGACAGGTTGAGCGCGAGCTCTGCGCCATCCGGTCGTATCGCGGAGCATTTCGGGAGATACGTCGAGCGTAGGGTCGAAGCCTCGGTCGCGTTTGCGACGCCGCGGCGGACCGTAAGTCCCCATCAAATCCATTCTGTTCGCGATGCGAGCCCGAAGAGATGTCCGAACCGCCCCATCACGTCAGCGCATTTTCGACCGATATGCTGCCCGAGCGGGAACGCTTCGGCGTCTTCCTGGAGGAAATCGCCCGCAAGCTCTTTCGGCTCGAGGTGACGCGCCAAGGCGACGCGCCGTTCTACGCACATTTTCGTTCCGTTCGCCTGGGGGCGGTGAACGTCGTCGAGGCGAGATATTCGCCGGCGCGCTACGGCCGGTCGCGCGAGATGCTCGCCGACGGAAACGACGACTTCGTGTTTCAGATCTGCACGGCCGCGCCCGTCGCCGTCGATCAAACGAATCGAACGCTTCGGCAAGGCGACGGCGCGCTCGTCGACAACGCCCGAACCGGCAACGCTTCGTGCGCCGCGGAAGGAGCCGGCCTGCTGATCTCTCTGCCGCGCAAAGCGGTGCTGAATCTCGTCCCGGGCGCCGAGGACGTGGCTCGGCTGCCCACCGTGAGCGGCGACCGCCCAGAGATGATCTTACTGCGCAACTACCTGGCGACGCTTCTCGACTCCCCGGCTATCGGCGAAGCGACGTTGCAAGTCGCCGGCGCACATGTGCTCGACCTCGTGTCTCTGGCGCTGGGGGCGAGCGGCGACGCCGCGAAACACGCGTCAACCCGCGGCCTGCGCGCCGCGCGCGCTCTCGCGGTGCGCCAGAGCGTTTCGGCGCAACTGAACAGGCCCGGCCTATCGTCGGCCGACGTCGCCAAGGCGAACGCCATTTCCGAGCGCTACTTGCGGCAACTCTTCGAGGATATGGGCACGAGCTTTTCAGATTTCCTGATCGAGCGGCGGCTCGAATTGGCGCGCCGGTTGCTCGCCAACCCACTTTATCGAAGCCGTCGCATCTCGGAGATCGCCTTCGAGGCGGGGTTCTCCGACCTGTCGCATTTCAACCGCCGCTTTCGCGCCCGCTTCGGCGAAACGCCCTCGGCGGCGCGCGCCGCAGCGACGACGGAATGAGCGGCAGGTCTCTAGCCGAATCCTGTCTTTGTCGTTATGGGGTAATCTTTCCATGGATTATTCGATCATGCGATTTCTCTTCCTCACCGCCGCCCTCGCGGCGTCGGCTGCGACCGCCGTCGCGGCGGACGACCTTCGCCCCTCGCAATTGGCCTGCGACGCCAAGAAGATCGGCGCCCGCGAACTCGCGGACTGCCTGCGCACGAGCGCCGACCGCGCCGAGCAGGATCTCTCGGCGGCCATCGACGCCGCGATCAAGAGCATCGACACGCGCCCGGGCGTGTTGTCCACCCAGAAGGCGCGTTGGAAGCGCTCGCTCAACGACGCCGAGGCGCAATGGATCGGTTGGCGCGATTCCGAATGTCAGGACGTCGCGCCGTTCGAGGCCGGCATGGGCGCCAAAGGCGGCGACCCTCGCCTCGCCTGCATCATCGATCACGACGCGCAGCGCATCGCCGACATCAAGGCGCGCTACCCCTGAGGGCGGCGCGCCGACCGCCGCGCGGCTTATGCTGCGGACGCTCGACATAGGCGGCGATTCGGCGCTCGAACGCGCCCGGCCGCTCTGAGAACAGCCGAGAGAACAGCTCGCCCGCGCGACGCTCCAAGGGCCGGCGGCGACGCGCGATCAGGGCGTTCAGGCTTTCCGCTTCGTCCTGGGGCAACTCGGGCCGGCTGCGCGCGAATTCGGCGAGAACCGTCAGATCGTTGTGGTCGCCGAGCGCCGTTCGCAAGCGATGAAGCTCGCGGCAAATCGCCTGAAACATCGCCGGCCACGCCGGCTCGAACGCTCGGAGCTGATGGGAAAGATCGACGACGCGCGCGCGCAGCGCATGCAGTTCCGCGGCGTCGCGGCTCGCCATCGCCTTTTGGCCGCGCGCCCGCGCCGAGCGATAGGTTCGCCGCACCGCGGCGAGCAGCGGCTCGACGTCCGCCGTCCCGACGTCCCAGGCCTCGACGGATTGGGCGAGTTCACGCAGCTCCGTGGAGACGTTGTGGACGCTGCTCGCGCGATGGGCGCGGCGCACCGCCGCCCGCTGCTTGGCGATGACGCCGAGCAGGACGTTTTGCGCTCGCGGCGACGCCTTCACGCGCTCCAGGACGCCGGGCAGGATGTCGAGATCGCGGGCCCGCCCGACGCTGCGCCTCGCCGCCTGGATGGCGCTGTGAGCCAAATAGGCGGGCGCGCCGACGAGCGGGACGAACAGGCGCGCCAATCCGGCCGCGGCTTTCAACGTCTTGCGAACGTCGTGGATGCGTTCCGCCTCGTCCTCGCCCGGATGCGGGAATTGGTCCGCCGCCGCCAGGATCG
>JBEKFO010000386.1:0-4100 GCA_050013275.1 Roseiarcus sp. | reverse complement strand
GCGGAGGGCTTGCCATTTGCAACGCTCGCGCCGGAGACTCTCGTCTGGAAACTGGCCGGTCTTGTGTCTCTCGCGGCCACCGGAGAAGACGAGCATCTGGACCATACCTTCGAGACTGCAAAGCTTCCCCACCTATTCGAGCAATTTGTCGTGCAGCTGCAGGATCTGCCACTGCCGCCGTCTCCGTACCGGGTTCAGGAGCGCGAACCCAATCTGTCGACGGGAGAAAGGGTCAGGTTGATCGTCGGCTATTCGGGGGCCGGCAAGACGTCGTGGCTGGCGCAATCTGCTCAGCATGCCTCAGGCAATTTGGTGTACATCGACATTGGCGATACGCCTGGTGCCGCCCTTGCCAACACCGTCGCTCGTGAAGTCGCGGGTCGCGTGTTCAAGACGGGGCACCATCTTGGAGAGATCTTTCTGCCTGGCGCCTCCGGGCGAGAAATCCTCCACCTCCTATCCCGCCATCTGGCTGACCAGGGTCAAGTCGTCACCGTCGCCCTCGACAATATTCACCAGCTGCCAGCGGACGATCTAATGGGCGTCATCCGGGCAGGCCGGGACATACGCTTTGTGCTTCTAGGACGTCCCGAAGGCGAGGTTCCCGCCCTCGAGGCGGTCTTGGGCGTTTCGCGCGAGGCCCTCCTGGGATGGGCGCCCGACACAGTGGCGACTGCCGCGCACGATGAAGGTTGCTACGGCGATGCTGCCGATTGCCAGCGACTGATCGATCTCACCGGCGGCCTGCCACTCTTCGTTCTGAATGCCATCTCGGTTGCAAAATCCGACTACGATGGTTCGTTGAGGCGGTTAAGTGCGGAGCTTGAGCGATCGGCGCACACCAGAACAATCGCTCAAGACTTCATTCTCGGACGGGTTTTCGACCGGTTGCCCGAGGCAGTGGCTGGCGTAGCCGAACTGCTCAGCCTCTGCGACGCGCCCCTGAGGCGCGAGGAGGTGCGATCCTACGTTGCGACTGCGGGAGGTTCCACTCCAGCAGTCTTCGACCACACCCTTCGTCAGCTGGTGAATCATGGTCTGCTCCAGGTCTTCGCCGACGACCGGATCAAGCTCCACGATGCGGCACGCGCGGTGGGCAAGGGACGGCTACTTCTCCATGGCGCTGAGAGCCTGAAGGCGCGACAGGAGGCGTTGAGAGCTGTCGTGCTGAAGAGCCTTCAAGAGAGCTGGCATCCGGCGAAGCTCTCGCTCTTTCTCCGGCTGACCGGGGAGGTCGGCCGCCTCGATGTACTGGTTGAGATGGCGACCGAAGAGCTCTTCCATGAAGTGGGCGTCTGGTCAGAGGTTGAAGCCTACCTCGTACGCGGCGCAAGGGACGAGGCCATTCCGCCCGATCAGCGGATCAAGGCGCTCGACGCGCTGGCATTCGCCGATATCAAAGCCGGTTCCGACCGCGCCGTATCCTGGCTCGACCAAATGGACGCTCTAATCGCGGCCCACGATCTTGGAGCCGAGGAACGGCTTCGCGTCGGCATGAAGCGGATGAACTTTTTGGCCGGCAAAGGCGACCGGCGCGGCGCGATGGGTCTGGTCGCAGACCTCACGCCCGTCGTCGAAGATCTCCCTCCCAGTCATCAGCGCGTGTTTCGGTACAATGTCGCTTGCGCCGAACTCGCTCTGGGCGACGCGGGCGCTGCGGAGAAAAGGGTCCGGCCGCTCGCCAGAGACTACTACGAGTTGATCGGCCTGACGCCTGAGATGGTAATGGGAAACAATGCGCCAGACCTGGCTCGGATGCTGAAAGAAGGAGCGGACGTCGACGACATTAAGCATCTTGCGGACGCTCTCGACGTGCTTGCAAAGGCGTGTGACGCTCAGGGACAACCCTCGCCGTTCGCTCGCATCCACGCTCTGAAGTTCTACGATCTGGCGCGCGCCCCAGACTCCCTGTTCCGAGTGGGGCAGGACCTTGTGGATCAGTTCATCAGCAAGCGCGACTTCGACGGCGCGCTCAACATGATGGAGACCATCGTTCTGCCCCAACTCCGGCAGTGGAAGCTGGCCGATTATCTGATCACGGTCCGCTCGCAGTATGCAGTCGTCCTCGCGTATTGCGAACGATATGCTGACGCTGAAGCAGAGATGGCACGTCTTGAACCTTATGAGGCCGGCCTTCCTCCTCCGATGCAAAAAGAACTCAAGAGCCAGCGGGAGCTTATCGCACGACTTCGGACGTTCGGACCACCACCAAAGTGGGTGCCTCCTCCAGGCTTGATTGAAAGCCTTGCCCATCGTTTCGACAAAGCAGAACAACCTCCAGCGACGCCGGCACAGCCCACCCGGCACAAGATCGGGCGCAATGAACGATGCCCGTGCGGATCAGGTAAGAAGTTCAAACATTGCCATGGCCTTCGGGTCTGACGCGGTGCCCGATTTTGAAGCATCAGGTCGGGCTTGAGTGGGTGGAAAATGGAGCGGCAGCTGAATGGCAGCTCACCACTGATTTCGATCTGATAGCGGATAGTCGGCTGACGGCCAGCTCCTGTCAAAAGGCCGCAGTCGGTGGAAGGTCTCGACGGGTAGACTCCAGTCCGTCGGCGCGGGAACCAAGTGTCAGATTTGGACCACTAGGACGGCGCGCTGTAAGAAACGCCCCTCACCGCGCCATCGGCGCCGCCGTCTCGGCCGCGCGCTTGGCGATCTCGCCCTTGGTCCTCAGCCCGATCAGATGGCAGATCGCGAACACCAGATCGGCGCGGTTCATCGTGTAGAAGTGGAGGTGCTTCACGCCGCGGTCGACGAGGTCGATCACCTGTTCGGCGCACACCGCGGCGGCGACGAGGCGGCGCGTGGCCGGGTCGTCGTCGAGGCCCTCGAAGCGTTCGGCGAGCCAGGCGGGCACGCTGGCGCCGGCGCGCTTGGCGAAGGCGGCGGTGGTCTTGAAATTCTGCACCGGCACGATCCCCGGCACGATCGGGATCGTGATCCCCGCCGCCGCGGCGATGTCGAGGAAGCGGAAATAGACGCTGTTGTCGAAAAAGAATTGCGTGATCGCGCGGTCCGCGCCCGCGTCGACCTTGCGTTTGAGGATCTCGACGTCGTGCAGGAGGTTCGGGCTCTGCGGATGCTTTTCGGGATAAGCGGAGACCGAGACCTCGAAATCGCCGATCGCCTTGATCGCGGCGACGAGGTCGCTGGTCGACTGGTAGCCGTCGGGCGGGGCGACATAAGGCGTGTCGAGGCCGCCCGGCGGATCGCCGCGCAGCGCGACGATATGGCGAACGCCGGCGCTCGCGTAGCCGCGGATCACCGCGTCGATCTCTTCGCGGCTCGCCCCGACGCAGGTCAGATGCGCGGCGGGCTTGAGACGGGTCTCCTTGACGAGGCGCGCGACGGTGGCGTGGGTGCGCTCGCGCGTCGAGCCGCCCGCGCCGTAGGTCACCGAGACGAAACTCGGCTCGAGCGGCGCGAGGCGCGCGATCGCCTCCCACAGCGTCTTCTCCATCTCCTCGGTCTTGGGCGGAAAGAACTCGAAGGACACGCTGACGGGCTTGCCCGATCGGCTGAGGCGAACCGGATTTTGCGCCATTTAAGCCCACTCCATCGCGTTCTTGGGGAAATCGTCGGAAATGACCCGCGGATCGCGCGCGAGCCACAGCGCCACGGTGAGCTTGCCCGGCTCGCCCGCTTGCGGCGGCACGAGCTTCACCTCGACCGGCTGGAGGCCGGCTTCGCTCATGAACGCCTCGATTTCGTCGGCGGCGAAGCCGAGGCGGCGATGGGCGAACTGCTCGCGCAGGTATTCTTCGCCGTGGGCGGCGAAATCGACCACGATCAGCCGTCCGCCGGGGCGCAGCGCGCGCGCCGCTTCGTTCAGCGCCCGCGCGGGATCGTCGAGGAAGTGCAGCACCTGGTGAATGATGACGAGATCGTAGGCGTCGCGCTCGACCGGCGGCGCGTAGATGTCGCCTTGGCGCAGTTGCACGTTGCGCAACCCGCTCTGGTCGAGGCGCGAGCGCGCGAGCGCGAGCATCGCCGGGCTCTGGTCGACGCCGACGGCGCGCTCGGCGAGCGGCGCGGCGAGTTCGAGCATCCGCCCGGTGCCGGTCCCGAGATCGAGAACGGCGCGGATCGGCTTG
>JBEKFO010000385.1:0-4118 GCA_050013275.1 Roseiarcus sp. | reverse complement strand
AGGAGGCCAACGTCGTCCTCGAAGCGCCGCCGCGGCTGCACGGGCTGTTCCTCAACGCCCATGTTTCGCGCCGCGATCACGTCGCGGTCTATGTTGTGCGTGAATTTCGCGTCGCGGGCGAGCGGGCGCCGGACCGCGAGATCGTCGCGGCGCGCTTCTTTCCCCGTGACGCCCTGCCGCCCGACGCCACGCTCGGGACGCGGGCGCGGCTCGACGAGATTCTCGCCGGCGCGCCGATCTCGGCCCTCTGGTGAGCGCTTCGCGCGCGCCCTTCCGCGCCCGGCCGCGTCCGTGCTACAGCGCGCCTCGCCTTTTCTCTTATCCCCCGAAGAAGCCCTCATGACCGAATTGTCGCTCGTGCTCGAACCGGAGACGCCCGCCGACGGCGAATCGATCCTGCGGCTCAACGAGCGGGTGTTCGGGCCGGGCCGTTTCGCCCGCACCGCCTATCGCATTCGCGAGACGACGGCGGCGGACCTGTCGCTGAGCTTCGTCGCCCGCGTCGGCACGCTGCTGGTCGGCGCCAACGCGATGACGCCGATTCTCATCGGCGAGGCGCCGGCGCTGCTGCTCGGGCCGCTGATCGTCGAGCCGGTGTTTCGCAGCCAGGGCATCGGCGAGGCGCTGGTGACGCGCTCGCTCGAAGCGGCGAGGGCGGCAGGGGCGAAACTGGTCGTTCTCGTCGGCGACGAGCCCTACTACGCGCGCATGGGCTTCAAGCGCGCGCCGCCCGGCCGCATCGTCCTGCCCGGGCCGGTCGACCCGGCGCGCGTGCTCTACTGCGAATTGCAGCCGGGCGCGTTCGAGGGGGTGAGCGGGAAGGCGAGGGGGGCATAGGGGGCAGGGGGCAGTTTGCGGCCGTCGCGGTTTTCGTAGGCGATGGCTTGTTTTCAAGGACTTGCGTGACGATTTTCCGCCGCCTCGCAGGGCGGGTTCCGCTCGCATGCAGACGCCAGGCTATTAAGAGGTTGAGTACGCTGCTAACGTAATTCATAGTTTCTTCCGCCTCCCGCCGCTCCGCCGAGCCCTCGCCGTTATGGCCGTCCGCGGTCCGCCAATTCTTCGCGGGTCGTCTCACTTCGGCCTACGTCCCAATCTATGTCTTTGCTGTCGTCAGTCATTGGGCGGCGCCGCCTAACGACCGCTCTTGGTTGACGCCGAAGGAGGAGGCCCAAATGGGACGCAAATTCATCGACTGCCGTGAATATCCGAGCGAAATGAATTGCTCGATCGCGATCGCCGCCGACAGCGAAAATGAGCTGATGGAGGCTGCGGTGCAGCATGCAGTGGCCGTGCACGGTCATCAGGACACCCCGGAACTCCGCAACACCCTGAGGCAAGTCATCAAAGATGGAACGCCGCCGGTCAACGCGCAGCCAAGAGCTGCTTGACGGAGGGCGACCCTCGGGCGCGTCTCGTTCTTGCTGGGTTCGTCGCTCCGGGCGTTACGGCGACGCCCTACGAAATCCCCATCCTCGACCCCTGGCGAGCGTCGCGCCGACCCAGCGCGCCGTCGACTGGACTGCGCCCCGTCCGCGAGACACGCTAATTTGGTGACAAGGCGGTTAGGGGTTGGCGGTTCGGGTCGGCAGTCTTTCTGAGCGCGGCTTCGAACGCAACCGGGGACTTGGAATTACGGTGACGAATTACGGTGACACTTTACTAAACCACTTATTCAACCTATCGTGCCGCCGTCTCCGGCCCCGAGGTGGTCATGGCTCGCATCGCCCGCTTCGTCGTTCCCGGCCTTCCCCATCACGTCACCCAGCGCGGCAACCGGCGCGAGCGGGTGTTCTTCGGCGACGACGACTACGAACTCTATCGCGATCTCTTGGCGGGCCAGTGCCGCAAGCAGGGCGTCGCCTGTTGGGCCTATTGCCTGATGCCCAACCACGTCCACCTCATCCTCGTTCCCGACCGGCAAGAGGCGCTGGGGCGGGCGCTGGGCGAGACGCATCGGCGCTATTCCTCGGTCGTCAATGCGCGGCTGCGGGTGACCGGCCATCTGTTCCAGGCGCGCTTCGGCTCGGCGGCGATGGACGAAGAGCATCTGATGGCGGCGGCGCGTTATGTGGCGCTGAACCCGGTCCGGGCGAGACTGGTCGCGCGGGCCGAGGATTGGCGCTGGTCGAGCGTGAGGGCGCATCTGGCGGGGCGAGACGACGGACTCGTCAGCGTTGCGCCGCTGATCGAGCGCTGCGCCGGCCGCTTCGCCGACCTTCTCGACGCGCCCGCCTCGGCCGAGGCGGTCTCGGCGCTTCGGGCGGCGGAAACGATCGGCCGTCCGCTCGGCCCGCCCGCTTTCCTTGATCGCCTCGCCGCCGCGGCCGGCCGCGATCCCAGACCAAAGCGGCGCGGCCCGAAGCCGAAAGGCGGAGAAATGGGGGTTAAGTAAAGTGTCACCGAAATACGAAATAAGAACCTCGGCCGCTACCCGACAGCGCCCGCCGCGCGCAGGCCCGCGATCTCTCCCGCCGACAAGCCCAGTTCGCCCAGCACCGCGTCGGTGTGCTCGCCGAGGCGCGGCGCGGCGGTCGCGGCGGCGGCGGGATCGCGGTCGATGACGAGGGGCGAGCGGACCGAGGGGACGGTTCCGCCGCGCGCGCCGGTGGCGGGAAGATCGAGCCGCATGCCCCGCGCTTTGACTTGCGGGTCGGCGAAGACCTGGCCGACCGAATTGATCGGCCCGGCGGGCACGCCCGCGGCTTCCAGCGCTTCGAGCAGGGCCGCGCGGGGCTTCGCCTTCGCCGCTGCGGCGAGCGCCGCGACGAACGGCGCGCGGTTGCGCACGCGCTCCGCGTTGGTCGCGTAGCCGGGATCGGCTTCGAGCGCTTCGAGGCCGAGGATGCGGCAGACGTCGCGGGTCTGGCGATCGTTGCCGGCTGCGACGATCAACGGCCCGTCCGCCGCCTCGAACACCTGGTAGGGCACGATGTTGGGATGGGCGTTGCCGAGGCGGCGGGGCGATTGTCCCGAGACGAGGAAATTCAGCGCCTGGTTGGCGAGCACGCTCACTTGCGTGTCGAGCAGGGCCATGTCGATCTCGCCCCCCAACCCGGTGATCGAACGGCGGATCAGCGCCGCCTCGATCGCCGCGACCGCGTAGACGCCGGTGAAGATGTCGGCGAAGGCGACGCCGATCTTCTGCGGCTCGCCGTCGGGTTCGCCGGTGAGGTCCATCACCCCGCCCATGCCCTGGACGATGAAGTCGTAGCCGGCGCGCGCGGCGTAGGGCCCGTCGTGGCCGAAGCCGGTGATCGAGCAATAGACGAGGCGCGGATTGAGCGGCTTCAGGCTGGCGTAGTCGAGCCCGTACTTGGCGAGCCCGCCGGTCTTGAAATTCTCGATCAATACGTCGGCGCGGGCGGCGAGGCGCTGAATGATCTCGCGGCCCTCCGGGCGCTCGAAATCGACCGCCAGCGAGCGCTTGCCGCGATTGCAGGCATGAAAATAGGCGGCGTCGAGCCGCTCGCCGTTCTCGCCTGTAACGAACGGCGGGCCCCAGCCGCGCGTGTCGTCGCCCGCGCCCGGCCGCTCGACCTTGATCACTTCGGCGCCGAGGTCGGCGAGCGTCTGGCCCGCCCAGGGTCCGGCGAGAATGCGCGCGAGCTCCAAGACTTTCAAACCCGCGAGCGGCTTCAAGGCGCTGCCCCATGAAAAAACGTCGTCGCCCGGACGGCGAGCGCGCGCGAGCGCTAGCCGATCGGCGCCGCCCGGCGCAAGCCCCTCGACGGCGTTGGTCATATCCGCGCGAGAAATTGCACGGGCGACCCGATATTTCATTTGCCTTAGAGCGATGCGACAGATTGACGCAGCGTCGCCGACGTGATTCTCTGTCGAATCGGGGCAAGCTAATGGAAATCATAGATTTTCCGGCAACGAAGCGACAGATGGAATGGCCGACCTTGGCGCTCGCCGCGCTCATTTATGGCCTGTGGTTTGCGTCGACGTTCTTCCATCGCCTGCTGCCGCTCTGGGCGCTCATGCCGATCGGCGCCTGGACGGTCGCTTGGCACATGAGCCTGCAGCACGAGGTCATCCACGGCCATCCCACCCGCTGGCGCCGAGTCAACTTTCTGATCGGGCAATGGCCGCTCGCGCTTTGGCTGCCATTCGAA
>JBEKFO010000384.1:0-4126 GCA_050013275.1 Roseiarcus sp. | reverse complement strand
GAGGTCGAGCCAGCAGCGGCCCTCGCGGTCCTCGACCTCGATCAGCCAGATGTCGGGATCGAAGGCGATTTCGCGCTTCATGCGCGTCTCGACGAAATCGGCGCCGACCCATTCCTCCTTGTGCGCGCGGGCCCACAACCGTTCGACGCCTCGCTCGGCGACTTCCGACTGCGGCGCCGGCTCGAACAGCGCGACGCGCCCGTCGAGCCGATCGATCTTGACGTAGATCGCGCCCGCCTCGGCGGCGCCGCGACGGCGCAAGACCGCAAAGGCGCCTTCCACCTGCGCGCGCCTGAGATACGCGGCGACCCAAATGTCCGATCGCAGGCGCATCGGCCTATTGCGCGGCGGCGTCGAGGGCCGCCGTCAGTTGCTTGAGCAGGCGCGGCGTGATCTCCGTCGAAATCGGCAGCGAGTGGGCGCGCTCGAAGTCGCGTAGCGCCGCCGACGTGGCCGCCCCCGGCGAGCCGTCCGCCTTTAAGACGTAGCCGAGCTTGATCAGCGCATTCTGCGCCGCCAGCACTTGTTTTTCCGCGTCCTTGGCGGAGTCCGCGCGCAAGATGTCGCCAATCGCGTCGGCGCCGCGCGCGCTCGCCGCCGGCTCGACGGCGCCGCGGGCGCCGGCTGCGGGCTCGGCGACGGTGCGGACGCCGGCCGCGGGCTCGGCGGCGCCGAGATTGGCCGGCCGCGCCGGCGGCAGCACCGCGACGCCCGCCGACTCGTCCGCTTTGGCCGCCTGAGGCGGCGGCGCGGCGGCGGGCGCCGGCGCCCCGACGATCGAGGGACGCGCGGCGAAGAACGGGGCGGGATGGCGTTCGTGCTGGAGAGTCAAAGCATTGACTACGATTCCAGTCAGCACGGCCGCGAGCGCGGCGCCGGCGTATCCGCGCGCGGGCATTGCGCGCAGGCGTCGGATCGCCGCGGCGATCAAGCCGAAACGCCCTTTGGGCGGGCCCGAACGCGCGGGCGAGGAGAGAACCGAATCGTGACGCATGCGCGCTAACGCCTCAGGCAATCTTCTTCTCCGGGCTCGAGCCGGGCGCGCGCGGCGCGCCGCGATGGTCAAAACTGGACGCGGTTTCCAGCTGCGCCGCCGCGGCGCGGCTGGGTTTCTCATCGGAACGGCAAACCAGAGGCAAGCGCGCGGTCACGCGCGTCCCGACGCCGGCGACGCTTTCGAGCCGCAAGGCGCCGCCGTGCAGGCCGACGAGGCCGCGCACCAGCGACAGCCCCAGCCCCGCGCCCTCGAAACTGCGGTCGTAGTCGCCGCGAACCTGGAAGAACGGATCGCCGACCTTCGGCAGACATTCGGCGGGGATGCCTATCCCCGTGTCCGTGACATGGATGTTCATCGCCTCGCCGACGATTTCGGCGCCGACGACGACCTGGCCGCCCGGCTCGGTGAATTTTATCGCGTTCGAGAGGAGATTGAGCACGATCTGGCGACAAGCGCGCTTGTCCGCGATCAATTCGCCAACCCCGCCGATCGGCGCCCTGACGAGTTCGACCTTGCCCAGTTCGGCCTTGAGTCGAAGCATGTTGCAGCAATCGACGATCAACGGCTCCACCTCGAACGGCTCGGGCAGAATCCGAAACTTGCCCGCGGCGATCTTCGAGGTGTCGAGGATGAGGTTGACCATGGAAAGAAGGTGGTCGGCCGACGCATGGATGATCTTGGCGTATTCGCGCTGCTTGGCGGCCTCGCGCGGCGCCAGCTCGGAATCGCCGAGCATTTCCGAAAAGCCGAGAATCGCGTTGAGCGGCGTGCGCAATTCGTGGCTCACGTTGGCCAGAAGTCGATCTTTCCAGGAGTTGGCGAGTTCGGCTTCGACGCGCGCCGCCTCAAGGCTCTGCTCGGCGGTCTTGGCGTCGGTGACGTTGCGCACCACCGACATGACGGCGGCGCCGTCGCAGTCCCGACAGGCTTTCGCATCCGGGCTGAACCGGTGAAAGCGCATTTCCGCCCAGGCGAAACGCGTTTCGTCGCCGCCGGCCTGGGCGCATCCCGCGTCACCCATGCGAAGCCGCAAAGTCGCGGTCGTCGTCTTGTCGCATCGCGCCGCCGCGTCGATCGTGTGCAAGAATGCGGGACGATCGGCGACGTGGATGCGGTTGAAGAAGCCTCGGCCGAGCAGACTGTCGGCGCTGAGGCCGAACAAAGCCGGCGCGTCGCCGCTCGCGGACAGCACGCCGCCGCCGGCGTCATGGCGCAACACCAAATCGCCGATCGCGTTCGCGAGCACCTGATAGCGCTTCGCATTGGCGACCTCGACGCGGCGGCTGGCTTCGCGCATCCGGCGCCCGCCGAGCAGATGCAACGCCGAGTAGGCGGCGGCCGGCGCGGCGAGCGCGGCCGCGCCAGCCGCGCTCATCGGCGTCCCGCCGCCGATCAATCCGGCGCTTTGCGCGCACGCTGCCGCGAGCAGCAGCGCGATCGCCAGCAGGCTGGCGAACCGCAACATCGACGGCGAGCCGGACGTCGCGGCTTCCAGGGGAAGCAGCATCAACCATCCCAAACTCAGCTCGGGCGACAATCCTGCGCCGACGGTGACGATGAGCGCGAGCACGACCAGGCCGAACAGCGAAATGAGCTGGGCCTCGATCAGGTCCCCGGTGCGCGCGAGATGGACGATCGCCGCCGTCGGCAGGAGCAGCCAGACGACGGCGCCGATCTGCCAGATCGCGCTCGCTCCGGCCTGGGCGAGATAGCGCGGAACGAAGACGGCGACAAAAAGGAGAGTCGCCAGCCGCGCGAACATGAACAGCTCGTAGCGTCCGGGTTCGAGCTCGGCGAAGCGGGCGTGAGAACCGGCGAAATCCTCGATGCGCCGTCGCGCGATGGGAAAAAGGGACACGAACCTCAGGCTCCGCGACTTTTAGGTCGATTGGACCACCCCGCGAACGATCCCAGTCCCCCCTTAAATCCACCCTAAGACCCGCGGTCCGAGCCTCGTTCGCGGTCGCTTTGAGGGCCGGCGGCGGCAACTGCGTGCCGTCATGGTTGACAAATCCTTGCCGGCGCGCGGCGGGCGCGGGGTTGCCGTTGGGTTAACGCGCGCCGTCGAATGCGCGGGTTTTCCGGCACGAGAGGTCAATTTCGGCGCGTTATGGTCGATCCTGCCGGCGTCTGGTCCGGCGACCGTTCTCGATTCGAGACACGCTCATGGGGTTCCTGTTGCGGTCGACCTTTTGGCTCGGCCTGGTATTCCACGCTATGCCTTTGGGCGAAGTGCGATTGGCGGACGCCGTCCCCAGCGCGCGAGACGCGCTCGCCGCAAGCCTGGCGACGCAAAGCCGCGACGGGGGAGTGGCCTCGGCGGCTGCGAGCGCGGTTCTGCGCGCGGCGCTCGAACCCCGCCCGGCGAGCGCAGGCAAGGCCGTAACGCCGCCCGATCGCTTGCTCAAAGCGAGGCGCGTCTCGGTCGATACGCTCACTGCGAGCGACCGCCTCGTCCGGTGGCGCGGCCCCGGCGCGCGCGCCGCGCTTTGAGCGCAGCCTCGCTAAGACTCGCCCTCGGACGGCGAAAAGGGATATAAGCGGGCCGTTCAACCGGCTGAAGAGGGCGCCGCTGACCCCGATCGAAACCATCCGCGCCGATTTTGCGTTCCTCGACGACTGGGAGGATCGCTATCGCTACGTCATCGAGCTCGGCCGCACGCTCGAGCCTCTGAGCGGGGACGCGCGCAACGACGCCAACAAGGTCCGCGGTTGCGTCAGCCAAGTTTGGCTCGAATGCGAAAGCCGACGCAACGCGGGCGGCGAGACCGTTCTGCACTTTCGCGGCGACAGCGATTCCCATCTGGTGCGCGGGCTGATCGCAATTACGATCGCGCTTTTTTCCGATCGGACGCCCGAGGAAATTCTCGCCACCGACCCCCTGGCGACGTACCGCGAACTCGGCCTCGAGCAACACCTGACGCCGCAGCGCTCCAATGGCGTGCGCGCGATGATCGAGCGCATTCGCGCCGACGCGTTCGCGCCGGCTTGAGGCGCGGCGGCGCGCTTCTTGCCGCCTGACGTTTCTTCGCAATAGCCGCCGCGGCGTGTGTCGATCGCGGCCCCGGCGCGGCTGCAAGCGCGTGACTCGACCGTGATTTTCCACTACATTGGAATCGGTCGTAACTG
>JBEKFO010000383.1:0-4134 GCA_050013275.1 Roseiarcus sp. | reverse complement strand
CAGGCCGATCACGAACGCGGCCAGCAGCATGACGCAGTCCTCGACCACCAGCGCATCGCGGTTGGCGATCGATTGCACGATCAGTCGGCCGAGCCCCGGCAGCACGAAGACGTTCTCGACCACGATGGCGCCGGCGATCAGGTTGGCGAATTGCAGCCCCATGATGGTCAGGATCGGCGTCATCGCGTTGGGCAGGGCGTGACGCCACAGCGTCGCGCGCCGCGACAGGCCTTTGGCGCGCGCGGTGCGGATGAAGTCCTCGTTGAGGGCCTCGAGCAGCGCCGAGCGCGTCACCCTGGTCAGGATCGCCGCCTGCACCAGGCCGAGCGAAACCGCCGGCAGGATTAGCGCGCCGAGCGCGCGCAATGGACCTTCGTCCCAGCCGGGAAAGCCGCCGGCCGGCGCGAGGCGCCAATGCACGGCGAATGCGAGGACGAGCAAAATGGCGAACCAGAAGTTGGGAACGGCGAGGCCGACCTGGCTCGCCGCCATCACCGCCGCGTCGCCGGCGCGGCCGTGGCGCTCGGCGGCGTAGACGCCGGCGACGAGCGCGACCGCGCCGGCGATTCCCATCGAGAGGAGAGCGAGCGGCGCGCTGACCGCGAGCCGCTGCGCGATCAGCGGGCCGATCGGCGAGCCGTAGGCGTAGGAAAGGCCGAGATCGCCGTGCACGGCGCCGATGATCCACGACCAGTAGCGCACCGCGAGGGGCTGATCGAGCCCGAGCTTATGGGCGAGCGCCGCGACGGCTTCGGGGGTCGCGCTCGCGCCCAGCATGGTCTGCGCCGCATTACCCGGCAGAATCTCCAGCACGCCGAAGACGACGAGCGAAGCGAAAATCAGGGTCGCCGCCAGGACCAGAAATCGTTGCAACGAGTAGGCGAACATCGGCAACCCTGAGCGCTCCGGGCGCGCCCGTCGCGCCCGTAGCGGGCGACAATAGGTTGTCGTCTTTCGCTTTTCCAGCCGTCCCGCGCGTTACGCCGCGGGCTTCTCGATTACGGCGCGGATGGCGTAGCCGCGCAGATGGTCGCGCGTCTCGCAACGCACGCCGCGCGAGACGGCGAGGGCCGCCAGCTCCGCGCGCATCGTCGTGCGCGGCGTGACGTCGAAGGCGGCGAGCCAGCGGGTGAGCCCGGCGCGAAACGCCGCGGGCAGACCAGCCTGATCGCCGAAGTCGACGATATGCAGCGAGCCGCCCGGCGCAAGCGCGTCGACCGCCTGGGCGAGAGCCTCCCGCCAGGGCGGGATCATCGACAGCGCGTAGGAGATCATCACCCGCTCGAAATTCGGGCGGCCGAACAATTGCGCCGCGTCGAAGGCGGTGGCGTCGCCCTGGGCGACGCGAACGCGCGCCTCCAGTCCGGCGCGCGCGATCGCGGCGCGCGCGCTCGCCAGCATTTCGTTGGAGACGTCGAGCCCGAAGAAGCGGGCGTCCGGGTAGCGACGCGCCATCTTGACGAGATTGCGCCCGGTGCCGCAGCCGACTTCGAGCACGCCCTCGCCGGCGCGGGCGTCGAGTTCGGCGATCGTCGCGTCGCGGCCGAGCAGATAGAACTTGCGCGTGGCGTCGTAGATGTAGCGTTGGCGCCGATACATGCGGTCCATCAGGACGGCGGCTTCGCTCATGCGCTTGGCCCGACGAGCTTGTAGAGATGGAAGGCGCCGTAGATCGAAGACCGGTCGCGCCGCCCCAGTTCGCGGCTGCGCTCGGCTTGGTATTCCCAGGCGTCGAGAATGTCGGCGGGAACGCGCCCCGGCAACAGCCGCTCGTCGGCGGCGGTGCGGAAGATCACCCGGGCGCCGGGCCGCGCCGTGCGCGTGATCTGCGTCCAGAGGTCGGTGAGGTCGGCGTCGTTCATCCAGTCCTGCGCGTCGAGCAGAACGTAGCCGTCGAAGCTCGCAGCGGGGCTTTCGCGCAACGTCTCGGTGTACGAGCGCTGAGCGAAGCTCAGTCGATCGGCGCGTGCGCGCAGAGCGTCGAAATTCTGTCGCTGCAGGTAGGGCGGCAGCGAGGCGGCGGGGCCGTCGGCGTAGCGGCGGCCGAACGCCTGCCAGGCGAAGTAGTTCGAGTGGATGTCGAAGTCGCAGGCGAGCCGCTCCAGCCGCGCGCGCAGCACCGCGCCGATGCCGTCGGGGGAATCCTTCGCCAGCGCGCGGTATTGCGCCGGCGGGATGCCGAGCCCATAGAGCGAGGCGGGTTGGCGCATCAGCCAGCGCACCGCAGGCTTGTCGAAGATCGGCGCGAGATGCCGGTCGAACAGCACGCGTTGATGGGCCAGGGAATCCGCTTTCAGCATGACCCTCGGATCGAGACCGTGCAGGCGCGCGAGGGCGTGGCCCGCGCCGAGAAAGCGCCCGAGCAGGCCATGACGGTAGAAATTGCGCGTGAACAGCGAAATGCGCCGCCGCCCGCCGATCCCGCGCGCGTCCCAATAGGCGCGCGTGACCGGATCGACGCGATGGCGAAGCAGGGCGTCGTAGGCCTGCACGTTGGCGCGCGAATCGGCGCGGCCGAAGAACCTCAAGAAGGCTTCGTAATCGGACAGATGTCGCAACGCGGCGAGCTTGAGGCGACCGAGCGCGATATGGGCGCCGTTGAGGTCGACCGCGACGATTTCCGCGGGGTCGGCGGTCAGATAGGAGAGCGCGTTGCATCCGCCCGAGGCGATGGCGATGACGCGATCCTGCCGACCAATCTCGAGCGCTTCGAGATCGACGACCGGGTCCTCCCAGATTTGCGGATAGACCAGGCCGCGAAACGCGACGGTGAAAAGGCGCTCCAGGACGCCGGCGCGGGACAGCGGCTTGCTGCGATGGACCGCGGCCCGCAACTCCTCTCCCGTGGCGCGCCGCGCGGCGCGAACTAACTGCTGCACGCTTCCTCCGAATCCAGGCGAAGATCGGCGTGCTGCCGATAGTCGAGACGCATGACGGCGGCGTGACGGCGGGAAGCGAGCGGGCCGCTCAGGCCGCCTCGCGCCCGCCGGGGGGAAAGCGGCGCAGAATCGCGAAGGCGCGCTCGGGGCCGCTTTCGGCGCAGAGCGCGAGGGCGTCGACGGCCCCGCCGTGGGCGATCGGGTCCTCCTGTTCTCGTCAGGACGCGAGCGGGATTCGCTCGCGCCGCTCAGTCCTCATGGGCGATCTTGTCGGGGGAACGGACCTTCTTGCCGCTCTTGCCCGGGCCCGGCGCCTTGTCATGCGGCGCGCACCAGCCGGGAAGGTAGTTCGCGTCTTCCGACTTAGCGAGGGCGAGAGCGATGTCCAGCGCCCGGGAAAAATCCTTGCGCACGTCCTTCAGCTTGATGCGGCGGCGTAGGAAATCGGCCCAGACGAATTCCGAGAAAGGCGTCGAATCCTTGGCGCATCCGCCGATGACGCGCAATTGGCCGGCCAGCGAACGATAGGGATCGTCCTGCATGTCTTTGACGGTCTTGGGCAGGTCGGCGTAATCGCGCCGCCGCCCTTTGCCGTCGAAGGGATGGGTCCAGCCGTGAAAGTCCATGATGTTCCAAAATTCATGCGCATTGAGTTTGTGGAAATCGGCGACGATGGTGGCGAAGACGCTGTCGACGCCTTCGTCGTGCAACGCGCGCGCGAGGTGATGGTGGTCGATGAGAAAGCGCTGCTCGCCCGGGCCGACGATGACCGGCACCATATGAGCGCCGAGAAACTCGGTCAGCTTTTTGGGATTTTCCGCCTTCCATGATTTTCGCTTGAGCTCCACCTCGACCATGCCGATCGTCATCTGCGTCGGCCGCAACTCGAGGACGGGCGTCGCTTGCAGGATGGGTTCGCGAATGTGGTCGGTCGTCATGAATCACCGATGGGGCGGGAGGGAGAAGCGGCGGCGTCATCAACATGTCGCAGTTGGTCAAAGCGGTCAATGCACGCCGCCGCAGCGGCTTGGCGGCGAAGACGCGAACAGCCGGGCGATTTGACCCCTCCGGGCAAATCATGTTTTGTCGCCGCCATTCGTCGAACCTTGTTAAGAAACGAGACCTCCGAGACATGCGTCCAGAACGCTACGACGTCCGCGAATCCGAGCGGAAATGGCAAAAGGCGTGGGCCGACGAGGCGATCTTCGCCACCCGCAACGACGATCCGCGGCCCAAGTATTACGTGCTCGAAATG
>JBEKFO010000382.1:0-4154 GCA_050013275.1 Roseiarcus sp. | reverse complement strand
GCGCGCGGCGATGTCGGTGGCCACCAGCGCGCGCGCCGCGCCTGAGCGGAACGCCGCGAGGGCGCGCTCGCGCTGGCCCTGGCTCTTGTTGCCGTGAATGGCGAGCGCGCTGATCCCGGCCTCGTCGAGCGTGCGGGCGACGCGGTCGGCGCCGTGCTTGGTGCGCGTGAAAACGATCGTTCGCGTGAGCGAAGCGTCGGCGAACAGCTCCACCAGCATGTCGCGCTTGCGCGGCGCGTCGACGTGAACGACTGTCTGCTCGACGCGGTCGACCGTGGTGGCGGCCGGCGCCACCGAGACCTCGTGCGGATCATGCAGCAATTCGCCCGCGAGCTGACGGATGTCGGGCGGCATGGTCGCGGAGAAGAACAGGTTCTGCCGCTTCCTCGGCAGATCGCGCACGATGCGGCGGATCGGCTTGATGAAGCCGAGATCGAGCATCTGATCGACTTCATCGAGGACGAGGAATTCGACGGCGCTCAGGTTGGCGACACGCGCGTCGAGATGGTCGAGGAGGCGTCCCGGCGTCGCCACCAGCACGTCGAGCCCGCGCGCCAGCGCCCGGATCTGAGCGCCGTGCGGCACGCCGCCGAAGACGACGGCGATGTTGAGAGGCAGGCCAGCCGAGAGATCGCGAAAGCTCTGCGCAATCTGGCTGGCGAGTTCGCGCGTCGGGCTGAGCACCAATACGCGCGCCCCGCCCTGCGGCGCGGGTCGCTTGTCGGCGATGAGGCGGTTGAGGATCGGCAGCGCGAACGCCGCCGTCTTGCCGGTTCCGGTCTGGGCGATGCCGATGAGGTCGCGCCCGTTCATCAGAACGGGGATGGCCTGCGCCTGGATCGGCGTCGGCTTGGCGTAGCCCATTTTGGTCAAAGCGGTTACGAGCGGCGCGGCGAGGCCGAAGCCG
This sequence comes from Roseiarcus sp., assembly GCA_050013275.1. Lineage (GTDB taxonomy): Bacteria > Pseudomonadota > Alphaproteobacteria > Rhizobiales > Beijerinckiaceae > Roseiarcus. The sequence continues at coordinate 3,247 of JBEKFO010000382.1, read as the reverse complement.
TTGAAGTTTTCCAATTGTTTATCTTTCAAACAGCCGCAAAGGCGCGGGAAGCCCACGCTGCGGCATATATTCGTTGAGGGGGACGCCCCGCGTGTCCGGGCGATCGAGCGACTTACAAACAGGCGCTCGGCAGGAGGACAAACAAGCCCTTCACGCAGCCGGCGCGCATCGACCGCTCATCAAGCGGTGACCGGCTTATCGATGATGCGCCGCACAAAGTCAAGGAATTCGCTTGCGGCGCGCCGATTAGGCGCCCGGCGCGGCGGCGGACGTCGGCGAAGCGTTCGCTGTCGTCGCGCCGCCGCCCGGGCCGGGCTCGATTGCCAGCGCGTCGAGCGGCCAGGAATGCAGCGCGCCGAGCAGCGAGTACTTCTTGCTTTGGTGACGGCTCATCTTGCCGATGATGTCCGACAAGAAGCGAATGGCCTCGACGACGTGCGGCCCCTTGTTGAGCATGACGCATTCGGCGCGCTGGGCCATCGCGGCGTCGGTGGTCTCGGCGCGGCTGGGCAGCCCCTCCTTGACGAGATCGTCGAGCACCTGGGTCGCCCAGACCACAGGAATCCGCGCGGCTTCGCAGAGCCAGAGGATTTCCTCCTGGATTTCGGCCATGCGGATGTGTCCGAGCTCCACCGCGAGATCGCCGCGCGCGATCATCACGGCGGTCGGCCGCGTCCCCGCCGCCTGAACGATCAAGCCCGGCAAATTGCGCACCGCCTCCCGCGTCTCGATCTTGAGCACGAGCGGCATCGGCGCTCGGCCGGGCCTCGCCGTTGCGATCGCCCGGTCGAGATCGACAATGTCCTGGGGACGCTGGACGAAGGAGAAGCCGACCATGTCCGCATGCTTGGCGATGGCGGGCAGCGCCGCGAGGTCGTCGGCGGAAAGGGCCGGCAGATCGAGCGGCGTCCCGGGAAAATTGACGCCCTTTTCCAGGCGAAGCTTTTCGCCTTTGGCGCGCGCGCCGATGACTTCGACGATCCGGTCGTTTCCTTCCACGCTGACGACGCGGCCGCGGATCTTGCCGTCGTCGATCCACACCTGCGCCTGCAACGGCAGATTCGCGACGACTTCGGGAAAGCCGACCGTGACCACCGGCATGGCGCCGGCGGTCGCTTGGCCAGGAGAAACCGCGAGGCGAAAGCATTCGCCGACATGAACCCGCTCGGGCTTCTTCGGCCAAAGCGTTTCGACGCGACATTTCGGCCCGGGCAGATCCATCAGGATTTTGCAGTCGCGGCCGAATTTCTTGGCCGCTTGCTTGACGTGCCTGGCCATGGCCGCCCACGCCTGCTCGTCGTCGTGCGCGCAGTTGATCCGGGCGCAATCCAATCCGGCGGCGACGAACGTCTCGATCAGCGTCGGGTCGGTCGCCGCCTCGGTCGGCAAAGTGACCATGATCGCCGTCGCGTTGTTTTGCCGGCCGAACAGCGCGCGGCGCTGCGCGGCGAGAAGTCGCCCGCCCTCCGACCAAAAGTCGGCGGCGGGAAAGGGCTCGCCCTCGGCGCCGCAGATCCGCGACAGCGCCGCCGCGACCGCGTCGAGATTGGCCATGACATGGCCCTCGCAACGGCCAAGGGACGAAAGCCCGAGCGCCGAGAGGGTCGGCTGCAAGTCGGACAGATCGTGGCGCCGAAGCGCCAGATAGCGCGCGAGGTTCTTCGCGGACGGGCGATAGGCGGGAAGCGCGATCGCAGCGCGCCAGCTTTTCAGAAGTCGCTCGGATTCGCGCCGAACGTCTTCTCGCACCAACAGAATGGCGGCGAGCGCTTCGCGAGCGGACGTCTGCGTCGAGGGCGCGGCGGCCGGCGCGGGCGGAAGCGAAGAAAGCGCGTCAGAATTCATCACGGAACTCGTCGTCATACGCGTCGCCTTCATCGCCGCCTTATTATTCAACACTATAGCATATTGCGCCGACGTGACGCGCGTATGTCGGCGCGCGTCAGCGAAGAGCCGGCTAAGTTCGGCCCGCCTTCGCCAGAAAAGCGAGCGCGCCGGCCTTATAGGCCTTGTCGCCGACCGCGAGATTATGGTCCCGCCCGGGTATCTCCAGCGCTTGGCCCCGCGGGAACATCGCTGCGAGGCGGTGCGGGTCGCCCGCCACCTCATCGCGCGTCCCCACGGCGACGAGCGCGGGACAAGCGATGCGCGCGACCTCCGCCTCATCAAGGGTCTGACGCGAGCCGCGGATGCAGGCGGCGAGCGCCGCGAGATCGCTCTTGGTCTGCTCGGCGAAAGCGCGGAACATGCGCTGCGTCGGATTGCTCAACGCATCCAGGGACGGCGCCTCCATCGCCTCGGCGATGCCGAGCGGCAGGCCGACGCCCTTGACGAGACGATCGCCGAGGCCGCCGAGGATCAGCGTGCGCACGCGCTCCGGCTTGGCGAGCGCGAGGAAGCTCGCGATGCGCGCCCCCATCGAATATCCCATCACGTCGGCCCGCTCGATCTGTAGATGATCGATCAGGTTCGCCGCGTCGCGCGCCATCGCGTCCGAGCGATAGGCCTCGGGATCGTAAAGCTTCTCGCTTTCGCCATGGCCGCGGTTGTCGAAGGCGACGACGCGCCGGCCGGCTTTCGACAGCGTCTCGACCCAGCGCGGATTGACCCAGTTGATGCGGTGATTGGAGGCGAAGCCGTGGATCAGTACGATCGGCTTGCCGATATCCGGCGCTTCCGGCGCGACATCGACGAAGGCGATGCGCACGCCGTCGGAAAGGAACGACTTCATCATGGCCGGCGCGGCGCCTCTCGTTCAGGAGGGTGAGTTAAGCGATCGCCGCCATAGCGCAGCGCGGCCGATCCCGCCAGCATGGCGACTGTTCGCGACGGCGCGCCGGGCGGGACGCGTGCGGATCAAACTTGGCGAAACCTGTGAAATAGGCGTTAATGCCGCGTCCGTCTCAAGAGAAGGGGATTCGCGTGAGGGGCCTTGCAACCGTTCTGATCGGCCTGGTGGCGCTGGAGCATTTGGGCTTCATGGCGCTGGAAATGTTCTTTTGGGACAAGCCGCTCGGGCTCGAGGTCTTCCACAACAGCGCCGAAGCGGCGAAGGCGACCGCGGTTCTCGCCGGCAATCAGGGCCTCTACAACGGCTTTCTCGCCGCGGGGCTCCTGTGGGCGCTGTGGCGCGGCGGGCGTGAAGCCGAGCTCTTTTTCCTCGGCTGCGTCGTCGTCGCCGGCCTCTACGGCGCGGCGACCGCGCTGCCCAATATCTTGTTCATCCAGGCCCTGCCCGCCGCGCTGG
>JBEKFO010000381.1:0-4174 GCA_050013275.1 Roseiarcus sp. | reverse complement strand
GGCCGTCGCGGCGCAACTCTACGTCGAGATGCTGGAGGCGGGCTTCGCGGCGGTCGCGGAGTTCCATTATCTTCATCATGCGCCCGACGGCTCGCCCTACGCGGCGCGCGCCGAGATGGCGAGCCGCATCGTCGCGGCGGCGCGCCGGGCCGGCATCGGGCTGACGCTGCTGCCGGTGTTCTACGCCCACGCGACGTTCGGCGGCGCGCCGCCCAAGCCCGAGCAGCGCCGCTTCGTCAACGACGCCGAGTCGTTCGCCAAGCTCCTCGACGACTGCCGTGCGCTGATGAAGAATTTTCCCGGCGGCGGCGTTGGCGTCGCGCCGCACTCTCTGCGCGCGGCGACGCCGAGCGAACTCGCCGCGCTCGTCGGCCTCGCCGGCGAAGCGCCGATTCACATCCACGCGGCCGAACAGGTCAAAGAGGTCGAGGATTGCCTCGCTTGGTCGGGCGCCCGGCCGGTGCAATGGTTGCTCGACCATGCGCCGGTCGACTCGCGATGGTGCTTGGTGCACGCGACCCACATGGACGGCGAGGAAACGCGCCGCCTCGCACGCGCCCGCGCGGTCGCCGGCCTCTGTCCGGTGACCGAGGCCAATCTCGGCGACGGCGTCTTCGCCGCGCCCGATTTCGCCGCCGAGGGCGGCGTTTACGGCGTCGGCACGGATTCCAACGTGTTCGTCGGCGTCGCCGCCGAGCTGCGGCAGCTCGAATACGCGCAGCGCTTGCGCGATCGCGCCCGCAACGTCTGCGCCGCGGCGGGCGGCTCGACCGGCCGCACGCTGTACGACGCGGCTTTGGCAGGCGGCGCGCAGGCGCTCGCGCGCCGCTGCGGACGCCTCGCGGCCGGCGCGAGCGCCGACATCGTCACGCTGCGCGCCGACCATCCCTTGCTCGCCGGGCGCAGCGACGACCAGGTTCTCGACACCTGGATCTTCAGCGTCGGCAATCCGCTCGTCGATTGCGTCTGGAGCGGCGGACGCAAGGTCGTCGCCGACGGCCGCCACCCTGATCGCGAGACGATCGCGGCGACCTTCGCCGCGGCAATGCGAGGACTGTGCGCGCGATGACCGCATTGACGCCTTCGCGAAGCCTGCTATGCGGCCGAGCGCACGCCGCGCGGAGAGGCCGACGCGCGCGAAACCGACAAGGCCAGGCGCAACGCCCATGACGGCGAATCCCTCACCGCGGCCGGCTCCTTCGCTTTCGCTCCACCAACGGATCCTCGCCGACATCGAGTCGCGCATCCTGTCGGGCGAATGGCCGCCCGGCCATCGCATCCCGTTCGAGCACGAGCTGACCGCGCGCTACCAGTGCTCGCGCATGACGGTGAGCAAGGCGCTGACGCAATTGGCGAGCGCCGGGCTGATCGAGCGGCGGCGCAAAGCGGGCAGCTTCGTCACCCGTCCGCATTCGCAATCGGCGGTGCTCGAGATCCAGGACGTGCGCGCGGAAGTCGCCGCCCTCGGCCTGCCCTACCGCTTCGCGATTCTTTCGCGTCGCAAGCGGCGCGCGACGCGCGCCGACCGGGCGCTGTTCGGCGTCGGGCCAGGCGACTTGGTGCTGGCGCTGACCTGTCGCCACGACGCGGCGCAGCGGCCGTTCTGCCTCGAAGAGCGGCTGATCAATCTCTCGGCGGCGCCGGAGGCCGCCGACGAACCGTTCGCCGAGACCTCGCCCGGCGCCTGGCTGATGCGGCGCGTGCCCTGGACCCGGGCCGAACACCGCATCAGCGCGGCGGGGGCGCGCGCCGACGCCGGCCGCGCGCTGAAGATCGCGGCGGGCGCGCCCTGCCTCGTCATCGAGCGCCGCACCTGGAGCGGCGAGGCGCCAGTGACGCGCGTCAAGCTGACCTATCCCGGCGAAGCGCACGAACTCGTCGCGAGATTCACGCCCGGGCAAAGCTGAGGCGCGAGACGCCGCCGAGTTCTCGCCGTTCGATGGGGAAACGAAGCGAGTTCCCGCGAGACCTGCGCGACAATAAGGTATATTGCCGCTTCGCGCGGGCCACTTTTTTCGGGTTGGATCAGATCATGTTGAAAGAACTCAAACGCGAAGCCTACGAAGCGAACGTCGCTCTGCCGCGCCAGGGGCTGATCAACCTCACCTTCGGCAACGCCAGCGCGATCGACCGCACGAAAGGCATATTCGCCATCAAACCCAGCGGCGTCGACTACGCCGCGCTGCAGCCGAACGACATGGTGTTGGTCGATCTCGAGGGCAAGAAGGTCGAGGGCGACCTCAATCCGTCGTCGGACACGCCGACGCACCGTCGCCTCTTCCTGGCGTTTCCCGGCGTCGGCGGCGTCGTGCACACGCATTCGTCCTGCGCCACGGCTTTCGCTCAGGCCGGCCGGGCGATCCCGATTTTCGGGACGACCCACGCCGACTATTTCAACGGCGACGTGCCGGTCACCCGCAAATTGACGGCGCAAGAAATCGCCGCGGCCTACGAGTGGGAAACGGGCAATGTCATCGTCGAGCGCTTCGCCGAACTCGATCCGAGCCATTTTCCCGGCGTGCTGGTCAATCGCCATGCGCCGTTCACATGGGGTGCGAGCGTCGCCAAGGCGGTCGAGACCGCGGTCGCCGTGGAATGCGTCGCGCACATGGCTCTCATGTCGTTGCAGCTTGCGCCCAAGCTCGCGGCGATCGAGAGCGAGCTGCTGGAAAAGCATTTCCTGCGCAAGCACGGCCCCGGCGCCTATTACGGCCAAACCGCGACGCCGCGTCCGTCCAAAGGCCCAAATCGCTCTTGATCCCGCCAGGGCGCCAGCGGCGCGCCGCAAGCTCCGCATTGCGTCTTCGCAAGCGCGCGCCGAAGCCTTGGGCCGCCCCTCGCGGACGACCTTGACATATATCAAGGAGCCGAAAGGGCGGATCGCCCAGCATATTGATATAATGATCGTCAAGAGCGCGCCGGAACGTCCCAGGCGTGGCGAGGCGCGGGGGTTTCATGGTTTCCATTCGCACGTTCGACGCCGGAGAGGGCGGGCGTGAGCACTACATCGTCGTCGAAGGGGCGCAGTCGTCCGACTTGCCGAGCCAGATTCGATCGGTCGCGGACTCCTATCGGGACGCCCAGGCCCGCCTCGGTCTTTCGCCGGGAACGGCGGTGTTCCGACGCGTCTTCTTGAGCGACGCCCTCAATCAGGCCGCCCTGGTGCGCGAAAGTTCGATCTTCGACGATTCGGTGGCGATCTCCATCGTGCAGCAGCGCCCGCTCTGCGGCGCCAAGGTGGCGCTGCTCGCCTACCATATCGACAGTCCCCAAGGTCTGACGAAGCGCCGCGTTTCGCCCCGCCATCTCATCGTCGAGAAGGCCGGCAAGCGCCATCTGTGGAGCACCCGGCTTTGCGCCGGCGACGCCGACAGATCGCTTTCGGCCGAGTCGCAGACGCGCGCGATATTCGACGACTTGATCCATGCGCTCACGCAGCAGGGCGCCTCGATGCGCGATCACTGCGTGCGAACGTGGATCTATATGAGGGACGTCGACATTTTCTATCGCGGCATGGTCGACGCCCGGCGCGCGTTGTTCAACGACCACGGGCTGACCGGCTCGACGCATTTCATCGCCAGCACGGGTATCGAGGGCGCCGGCGCGCACCGCTACGACGTGGTGTCGATGGACGCCTACTCCAACCTCGACGTCGAGCTGAAGCAGGTTTCCTACCTCAACGACTTCGACAAGCTCTGCGCGACGAAGGACTATCACGTCACCTTCGAAAGGGCGACGCGCGTCGCCTACGCGGACCGCGCGCATATCTTCATCTCCGGCACCGCGAGCATTGACGCGTCCGGCGAGGTCGTCCACCCCGGCGACGCCGGGCGTCAGCTCGATCGCGCGCTGGAGAACGTCGACGCGCTGCTGCGCGCGGGGGCGGCGACATTCGCCGATATGACGCATATGATCGTCTATCTGCGCGACCCTTCCGATCTCGCGCTCATCGAAGGGCGCTTACGCGAACGCTTCGCGGATCTGCCGCTGATCATCGTTCAGGGCGCGGTTTGCCGCCCCGAATGGCTGGTCGAGGTCGAGGGCGTGGCGGTCGCAAAGAACGCGGACGCGAGCATGCCGAAGTTTTAAATTGCAAGACTGAGGTCGCTGCGAGGCGGCCAGAAAGAGGTGCGTTATGCTGGAAGAAACCGGACTGTCGATGTTCGACGAAGAG
>JBEKFO010000380.1:0-4181 GCA_050013275.1 Roseiarcus sp. | reverse complement strand
TGAGCCTGATGGACATGATGCACCATGAGTTCACCCACGAGGAGATGCCCAACCGGGTTCGCATCACCACCTCGTGCTGCCAGATCAATTGCGGCGGCCAAGGCGACATCTCCATCAACGTGCAATACACCAAGCCGCCCAAGATCAACCACGACCTGGTCTCGAAGGTGTGCGAACGCCCCGCGGTGGTCGCGCGCTGCCCGGTGGCGGCGATCCGGCCGGCGATGGTCAACGGCAAACCGTCGCTCGAAGTCGACGAAAAGAAGTGCGTGTGCTGCGGCGCTTGCTACCCGCCGTGCCCGCCAATGCAGATCAACGGCGCAGACTCGACCAGAATCGCGGTGTGGGTCGGCGGCAAGCATTCCAACGCGCGTTCGAAGCCGACATTCCACAAGCTGGTCATCGCCAACCTGCCCAACAACCCGCCGCGCTGGCCGGAAGTCGAAGAGGTCGTGCGCAAGATCCTCTACGCCTACAAGGAGCACGGCCGCCATTTCGAGCGCATGGGCGAATGGATCGAGCGGATCGGCTGGCCGCGGTTCTTCGAGCTGACCGGCTTCGCGTTCACGAAGCACCACCTCGACACCTGGACCGGCGCCCGCAAGACGATGAACATGTCGGCGCACGTGCATTTCTGAGCCGATCGATCGAAGGGGATCGGTCGCCCGATCAGGCGGCCGAGCGAATCGAACGCGGCGGAACGCCGTCAGTCATAAGGAGAAACGGTTTTGCGTTTCGGGATTGTCGTCAACGAGGGGCCGTACACGCATCAGGCGTCGGATTCGGCCTATCAATTCGCCAAGGCGGTGTTGGCCAAGGGGCACGAAATTTTCCGCGTGTTCTTTTACCACGACGGCGTCAACAACGGCACGCGTTTCACCGTGCCGCCGCAGGACGACCGGAATCTGCAACGCCTGTGGAGCGAGCTGGCGGAGAAGCACAAGCTCGATCTCGTCGTCTGCATTGCGGCCGCGCAGCGCCGCGGCATTCTCGACGCCAACGAAGCCAAGCGGCAGGGCAAGGACGGCGACAATATCGCCCCCGGCTTCCGCATCTCCGGGCTCGGGCAATTGATCGAGGCGGGCATTCAAGCCGACCGCCTCGTCGTTTTCGGCGATTGAGGGGCGCACGATGTCTGAAGAGACGAACAAGAAGAAGTTTCTCTATATCAATCGCCGTGCGCCTTACGGAACGATCTACGCGTTGGAATCTCTCGAAGTGATTCTGATCGGCGCCGCGTTCGAGCAGGACGTCAGCGTCGCGTTTCTCGACGACGGCGTGTTCCAGCTGATGAACGGCCAGGACACGGCGGGCGTCGGCATGAAGAACTTCTCCAAGACCTACAAGGCGCTCGGGGACTACGAGGTCCGCAAGCTCTATGTCGAGCGCGAGTCCCTGGCCGAGCGCGGCCTCAGGGTCGAAGATTTGATGCCGATCACCTACGAAGACGAGAACGAGGATTACGCCGAAAAGCCGTCGATCCACCTCGTCGACCGTTCCGAAATGGCCAAGGTCATTGCGGCGCAAGACGTGATCCTGAGTTTTTGAGGCCACAGCATGTCGACGCTTCACACCATCAACAAATCGCCGTTCGAACGCTCGTCGCTGAAGAGCTGTCTCGATCACGTCGCTGACGGCGACGCCGTGCTCATGATCGAGGACGGCGTGGTCGGCGCGCGCAAGGGCAGCGCCTTCGCCGAAGCGCTGCGCGCCAAGCAACCTTCCTGCGCTCTCTACATTCTCGGACCCGACCTCGCCGCCCGCGGCATGAAGGCCGAGGACCTCGTCGAAGGCGTCGGCGTCGTGGATTACGGCGGCTTTGTCGATCTCGCGGCGGGCGCGGCCCGCGTCTGCGCGTGGCTTTAACGGTATTGGCGGCAATTCCAACAATCGGGAGAAAATGACATGGACGCGTATACGATCAACGGCACGGTCGCCGAGCATGACGAAGAAGGCTATCTGACCGACATCGGCGTTTGGACGCCGGAATTGGCGAACATGATCGCCAAGGCCGAGGGCATCGAGATGACCCCCGACCACTGGGAAGTCGTCAACTTCCTGCGCGAATATTACGAAGAATACCAGATCGCTCCCGCCGTGCGCATTCTCGTCAAGGAGATGACGAAGAAGTTCGGCAAAGAGAAGGGCGATCAGAAGGCGCTCTACGCGCTCTTCCCTTACGGCCCGGCGAAGCAAGCCTGCAAGATCGCGGGCCTGCCGAAGCCGACCGGCTGCATCTGACCGCAGCGCGCAGACCAGCAAGCGTCGCGGCCTAGCGGCGCGCAGGGGAGGAAACGGATGCGAACGGCGATCTTTGCGCTGGCGTTCTATGGAGCGGCGCTCGTCCTCGTGGGCGGGCTCGGCTACCGGATTTGGCGCTACGCGACGACGCCGGCGCCGCTGAAGATTCCGACCACCCCGGCGCCGATTACGCGCGGCGGCGTCGCGTTGCGCATGGCCGAGGAGGTCGTTCTCTTCCACAGCCTGTTCAAGGCGAACAAATGGATCTGGCTGTTCGGCTGGGTCTTTCATGCGGCGCTCGCGTTGGTGCTGCTGCGGCATCTGCGCTACTTCACCCAACCGGTGCCGATGGTCGTCGCGCTCGCCCAGCCGTTCGGGATCCTCGCCGGCTTCGCGATGGCGGCGGGGGTCGTCGCGCTCTGGGCGCGCCGGCTGATCGTGCCGCGCGTGCGCTATATCAGCGACCCCTCCGACCACCTCATGCTGTTCCTGTTCGTCGCCATCGCCGCCAGCGGCCTGACGATGAAATTCATCGCCCACACCGACATCGTCGCGGTGAAGGCGTTCTTCCTCGGCCTGATGTATTTCGATTGGCGGCCGCTTCCCGACGATCCGGCGTTGCTCGTTCATCTCACGCTCGTGCTGACGCTGATGATCGTGTTTCCGTTCTCGAAGCTGCTGCACGCGCCCGGCGTGTTTTTCAGCCCCAGCCGCAACCAGGCGGACAACAGCCGCGAGCGCCGCTACGTCGCGCGCGTTGCGCGCAAAGCCTAGGGAGAGCGACGATGGCGGCGGCGCCCAGCAAATTCGATGCGAAGGAACATGTGGTCGGCGATCCCCTCGAGATTCCGCCGCTCGCTTGCGGCGCGATGGCGGGCTCCAAGCCCTACCCCGCCGCGCCGGCGCATCAAAAGCCGCTCGGCTTTCCCGAGACGCTGGTCGAGGACTGGCACGACAAGGCGATCGGGCGGCTCGGCGAACTCTTGAACAATTCGCGATCGCTGCGGGTCTATCTCGATTCGTGCGTGCGCTGCGGCGCCTGCACCGACAAGTGCCATTATTTCCTCGGCACCGGCGATCCCAAGAACATGCCGGTTGCGCGGCAGAACCTGCTGCGCAAGGTCTACCGGCGCCATTTCACGCTCGCGGGCAAACTCGTGCCCTGGCTGGTCGGCGCGGAGGATCTGACCCAGGAGGTCCTCGACGACTGGTACAGCTATTTCCACCAGTGCTCGCAGTGCCGGCGCTGCTCGGTCTATTGCCCCTACGGCATCGACACGGCCGAAATTTCCATGGCCGCGCGCGACATCATGGACACGATCGGCCTCGGGCAGAAGTACTCCAACGAGATCATCGGCAAGGTGTTCAGCGTCGGCAACAATCTCGGCCTGCCGCCGAAGGCGCTAAAGGCGACGCTCGCCGGCCTCGAAGAGGACATCGAAGCGGAGACCGGCGTCGCGGTGCGACTGCCTCTCGACGAGAAGGGCGCCGACATCCTGCTGGTCACGCCGAGCGCGGACTTCTTCGCCTCGCCGCATATGGAAGGCCTGATCGGCTACGCCAAAGTCCTGCACGAAGCCGGCGTCAGTTGGACGTTCAGCTCGCACGCCTCCGAGGCCGCGAATTTCGGCATGTTCATCGGCTCGCAGGAGAACATGAAGAAGGTGTCGCTGCGCATCCGCAAGGCGGCCGAGGACCTCGGCGTCAAGCGCCTGGTGTTCGGCGAATGCGGACACGCCTGGCGCGTCGCCTACAGTTTTCTCAATACGCTCGCCGGGCCGTTCGATTTCCTCGACCCCAACTATCCCATCCCGCAGCACATCTGCGAATTCACCTACGACCTGATTCAGAAGGGCAAGCTGCGCTTCGACAAGTCGAAGAACGACGATTTCCGCCTGACCTTCCACGATTCGTGCAACGTCGCGCGCGCCTCGCGGATG
>JBEKFO010000379.1:0-4190 GCA_050013275.1 Roseiarcus sp. | reverse complement strand
CGTCCAATCGAAATGACGCGTGAGGTTTCTCTTGAGTTGGTATGCGGAGCGCGGACGTAGGTGGGGGACGTGCTTCTCCTCAAACTCCTGGAGAGTGACTGGGAAAGCTGGTGAGGCGATTTCATCGGTGCTCGTCGCCGCGAGAGCGGCGAGCGCACGCTTTCTCGCGTCGGCCAGAGAGACGGCCGGATAGTGGCCGAGAGAAACCTTCGTGCGGTTCTTGCCTCGTATGACAATCCACGTCCTCCGGCTCTTTCCCACGCGGATGCCGAACGAGGTCAGGCGCGCGTCGAGGTGCAAGCCCTCGGGGAGCGTTCGGATCGTGAGGTCGGTGAGATTTGGCACGGATTTGGCACGCGTTTGAGTGGTGCTGCGGCGATACACGACGACGCACCATGCGGACGATCCGCGAGCAAAATCAAGCGACTTGTTGGATCGTAGGGGACAGCGAGGAACTACGAAATGGAGGAAAATCTACCTTCCAAGCTGAATACGAGGGTTCGATTCCCTTCACCCGCTCCAATCTCACCGCAAATCGTCGAGCTTGCTAGGGCCGGCTGAGCCTCCCGGCCGGTTCTCGCGCCTCAGGAGAGCTCTCCGGCCATAATTCCGGTCACAATCGGACCCTGCTCCATGGCCCGCAACGCGTCGTCCGGATCGCCTTTCCCGGCGCCGCGCAAGGACAGCGGCAAATGCGCCTGCTGGCGCGGCCTTGCGGCCGTCGTCGCCCCTTACGCGCGTGGCGACATTCATCGCTCTCGGGATGGCCGCGAGCCGTAGCCTGACCGCAAGCCGATCGTGGAAATGGCGCTGCGAACCGACGCTACGCGCGATCTCGCTCGGCTGACGGTCCAATCGTCGTATTGAATTCGAGCTCGCCGCGAAAAGACGACGCGGGATGTGCGGCGGCGGGCGCCGACATCGTCATGTTCGCCGCGTCTTGCCGAGGCATTCTGCGCCGTAACACATTGAAGAGGATGGTCGTAGCGGCGTCAGGACACGCGCCGACCCGCATCCAAGAAGCCGGTTGCAAAATTCTTGTCGTCTCGACCATATGGCAATCGATTTCTCTTGCTACGCCTGAGTTCGCCCATCGGCGCTTGAGGCAATCGGACGGTGAAAAACGGATGGCGCAACTGAGTGCGGACGCATTCGCCTTCGGCGGAGAACTGATGCCGATCGAGGACGCGCTGGCCCTCGTGTCGGCTCGCGTGCCGCCGATCGCTGAGACGGAACGCGCAGCCGTCGCCGAGGCGGACGGACGCGTCCTCGCAAGGTCGCTCTTCGCGCCTATCGATCTGCCGGTTTTCGACAATTCCGCCGTCGACGGTTACGCGGTCGCGCACGAGGATCTCAACCCGAACGGCGCCACGGTCCTGCCCGTGGGCGGCCGGATCGCCGCAGGGCAGACGGCGGACGGTCATGGCGCGCGCGGGACCGCGGTGCGCATCTTCACCGGCGCGCCGATGCCGGCCGGAACGGACACCGTGTTCATGCAGGAAGACGTTCGCTTGCTCGACGACGGACGGGTGGAGCTCCCTTCCGGTCTGGCGCGCGGAGCCAATCGCCGCGCAAGAGGCGAGGACATCGCCCGCGGCGATCTCGCCTTGGCCGAAGGTCGTCGCCTGGAGCCGCGGGACATCGCCCTCGTCGCCGCGCTCGGGCTGGCGCGGCTGGAGGTGAGGCGCCGGCCGCGGGTCGCCGTGTTTTCGACCGGCGACGAGATTCGCGACCCAGGACAACCGCTCGCACCCGCCGCCATCTACGATTCCAACCGCTTCGCGCTGACCGCGCTGCTTCGCCGCTCCGGCTGCGAGGTGACCGATCTCGGCGTCCTCAGGGACAAACGCGACGCGATCCAAGCCAGTCTGTTCGCTGCCTCCAAAGGCCATGACCTGATCGTCACCTCCGGCGGCGTGTCGACCGGCGAGGAAGACCATGTGCGCGCGTCGATCGCGGCGCGCGGCTCGCTGGTGTTCTGGCGCCTCGCGATCAAGCCGGGCCGGCCGGTCGCCATGGGCGTCGTCGACGGGACCCCGCTGGTCGGCTTGCCTGGCAACCCGGTCGCGGTCTTCGTCACCTTCGCCTACATCGTGCGGCCGCTGATCGCCGCGCTTTCGGGCGCCGTTCCGATCCCCATCGTCGCCTCGCGCGTGGTTTCGGGCTTCAGCTACCGCAAGAAGGCGGGCCGGCGGGAATATGTCCGAGTTTCGATCGAGCGGCGCGGCAATGAAATCGTCGCGACGAAATATCCGGTCGACGGCGCCGGCGTCATCACCTCGTTGACGCGCACCGACGGCCTGGTCGAACTCAGCGAGGATCGCACCAGCGTCGAGCTCGGCGACGCCGTGCCGTTCATCGACTATCGGCAGTTGACCTGATAGCGCGGCCCCGGGGGCGCGGGGCCTTCGCTCGAGCGATATGCGTCTTATACGCGGCCCTTGGCCGGCCATCCCCACGACTGAGGAATGGGAGCCGTCTCAGCGCCCTGGCGCGCTTGCGAGAAGGCGATGCGATCGGTGGCGTCGCACCTGAGCAGATGAATTGAGCCCGCCTCGATCTCGGCAAGGACCTCCCGACCGGGCGAAAGACCGAGTTCGCGCATATTGCGATTGGTGAGGTGCCCAACCAGCGCAAAACCGCAATCCACCGTCACGCGGGATATCGCCCCTAAGCTGGCGATCTCGGTCACCCGTCCCGCCAGCCGGTTCGTGGCGCCGAGCAGGCCGGGCGAGCCGGCGCCGTCGAGCGCGCGCAGGCCGACCTCGTCCGCGCGTATGCACAGCAAGACGTCGGCGCCGGCGGGGTCAGCGCCCTGCGCATAAAGAACGCAGTCGCCGATCTGAATGCGCCACAATTCGCCGCACTGGCCCGACACGCGGCCCGCCAGGGTGTTTTCCATGCCGGTGAACTCCGCCACGAACGCGTTGACAGGCCTGCGGAATATATCCGACGCCGTGCCGACCTGCTGGATCTCGCCGCGGTGCATGAGGGCGACTCGATCCGCCAGGAGAGCGGCGTCGGTTTGGTCATGGCTGACAAAAATCGCCGGCGCTCCCGTCTTACGCAGGAACGCTTTCAACTCGTCGCGCAGCGCGTCGCGGGTGCGCGAATCGAGCGCCGAGAACGGCTCGTCAAACAGGAACACGTCCGGCCGAGCCGCCAGCGCGCGCGCCAGCGCGACCCGCTGCTTTTCGCCCGGGCTGAGATTCTGCGGATAGCGGCCTGCGAGGTGCGCGATGCCGAACTGCGTCAGCAATTCGGCGATGCCGCGAGCCGCCTCGGCGTGCCCGAGGCGCCGGCGCGCGTGATAACCCAGGGAAATATTGCTGACGACCCTGAGGTGGGGAAACAGGCCAAAATTCTGGAACACAAGGCCGACGCGGCGCTGCTCCGGCGCAAGGTCGGTCACCTCGCGGCCGTGGATCACGATGCGTCCGCTCGTCGGGCGGTGGAACCCCGCGATCATTTCCAGGCAGACCGACTTGCCGGCGCCGTTCGGGCCGAGCAGCACCATGATCTCGCCGGCGCCGAGCTCGAGCTGGATATCGCGCAACGCGAAGCGGCCAAGCTTCAGACAGGCCGCTTCGACCGCAACGGCGGCCCTCGTCATCGCCCGCCGCCCGCGAAGGCGGCGCCGCGGCGCCCGATGTGGCGGAATAGAATGAATAGCGCCAACGAAACGACGAGCAGGAGGAGCGCCATGCCCGCCGATTGATCGAGCCCGAATTGCAGGAACAGCTCGTAAATTTTCACCGGCGCCGTCATTGGATAATACGCCAGGATCGCCACCGCGGCGAATTCGCTGATTGCGCGCGCGTAGGTCAGGGTGAGGCCGGTCATGATGCTGCGCCACGCCAGCGGCAGGGTGACCTCGGCGAGGACGCGCCAAGGCCCCATGCCCAGCGTGCGCGCCACTTTTTCAAGGCGAGGGTCGACCGCCTCGAAACCGATTCGCGCCGCGTTCACGGTATATGGGGCGGAGACGAACAACATCCCGACCACAACCCCCGCCAGGGTCCCCCAGAACCGTAGGCCAAGGAATTCGCCGCTCGGACCGCCGATCCATCCCTGCCGCCCGAACACGATCAGCAAAGCGATGCCGGCCACCGTATGCGGAACCGCGAGCGGCAGGTCGACGATGGCGGCGACGATTTCCTTGCCGGGAAATTCGCTGCGCGCGAGGACAT
>JBEKFO010000378.1:0-4194 GCA_050013275.1 Roseiarcus sp. | reverse complement strand
GGCATAGTCCGCATCGGGAATTCCTGCGCTGACGCCCGCGCCGCGCTCGACCGCCGCTTCGGCGCCGAGGGCGACGAATTTCTTCACCGTTTCCGCGCTTGCCGCGACGCGTGTCTCGTGCGGATCAGTTTCCGCGACGACCCCAACCAGCATGACGCCATCCCCAGACTGTTAACGAGCGTCCCGACCGTTTCGGCTAGAGAACGATGCAGGCGACCCCAAGCAGTAAAAAGACAGGCGCCACGAGGCGCCAGCCCAGGCCCGTCAGCGCGCCGACGGCCGCCGCCAGGAATGTCAGGATCAGGCCGACGAGCGCGACGAACCCGTGTCCTTCGAGCCCCCACAGCACGAGCGCCAAGAGGACGCTCAGCAATACCGCAACGACGGTCTCCGTCAATGCGACGAAAGCGACAAAAGTCGCCTCGCGCTCCGCTATGCCCATCGGATCGTCGGCCGCCGCCGCGCCGTGCTGGTTCGCCATGTCCGTTCCCCGCCGATGAAGGCGCCACGGCGCCGGTCTACTGCATCGGCCGTCGCATCGCAATGGAGGATTATGAGAGCGAACGGGCCTGCGGCGCGAAAAGCCGCCGCTCGCCGATGTCACGCGCTCTTGCGTATAACCATGGCTGTGAATACCCTTTCGTCGGGGGCGGACCGCTAGACCAATATCGAGCGCGGCGACTCGGCGCAGGCGAGGGGGGCGATCCACGATGAGTGATTTTTTGCAGGGGTTCCTTTACTTTGCCGCCTATTTCGCGGGCGCGGTCGCGTTTTGCGTGGCGTTCGGTGCCGTCTATCTTCGACTGACGCCACACCGCGAGTTCCACCTCATGGCGCACGAGCAAAACGCGTCGGCGGCGATCGCGCTGGGCGGGACTCTTGTCGGGTTCGCGATAGCGCTGGCCGGGGCCATTCACAATACGCATACCGCCCTTGAGTTCATCGTCTGGGCGGTCGTCGCGGCGCTGACGCAGGTCGTCGCCTATGGGCTCGCGCGACTCGCCCATCCCGGCCTTTCACGCGCGATCGAGCAAAATGCCGTCGCGGCCGCGGTATGGCTCGCGGCGGTGTCGGTCTCGGCCGGCCTGATCAGCGCCGCCTGCATGGGCCCTTGATCCGATGAACGATGACGAGCCAGGGCCCTTCGGGCGGCGCGGCGCGGTGCCGCCGCCGCCGGCGCCCCAATTGCCGCGAGCGCCCTCTGGAGCGGCCGGTCGCCTGCGCTCCCGCGCCGTCACGGTGGGCGTCGCCGGCGCGCTGATGTTCGGCGCTTACGCCATCGCCGAAGAAGCGCATCGCTACTTCTGCCCGCAGGGAGATCCAAACGATCCCAACTCCACCGCGTCGATGTGCCGTTATGGCGGATTCTGGCACGGAGGATGGGGCGGCCTCGGCGGCGCGCATGGCGCGTCGTTCGGCGGCTTCGGCGAAGCCGGACATGGGCATGGCGGCGGCGAATGAAACGCGAACCTTCGCCGCCGCGATCCGATTTCGCGGAGGAGGCGAGGCGGATTGGTTTCCAATTCGCTTCCGCCGACGGCGAGGTCTATTGGGACGAAAGCGTCCGCTACGTCTTCAGCCTCGCGCAGATCGAAAACGATCTCGAGACGGCCGTCGCCGAGTTGCACGCCTTGTGCCTAGAACTCGTCGATCGCGTGGCGGCGAGCGAGGCGTCGCTCCGGCGCCTGCGCATTCCCGAATGCGCCTGGGAGCCGATCGCGCAAAGTTGGCGCCGGCGCGATCCCTCGCTATATGGCCGCTTCGACTTCGCCTACGACGGCGCAGGCCCGCCCAAGCTGCTCGAATACAACGCCGATACGCCGACGAGTCTATACGAAGCGGCGGTCGTCCAGTGGCGCTGGCTCGAGCAGTTGACGGCGCGCGGCGCATTGCCGCGAGACGCCGATCAATTCAATTCCCTGCATGAAAAACTGATCGCCCGTTGGAGCGGCGTCGCACGCGGAGAATTCGTGCATCTGGCTTGCATGATGAGCGAAGTCGAGGATCGCGGCACGCTCGCCTACATCGAGGATTGCGCGCGTCAGAGCGGCTTATCGACACAGGCGCTCGACATGTCCGACATCGGCCTCGCGCGCGCCCGCTTCGTCGACCGCTCGGGCCGTGCGATCAAGCGAATGTTCAAGTTATATCCGTGGGAGTGGATGTTCGCCGACGCCTTCGGGCGATCGCCGGCGATCCTGGCGACGCGCTTCGTTGAGCCGCCTTGGAAGATGATCCTCGCCAACAAAGGCATGCTGGCGTTGCTTTGGGAGATCGCGCCCCGGCATCCAAACCTGCTCGCCTGCTATTTCGAGGGCGACGCCCGCGCTGCGACGCTCGGCCGCTACGCGCGCAAACCGCTCTATTCGCGCGAAGGCGCCGATGTCGAACTGATCGGGGCCGGCAGTCGCGTCGCTGGGCGCGCGGCAGGATACGGCGCGGAAGGTTTCGTGCGACAGGAGCTCAGACTGCTGCCTTGTTTCGACAGGCGCTACCCGGCGCTCGGTTGCTGGGTCGTCGGCGACGAGCCGGCGGGGATGGGCGTGCGCGAAGACGCGTCGCCCATTACGTCCAATCGCTCGCGCTTCGTTCCGCACGCGATCATCGATCGATGAATCTCGCCGACTCGCGGACGCGCCTCAAGCCCTGGCTGCGGCTTCGAGAGCCCGCTCCATCGCCTTTTCGCGGCCTTCGAGCGACTCGTATTTTTGCAATTCGGCCTGCGCCTCTTCCTGGGCGGCCTTGGCTTCTTCGATCTGGGCGGTCAGTTCGCCGATCGACCGCTTGAGGTTGTCGCGGCGCGCCAGCGCGGCGCGCGCGTAGGTCGGGTAAGCGAAATGATTGGGATCGCTGATCCCGGCGCGCTTCTCCTCATTGGCGATTTCGCGATCGAGGTCGCCCGCCATGCGGGTGAATTCGGCGACCATCGTTTCGATCTGCCGAACGCGCCGGCGCTTCTCCTCGGCCTGGAAGCGTTTGAGCCGAATGAGTGTGTCTCGGGATTTCATTCCTACGCACTCCATACAGATATGACCGGGCGGAAGTCGCCGCTCGACGCTTGTTCGCCACGAGACGCTTGTGAGAATGGCGCAGGAAGGTTGCTCCTTTGTTACGCCGCGGGGAGATTTGCCGCCCGCGCCGGTTTTTTTCGGCGGCCTCGGCGACGCGCTGCGACAAAATTGCAAAAATGTGACGCAAAGTTCGCCGCGTTAGCGGTTCGTTTACCGGCGTCGTTAACAATCCTTAGCAAGAGGTCACCGCGGAGGGACGCCCAGGGGGCGCGATCCCTCTCGGCGGCTCGCTCCGCCGAACGCAGATCATCGAGTCAATAGAGTCGACTAGAGCAAAACGTTAAAGTATCGCCTCAGCAAAGAAGGCGGCGAATCAGACAAGAAAATCAACAAGTTCCCTACACGCTAGAAATATTCCGGGGAAGGGGTTGCGCGAGTGAATCAGAATTTGTTAACCAATGTTGGTCACTGTGCGTGTCGAATCGGCCGGGCCCGCTTCCCGGTCGCGCGCCGGCTGTCATGCGGCGCCAGTGCAGCGGGGGTCACCGCGGTTGCGTGCCTTGCGGCAAGTCTGGGGATTTAACATGCGGATATTACTGATCGAGGACGACAGCGCGACGGCGCAAAGCATCGAACTGATGCTCAAGTCCGAAAATTTCAACGTCTATGTCACCGACCTCGGCGAGGAAGGGATCGATCTCGGCAAGCTCTATGATTACGACATCATCCTGCTCGATCTCAATTTGCCGGACATGTCGGGCTACGAGGTGCTGCGTTCGCTGCGGGTCACCAAGATCAAGACGCCGATTCTCATCCTCTCGGGGATGGCGGGCATCGAAGACAAGGTGAAGGGCCTCGGCCACGGGGCCGACGACTATCTGACCAAGCCTTTCCACAAGGACGAGCTGATCGCGCGCATCCACGCGATCGTTCGCCGCTCGAAGGGCCACGCCCAATCGGTCATCATCACCGGCGATCTCGTCGTCAATCTCGACCAGAAGACCGTCGAAGTGGACGGCGCCCGGGTGCATCTGACCGGCAAGGAATATCAGATGCTCGAACTGCTCTCGCTGCGCAAGGGCACGACGCTGACCAAGGAAATGTTCCTCAACCATCTCTATGGCGGGATGGACGAACCGGAACTCAAGATCATCGACGTGTTCATCTGCAAGCTGCGCAAGAA
>JBEKFO010000377.1:0-4198 GCA_050013275.1 Roseiarcus sp. | reverse complement strand
CGAGAAAGGTCGGAGGTCACTCCGACATGGAGCGTTCCGTTACGCTTGCTCGCCGTGATGTAGACGCATGGTCGCTTCATCGGCCTCTCCCTCTGGCCTTCTATCGTCATCGCGAGCGACAGCGACGCGATCCAGACTAGGCCGCCGCCGCAAACCCTAAGTGTGGATCGCTTCGCTGTCGCTCGCGACGACGCCTTTCGCGGTGGCGTCGGAATTTCCTTTCTTATAAACAGAAAGCATGCTAATCTACGCATTCCGTTTTTCCATATCAGCGCGAACCCGAACGAGAGCCCGCCATGACTTCTCACCCGCCCTCCGCCCCCATCGTCCGCCGCACCGCCCGCGAGCGCGAGCAGCGGCGAATTCGCATTCTCGCCATGGTGCGAGCCGGCTTTTCCTATGAGGCGATCGCGCGCGACGAGAACCTTTCGCGCGAGCGAGTGCGGCAGATCGTGGCGCGGTCGCTGAACGAGCCCGAGGGCGGGACGCGGCTCGATCATGCGCGGGTGCAGCTCGCGCGGCTGGAGCCGGCGTTGCGGCTCGCCGCGCGCGGCGTCGCCGATGGAGAGTTGCGCGCGATCGACCGGCTGTTGCGCGTGCTCGACCGGCTCGACAAATACGGCGCGCTCGAGGCCGCGAGCCAGACCTACGACGGGGATCCGCACGAGCGGCTGATGGCCAAGATCAACGCCGCCGCACAACGCGTTCTCGGGGCGAACGAGGAGAAGGAGGCGCGCGAGGCGTCCGGCGAGGAGGCCCCCGAAGACCCGCCCGACGACGCCGAGGACGAAGCGGAAGAGGAGAAAAATTCGGAAGGCGGCGATTCCGCCTTGGCGGCCTTGTAAGCCGTTGAAATCCCCCGATTCGCCGAAGAGAATGTTTGGAAATGTTTGGAGAAGTCGGCCCGGAATTTGGAAAAGTTTGGCGGATGGCGTGGAGGCTCGCGCAGTCGCGCGCGAGTCACTTGCCGACCCGCTCCCGGAAATTCGCGACGACTTCCTTGAACTCGTCGTAGTCGAGCGCCTTGGCGACTTTGTAAGGCCCGATCAGGAAAACCGGCGTGCCCTGGAGCCCGAGCGAGTCGGCCTCATCCACGTTTCTCTTCAGAAGCGCCGTGATGTCCGCGTCGTGCGCGTTCAGATCGTCGGCGAGCTTCGTCATATCGACGCCCGCGGCCTTGATGGCGGCGAGCATGTGTTCCTCGGTGATTTTCTGGCCGTGGATGCCCATCAGCGCGACGTGAACGTCGTGGTATCTTCCCTGGTACTTGGCGGCGAGCGCCTGTCGCGCCCCGTAGACGGACGCCTCGGTCAGGATCGGCCAATCCTTGTAGACGAGCCGCAACTTTCCGTCGGTCTGCACCAGCCGCTCGAGGTCCGGCGACGATTTCTTGCAGAAGGGGCAGTTGTAATCCATGAAGGCGACGATCGTGACGTCGCCCTCCGGATTTCCGGCGACCGGCGTTTCCGGGTCGTTCAGGATCGCCTCGATATCGATATTTCCCGCGGCCGCCAGGGATGGCGAGCCGCCGAACGCGAGCGGCGAAGCCGAGACGGCCAACAGTGCGGCGGCGCGCAGAAGACGCCTGCGGTTCATGAGAAGCTCCGGTGATGGGGAATCGGCGGGGCGCCGGTTTCGGCCGGGTATTTGGCGCCGAACGCGCCGCCTGGCTATACAAAGACTTGTGATCGCGGGCGGGGATTTGCCACGCCCTTTCCGAATCGTCCCCCTCGGCCTAAATCTGCCGCATGAACGGCGCGCCCAAGTCCCCGCCGGCCCCCGAAGCCGAATTCGACGCCGCCCCGCTCGCCGACGAGCCGGAGGAGGCTTCGCCGGGGCTCGACCTCGATCTCGACGGGACGGAGGCCGAGGCGGGGCCGCTGGCGCGCGGCGCGGCGGTGATCAAGTCGTTCTGGAAGCATGCGCCGCTCGGGCCCGGCGTCTACCGCATGATCGGCGCCGACGGCGAGGTGCTCTATGTCGGCAAGGCGCGCTCGATCAAGAAGCGCGTCCAGAGCTACACCACGCCGGAGCGCCAGAGCATCCGCATCGCCCGGATGATCGCGCAGACCGTTTCGATGGTGTTCGTCACCACCGAGACCGAGGCCGAAGCGCTGCTGCTGGAGGCCAACTTCATCAAGCAGCTCAAGCCGCGCTACAACGTGCTGCTGCGCGACGACAAGAGCTTCCCCTATATTCTGATCGCCGGCGGCCACGACGCGCCGCGCCTGATCAAGCACCGCGGCGCGCGCTCGATCCCCGGCGATTATTTCGGCCCGTTCGCCAACGCCGGCGCGGTCTTCCGCACGCTCAACGCGCTGCAGCGCGCGTTCCTGTTGCGCACCTGTTCCGACAGCTATTACGAGAACCGCACCCGGCCGTGCCTGCTCTACCAGATCAAGCGCTGCTCGGCGCCCTGCACCGGCGAGATCGCGCTGAAGGACTACGCCGAGCTGGTGACGCAAGCGCGCGACTTCCTCTCCGGGCGCAGCCGCGCGATCCGCCAACGCCTCGCCAGGGAGATGAGCGAAGCCGCCGAGGCGCTGCAGTTCGAAAAGGCGGCGCGGCTGCGCGACCGCATTTCCGCGCTTTCGGCGATCCAGGGCGAGCAGAGCGTCAACCCGCGCTCGGTGCCCGAGGCCGACGTGTTCGCGATTTGCGAACAGGCAGGGCAGTTCTGCATCGAGGCGTTCTTCTTCCGCACCTATCAGAACTGGGGCAACCGCGCCTATTTTCCCCGCGCCGATCGGGCGCTGAGCGCGGCCGAGGTGCTCGATTCCTTCCTCGCGCAATTCTATCTCGAGCGGCCCGCGCCGCGCCTGGTGCTGCTCAGCTGCGACGTCGCCTCGCGCGACTCGTTCCGCGAAATCTTGAGCGCGCGCGCCGGCCATCGCATCGCCGTCGGCGCGCCGCGGCGCGGCGAAAAGAAGGAGCTGGTCGACAACGCGCTGCGCAACGCGCGCGAGGCGCTTTCGCGGAAATTGGCGGAGGCGGCGAGCCAGGAAAAGTTGCTCGGGGCGCTCGGCGCGGCGTTCGGCGTTGCGGCGCCGCTTCGCCGCGTCGAGGTCTACGACAATTCGCATATCATGGGGACCAACGCGATCGGCGCGATGATCGTCGCCGGGCCGGAAGGCTTCGCCAAAAATCAGTACCGCACCTTCAACAGCAAGAGCGCAAATCTGACGCCGGGCGACGACACCGCGATGATGCGCGAGGTGCTGAGCCGCCGCTTCGCCCGCCTCGCCAGGCAGGCGGCCGAAGCGCGCGCGCCCTCCGAGGACGGCGCCTTCCCCGACCGGCCCGATCTGGTGATCGTCGACGGCGGGCGCGGGCAGTTCGAGGCGGCGAAGCAAGTGTTCGCCGAACTCGGCGTCGCGGGCGTGCGCCTGGCCGCGATCGCCAAGGGGCCGGACCGCAACGCCGGGCGCGAAACCTTCTTCATCGAGGGGCGCGAGCCGTTCAAGCTTCCCCCGCGCGATCCCGCGCTGTTCTTCGTGCAGCGGCTGCGCGACGAGGCGCATCGCTTCGCCATCGGGACGCATCGCGCCAAGCGCAAGAAGGAGTTCGTCAAGAGCCCGCTCGACGAAATCCCCGGCATCGGCCCGGCGAGGAAGCGCGCTCTTCTGCACGCGTTCGGCTCGGCCAAGGACGTCGCCCGCGCCGGGCTGGCGGACCTGGAGAAGACGCCGGGGCTGAACGCTGCGACGGCGAAGCTGGTCTATGATTTCTTTCATGAAGTCGACAGGGCGTGAGACGGCGTGGTAGGCGCGGGCGTTTCTGAAAGACGTCTCATGCTCGAAGGCTTGCCCGGCAACAACGTCGCGCATCGGCTGCGCCTCGTCTGCGACGAAAAGCGCGCGCGCGCCGTCGCCGATCTCATCGTCGAGAGTTTCGAGCCGGCCGAGGCCGCTTCGACCGCCTTCGAGACCGAGGAGCGCTGGCCGGGTGGCGGCCGGGCCTGGCTGGTCGAAGCCTATTTCGGTTTCGCGCCCGACGAGGACGCTCTTCGCGATCTCGTCGCCGTCGCCGCCGGGCCGGATGCGGCGAAGGCCGTCGAGTTCGGCGTCACGGAAAAGCGCGACTGGGTCGCCAATTCGCTCGCTGGATTGGCGCCGGTGCGCGCCGGGCGCTTTCTCGTCCATGGCGCGCATGACCGCGCTGCGCTTCGCGCCGGCGACGTCGGCGTCGAGATCGAGGC
>JBEKFO010000376.1:0-4238 GCA_050013275.1 Roseiarcus sp. | reverse complement strand
GGCGCCGATCCCTTGTCGCCGCGCGCGCAGGGTCTTTACGATCCGGCGAGCGAGCGCGATTCGTGCGGCGTCGGCGTCGTGGCCGACATGAACGGCCGCAAGTCGCACGCCATTCTGCAAAAGGGCTTGCAGATCCTCGTCAATCTCGACCATCGCGGCGCCGTCGGCGCCGACGCGACGCTCGGCGACGGGTGCGGCGTTTTGACGCAAATTCCGCATCGCTTCTTCGCCCACGAATGCGAGGCGCTGGGAATGAAGTTGCCCGAGCCCGGCCATTACGCGATCGGACAGTTCTTCATGCCGCGCGACGCGGCGGCGCGCGCCGAAGTCGAGGCGATCGTCGAGGAGACCGTCGCGGCCGAAGGGCACGTTCTGATCGGCTGGCGCGACATCCCGGTCGACAATTCGGACCTCGGCGAGCGCGTGAAGGCGGTCGAGCCGGTTCAGCGGCAGATCTTCATCGGCCGACGCCCCAACATCGCCGACGAGGAAACGTTCGAGCGCAGGCTGTTCATCCTGCGCAAGGTCATCTCCAATCGCGTCTACGCGGCCGGCGAGCACTTGGCCCAGTATTATCCTGTCTCGCTGTCGTGCCGCACCATCGTCTACAAGGGCATGGTGCTGGTTCACCAGCTCGCGCCCTATTACAAGGACCTGCTCGATCCGCGCTTCGAGAGCGCGCTGGCGTTGGTCCATCAGCGCTTCGCCACCAACACCTTCCCGTCCTGGCGGCTCGCCCATCCGTATCGCATGGTCGCCCACAACGGCGAAATCAACACGCTGCGGGGCAACGTCAACTGGATGGCGGCGCGTCAGGCCAGCGTCGATTCGGAATTTTTCGGCAACGACATTTCGAAGCTGTGGCCGATCTCCTACGAAGGCCAATCGGACACCGCCTGCTTCGACAACGCGCTCGAGTTCCTGGTGCGCGGCGGCTACTCGCTCGCCCACGCGATGATGATGCTGATCCCCGAGGCATGGGCCGGCAATCCGCTGATGGACGAGGAGCGGCGCGATTTCTACGAGTATCACGCCGCGCTGATGGAGCCGTGGGATGGCCCGGCCGCGATGGCGTTCACCGACGGCCGCCAGATCGGCGCCACGCTCGACCGCAACGGCCTCAGGCCCGCCCGCTATTTCGTCACCGACGACGGCCTCTTCGTGCTCGCCTCGGAAATGGGCGTGCTGCCCGTTCCCGAGGAAAGCATCGTCACAAAGTGGCGCCTGCAGCCCGGCAAGATGCTGCTGGTCGATCTCGACGAGCATCGCATCGTCTCCGACGCCGAGATCAAGCAGACGCTGTCGCGCGCCAATCCTTACCGGCAGTGGCTCGAAAAGACCCAGATCGTGCTCGAGGAGCTCAATCCCGTCGAGCCGCGCGCTTCGCGCACCGACGTCTCGCTGCTCGATCGCCAACAGGCGTTCGGCTACACCCAGGAAGATCTCGCGTTCCTGCTTTCGCCGATGGCGGCGACCGGCCAGGAGGCGGTCGGCTCGATGGGCGCCGACACGCCGATCTCGGCGCTGTCGGACAAGTCGAAGCTGCTCTACACCTACTTCAAGCAGAACTTCGCGCAGGTGACCAACCCGCCGATCGATCCGATCCGCGAGGAACTCGTCATGAGCCTCGTCTCGTTCATCGGGCCGCGGCCGAACCTGTTCGATCTGGCCGGCAACGCCAAGCGCAAGCGCCTGGAGGTGCGGCAGCCGATCCTGACCAACGAGGATCTCGAGAAGATCCGCTGCATCGGCCATTTCGAGGACTCGTTCGACACCAAGACTCTCGACATCACTTACGCCGTCGAACGACAGGCCGCGGGAATGGAGGAGGCGCTGCAACGCCTTTGCGAACGCGCCGAGGCGGCAGTGCTCGGCCGCTACAACATCATCATCCTCTCCGACCGGATGGTCGGGCCGGACCGCATTCCGATCCCCGCCCTGCTCGCCACCGCCGCGGTGCATCACCACCTCATCCGCAAGGGGCTGCGCACGGCGGTCGGTCTCGTCGTCGAGACCGGCGAAGCGCGCGAAGTTCATCACTTCGCCTGTCTGGCGGGCTACGGCGCGGAGGCGATCAATCCCTACCTCGCCTTCGAGACGCTGACCGCGATGGCGAAGGATCTGCCCGAGGAAATCAACGCCTACGAAGCCGTCAAGCGCTTCATCAAGGCGATCGACAAGGGCCTGCTCAAGGTGATGTCGAAGATGGGCATCTCGACCTACCAGTCCTATTGCGGCGCGCAGATCTTCGACGCCGTCGGCCTGTCCAAGACCTTCGTCGACAAGTTCTTCTTCGGCACCGCGACGCGCATCGAAGGCGCCGGATTGTGCGAGATCGCCGAAGAAACCGCGCGTCGCCACGACGAGGCCTTCGGCGAATCGCCAGTGTTGCGCACGTCGCTGGAAGTCGGCGGCGAGTACGCCTATCGCCTGCGCGGCGAGGCTCATTGCTGGACGCCGCAAACGGTCTCGTTGCTGCAACACGCGGTGCGCGGCAACGCCAAGGGCCAGTACGACGCCTACGCCAAGCTGCTCAACGAGCAGAACGAGCATCTGCTGACCATTCGCGGCCTGTTCCGTCTGCGCGAGGCCGGCGATGACGGCCGTCAGCCCGTGCCGCTCGCCGAGGTGGAGCCCGCCGCCTCGATCGTCAAGCGCTTCTCGACCGGCGCCATGTCGTTCGGCTCGATCTCGCGCGAGGCCCACACAACGATCGCGATCGCGATGAATCGCATCGGCGGCAAGTCGAACACCGGCGAGGGCGGCGAGGAGCCCGAGCGGTTCAAGCGCATGCCCAACGGCGATTCGATGCGCTCGGCGATCAAGCAGGTCGCTTCCGGCCGCTTCGGCGTGACCGCGGAATATCTCGTCAATTCCGACATGATGCAGATCAAGATGGCGCAGGGCGCAAAGCCCGGCGAAGGCGGACAATTGCCCGGCCACAAGGTCGACGCGGTGATCGCCAAGGTGCGCCACTCGATGCAAGGGGTCGGACTGATCTCGCCGCCGCCGCACCACGACATCTACTCGATCGAAGACTTGAAGCAGCTCGTCTACGATCTCAAGAACGTCAACCCACAGGCGCAGGTTTCGGTCAAGCTCGTCTCCGAAGTCGGCGTCGGCACGGTCGCGGCGGGCGTCGCCAAGTGCAAGGCCGATCACGTGACGATCTCCGGCTTCGAAGGCGGCACGGGCGCTTCGCCGCTGACTTCGATCAAGCACGCGGGCTCGCCGTGGGAGATCGGTCTGGCCGAAACCCACCAGACACTGGTGTTGAACGGCCTGCGTTCGCGCATCGCGGTGCAGGTCGACGGCGGCATTCGCACCGGACGCGACGTCGTGGTGGGCGCGCTGCTCGGCGCCGACGAGTTCGGCTTCGCCACCGCGCAGTTGATCGCCGCAGGCTGCGTCATGATGCGCAAATGCCATCTCAACACCTGCCCCGTCGGGGTCGCCACGCAAGATCCGGTGCTGCGCAAGCGCTTCGTCGGCCAGCCCGAGCACGTCATCAACTATTTCTTCTTCGTCGCCGAGGAGGCGCGCGCCCTGATGGCCGCGATGGGCTATCGCTCTTTCGATGAATTGATCGGCCAGAGCCAGATGCTCGACAAGGCCTCGCTCGTCGCCCAAGCCAAGGCGCGCGGGCTCGATTTCTCGAAGCTGTTCTACAAGCCGACGCCGTGGCCGAGCGACACGATCCACCATTGCACCGAGCAGGATCACGGACTCGATCACGTGCTCGACCGCCGCCTGATAGCCCAGACGCGGGACGCCGTGGAGCGCGGCAAGCACGTCCGGCTGGAGATGGCGATCCGCAACACGGATCGCTCGGCCGGCGCCATGCTGTCGGGCGAAATCGCGCGGCGCTACGGCCACGCGGGCCTGCGCGACGAAGCGATCCACATCAAGTTCAAAGGGACGGCCGGCCAGAGTTTCGGCGCCTTCCTCGCCAAGGGGGTGACGCTCGAACTGGAGGGCGACGCCAACGACTATGTCGGCAAAGGCCTGTCGGGCGGGCGCATCGTCGTCTATCCGCCCAAGGAGGCGGTCCAGCTCGTTCCCGAGCGTTCGATCATCGTCGGCAACACCGTGCTCTACGGCGCCATCGCCGGCGAGTGCTATTTCCGCGGCGTGGCGGGGGAACGCTTCGGCGTGCGCAATTCCGGCGCCATCGCCGTCGTCGAGGGAGCGGGCGATCACGGCTGCGAATACATGACCGGCGGCATCGTCGTCGTCAT
>JBEKFO010000375.1:0-4264 GCA_050013275.1 Roseiarcus sp. | reverse complement strand
CCATTCCGGCCACGAATTCGGCTACGAATGCGGCGTCAAGGTCGAGGCCGACGCGACGGTCAGCGCCAATGTGATCGAGGGCGCGCCGTGGGTCGGCGTTCTCGTCGGCTGGGGCGCCTCGCTGCGCGACGTGACGGTGGTGGGCAACGTCGTGCGCGACGCGCCGATCGGCGTCGGCGTCTCGGTCGCGCCCGGGGCGGGCTCGGCGGTCATCGCCGACAACGTGATCTCCGGCGCGAGCCGGGGCGCCATCCTCGGCATGAATTTCGACCAGCCGGCCACGGCCGACTTCGCCCGCGGCGCCGCCGCGCCGCCGCAGCTGCGGATCAGCGGCAACCAGGCGGGGTGACGGCGGGCGGGACCATTTTGCTTGGCCTGACGCGCACCGCTCGGGGCGAAAGGACTGGCCAAGATCGACGCGCCATGATAGGTTACATGTAACTGACTTGGAGGATTCTCATGGCCCCGGCGTCGAGCCCCAAGCCCTCGCGCGTGAAGGTGCGGGAACATCGCGAGCGGCTGCGCAAGCAAGGCTTGCGCCCGATCCAGATCTGGGTTCCGGACGTGCGCTCCTCCGCCTTCCGGGCGCAGGCGCATAGCCAGTCGGCCGCCGTCGCCGCCAGCGCCCGTGCGTTCGACGATCAGGCGTTCGTCGACGCCGTGTCGGACCGGGGCGATCCGTGAGGCGCGGTGAAATCTGGACCGTCGCCGGCGGCGGCGACTATACGGGCAAGCCGCGCCCCGTCGTCATCGTTCAGGACGACAGCTTCGACGCGACGGACTCGATCACGGTCTGCGCCTTCACCACCGACGAGACCGAAGCGCCGCTGTTCCGTCTGCCGGTAGAGACGAACGAGCGCAACGGCCTGTGCGCAACCTGCCGCCTGATGGTGGACAAGATCACCACCGTCGCCAAGACCAAGGTCGGCGCCCGCGTCGGCAGGTTGGACGACGAGGACATCCTGCGGCTCAATCAGGCGGCGCTGGTGTTCCTCGGACTGGCGGTCTCGCCGAGGGCGAGCCGGGACGCGTAGGATCGGCTCCGCCCGGCGTCAAAATGAGCGCCAAGCGCGCCTCGCGGGCGCATTGCGGCAAGAGTGCCCCGCGACCGCGTGGCGCTGGACCTGCTGCGCGCGGGACCGAGGCGTGCCGATGGAGCCGTCAGTTCCTGCCCAACAATCGCTTCTTGGCGAAAGCTTTTTCCGAACCCGATTTGAAGTAAAGCTCCAACCTTCGCGCGTTCGCCTCTTCGGAAACGGCCACGTAAGATTTCAGACTGGCGGGAAGGTAATTCCTGGTTGAATTGACCTGTCCGGCGTTTTGCGACTTGAATCGTCGACGAAGATCGTTGGTTGACCCAACGTAGACGTCGCCATTTCTAAGTTCGAGGAAATAAACGTACCACACGGGCGGCAGTCTCCCTACGCTCCAAGGAGCTTCGGGAGACACCCTTCGCCCCGTCAACCTGGGAGATGGCGCGCCCCCCGAAGCGCGTACTGCGAAGGGTGGCGGAGGGGGCGGGATTCGAACCCGCGATACGGTTTCCCGTATACACACTTTCCAGGCGTGCGCCTTCGACCGCTCGGCCACCCCTCCGCGACGCGCGTCTTGGCGCGAAGAGGGCGCATATCACCCCGCGGCGCTCGCGCGCAAGTCGGAGACCGCTCAATCGCGCCGTGGACAGGGCGCGAGGCTTTGCGTAAGACGAGGCCGCTTCAGCCTCGCGCGGGATGGCGGCGTGTTCCGATTCGTGTTTCGCTTCGTCGGCTTGATCCTGCTCGCGGGCGCCTTCGCCGCGGCGGTCATCGACGGCGCGCGCTCGCTCGCCGCCCAACAGGTCGCGCTGACGACGACGGGCAGGGCGCTCGATTACGCGCTTCCCAACAAATTCCCGCTGCTGCAGCCGTTCGTCGAAAAGAAGCTGAGCCCGCTGCTGTGGGACCCGGTTCTGCTTTCCATCCTCTCGGCGCCGGCCTTTGTCGACATGGCCGCGCTCGGGCTTTGCCTGTTCTATCTCTCTCGTCCGCGCCCGCCGAAGTTCCCCGCCGCGATCCGCGCCCGTTGAAGCGCCCGTAGCGGGTCTTGGGTAACAGACGGCGCCGTCCGCGCGACAAAGGGCCGGAACCATTCAGGAGCCGATCATGCTGAGCTTCCTTGCCCCCAAGACGCGCCGCGTTTCGCCTGCGGAGGCGCTGCCGGGCCGCGCGCAGAAAATCGCGACCGCGCACGAGCATTTCGTCAACGGCCGCCCGCTCGAAGGCCCATACCCCAAGGGAATCGAGACCGCGATCTTCGCCATGGGCTGCTTCTGGGGCGCGGAGCGCAAATTCTGGCAGGCGGGCGAGGGCGTTTATGTCACGGCCGTCGGCTATTGCGGCGGCTACACGCCCAATCCGACCTACGAGGAGACCTGCAGCGGCCGAACCGGCCATGCCGAGGCCGTGCTCGTCGCCTTCGATCCGGCAAAGATCTCGTACGACGAGTTGTTGCGAATCTTCTGGGAAAGTCACGATCCGACCCAGGGCATGCGCCAGGGGAACGACGTCGGTTCGCAATATCGGTCGGCGATCTACGCGACCACGCCGGCGCAGCTGCAGGCGGCGCAGCGATCGGCGACGGCGTTCGGCGAGGCGCTGAAGGCGAAAGGTTACGGCGCGATCACCACCGAGATCGCCGAAGCCGGGCCGTTCTATTTCGCGGAAGACTATCATCAGCAATATCTGGCCAAGAATCCGGCCGGCTATTGCGGCCTCGGCGGCACGGGCGTGTCTTGCCCGGTCGGCCTCGGCGCGGGCGCCGGCTAAACGCCTTCGCTGAAGCGATAGCCGATTCCCGATTCGGTGCGGATGATCGCCGGCGACGAAGGGTCGCGCTCGATCTTGTTGCGCAACTGGCCGACGAAGACGCGCAGGTACTGCGTATCGTCCTTGTGCGCCGGGCCCCAGACCGCGGTGAGGATATGGCTGTGCGTCATCACGCGTCCGGCGTTGCCGGCGAGCGCGCACAGGAGATCGTACTCGCGCGGCGTCAGTTTGATCGCTGCGCCGTCGCGGGTGACCAACCGTTTGTCCATGTCGATCGTCAGGCCGTCGATCTCGATGCGCGTCTTGGGCGCCGCGCCGGCCTTGGCGTGGCGCAGCGCGGCGCGCAGTCGCGCCAGCAATTCGCCGATCGCGAAGGGCTTTTCGACGTAGTCGTCGGCGCCGAGATCGAGCGCGGCGATCTTTTCGGCCTCGCGGTCGCGCGCCGAGAGAATCACGATCGGCGCCGACGTGAACTGCCGCGCCTTGCCGAGCACGTCCTTGCCGTCCATGTCGGGAAGCCCGAGGTCGAGGACGATGAGGTCGGGGGCGGCGTTGGCGATCAGGCGCAGCGCCTCGTGGCCTGTGCCCGCCTGCAGCACTTCGTAGCCGGAGGCTTCGAGCGCCGGGCGCAAGAATCGCACGATCTGCGGCTCGTCGTCGACGATGAGGACGCGCGGGCCGCTCATGGCGCCGCCTTGGCGATTTCCGGCGCCTCGGCGGCCGGCATCGCGATGACGACGCGGGTGCCGCGCCGCCGCGCCGCCGGGCTTTCCGCCCAGATCCGGCCGCCCATCGCCTCGATCAACCCGCGGCTGATGGAAAGGCCGAGGCCGGTGCCGGCCTTGCGCCCGTCGGTCCGCCCGCCGCGATAGAATTTCTCGAAGATGCGGTCGAGGTCGGCGGGCTTGACGCCCGGACCCTCGTCGGTGACGGAAAGCATGACGGAAGCGCCGTCGCGGCGCGCGTGGATGCTGACGCGCCCGCCGCCGCCGTATTTCTGCGCGTTGTCGAGCAGGTTGAACAGCACCTGTTCGATGAGGTTGGCGTCGCCGCGCATGAACGGCAGCTCGCGCGCCAGGCTGGTCGAGAAGGTCTGGGCCGGAAACGCCTTGTTCGCGCGCTCGACCGCCGCGTGCACGATCTCGGCGACGTCGACGAAATCGCTCTTCGGCCGCAAGGCGCCGGCCTCGATGCGCGACATGTCCAGGAGATTGGCGATGAATCGAGTCAGGCGGCCCGATTCCTCTTCGATCGAGGCGAGCAGGTCGCGGCGCTGCTCGTTGGGCATCGTGTCGCCGAACTTCTGCAGCGTCGTCACCGCGCCGGTGATCGTCGCCAGCGGGGTGCGCAAATCATGCGACAGCGAGGCGAGCAAGGTGGTGCGCAGCTTCTCGTTCTCCTCCAGCGCCACGGTGCGCACGGAGGCCTTGACCAGGATCGCGCGGTCGATCGCGATCGCC
>JBEKFO010000374.1:0-4283 GCA_050013275.1 Roseiarcus sp. | reverse complement strand
GATATACATGCGCTCGCCGTAGCGCTTGCGTAGGAGGACGATCGGGTCGACCGGCGCGCGCGCGACGTGCGGCGTGTTGAGCGCGACGACGCCGGCGACCCGGGAAGGGCGGCAGATCGGCATTTCCCAAGCGACGAAGCCGCCCCAATCGTGGCCGACGAAGATCGCCTTCTCGATGTCGAGCGCGTCGAGCAGGCCGACGAGATCGCCCGTCAAACAATCGATGTCGTAGTCGGCGATCGATTGCGGAACGTCGCTGGCGCCGAAGCCGCGTTGGTCCGGCGCGATCACGCGTATGCCCGCCTCGCTCAGCGCCTTGATCTGGCGGCGCCAGGTGAACGCGATCTCCGGCCAGCCGTGGCAGAGGACCATCGGCGGCGTGTCGCTCCGCGGGCCGGCCTCATAGAAACCGAGACGTACGCCGTTGACCTTGGCGAAGCGCAGCGGCGGCATTTCGATCATGGCGGCGACTTTCGCGCGGGGGCGCTCGAACGGGTGTGAAGACGCCCTTGGCGGCCTCTCGCGCCGATCAGTCCTCGTGGGCGACCTTGTCGGCGGAACGTCGCTTCGCACCGGTCTTGTTTGCGTCGGCGCTCTTTGCTTTTTCGTGCGGGGCGCACCAGCCGGGCAGGTAGCTCGCATCCGCCGACTTGGCGAATTCGAGGGCGGCGCTGAGCGCGCGCGAAAAGTCCTTGCGGACTTCCTTGGGCTTGATGCGGCGGCGTAGGAAATCGGCCCACACGAATTCCGAGAAAGGCGTCGAATCCTTGGCGAACCCGCCGATGTTGCGCAATTCGCCCGCCAGCGAACGATAGGGATCATCCTCCATGTCTCTGACGGTCTTGGGCAGGTCGGCGTAGTCGCGGCGTCGGCCTTTGCCGTCGTAGGGGTGGGTCCAGCCGCGAAAATCCATCAAGTTCCAAAAGTCGCTCGGCGCGAGCTTATGGAGATCGGCGACGATGGTGACGAAGACGCTGTCGACGCCTTCGTCGTGCAGCGCGCGGGCGAGGTGATGGTGGTCGATCAGGAAGCGCTGCTCGCCGGGTCCGACGATGACGGGCACCATGTGATGGCCGAGGAAATCAGCCAGCTTCTTCGGATTCTCGGTCTTCCACGACTTTCGCTTGAGCGCCACTTCGTTCATGCCGAGCGTCATCTGCGTCGGCCGCAAATCGAGGACGGGCGTCGCGTGCAGGCTGGGTTCGCGAATGGAATAGCTCATCGATATTCACCGATTGGCCGTGTGACGGAAGAAGAACGTCTTCAACATGTCGTAGTCCGCCGGAGCGGTCAATGCGGGTCGCCTCTCCTCGCCGCGACGCTCTTTTCAGCCCTCGTCGAAATTCGGTTCGATGAATCTACGACGCAATAGTTCGCCTGCCGGCGCGGCTTGCACGGCTCTGCTGAAGCAAAAGCCCTGGCCCACCACGCAGCCGGCGGACACGAGGAAGTCGAGTTGGGCCTTGGTCTCGACGCCCTCCGCGATGACCTTGACGCCGAGTTCCCGCGCCAGGCTCAGCGTCGCCTTGGTGATCGCGACATCGCGGGCGCTGTCCGGGACGCCCAGGACGAACCGCTGCGCGATCTTGAGGCGGCTCAGCGGGTAGGCGCTGAGATAGGCGAGCGAGGAGTACCCGGTGCCGAAGTCGTCGATCGCAATGCTCGTTCCGAGCGCCTTGATCCGCGCCAAGGCGTCGCCGCGCATTTGCGAGGTCTCCATCAACACCGACTCGGTGAGTTCAAGTTCGATATCGCCGGGCGCGACGCTCCACCGTTTCAAAGTCCCGGCCAAGAACTGTTCGAACTTGGAAAAGTCGCGCAACTCAGCGGCGGAGATGTTGATCGCGACGAGCGGCGGCGCGATTCCCTGGTCCCGCCAAGTCTTGATCTGCCGGCATGCCCTCTCGAGCACCCAGCGGCCGAGCGCGAAAATGGCGCCGGTTCTTTCCGCGATGGGAATGAAGACGTCGGGCATGAGCAGGCCGCGTTGCGGGTGATTCCACCGCACCAGGGCTTCCAAGCCGAGGATCCGGCCGGAAGCGAGTTCGACTTGCGGCTGGTAATAAAGCTCCAGTTCGTGTTTTTCGATCGCGGCGCGCAGTTCGTTGGTCAGCGCGGCCCGCTCGCGCGCG
This sequence comes from Roseiarcus sp., assembly GCA_050013275.1. GTDB lineage: Bacteria > Pseudomonadota > Alphaproteobacteria > Rhizobiales > Beijerinckiaceae > Roseiarcus. Next base: position 2,151 of record JBEKFO010000374.1, on the reverse strand, counting down.
CTCCGATCGAACTCCGCGGAATGGAAGCAGTAGCGGTCGCGGCCTTCCTCTTTCGCCCGATAGAGGGCGAGATCGGCCTGGGTGAGCATCTCGTCGGGGTCGGCGATCGTGGGATCGTAAAACGATATGCCGATGCTCGCGGTGATGCGCACTTCGTCGTCGTCGAGCGCATAGGGCGCGCGTAAGGATTTCGTCAGCGCAGCGGCGAGCGCGCCGGCGTCCGATGCGTCGTGGACGTCGACTTGCAGAACGGCGAACTCGTCGCCGCCGAACCGCGCGATGACGTCGCTCTCGCGCACGTTGCTCTTGAGGCGGGCCGCGACCGCTTGCAGCAGGCGGTCGCCCGCGACATGGCCGAGCGTGTCGTTGACGTCCTTGAACCCGTCGAGATCGAGGTAGAGCGCCGCGAAGGGCCCGGCCCCGCGTCGGCTCGCGGCGAAGACGTCGTGGAGGCGCTCCAGAAACGCGAGGCGATTGGGCAGCCCGGTGAGCTGGTCATGTCGCGCTTGCGCGCGCAACGCGTCTTCCGCCGCCTTGCGGTCGTTGATGTCCAGCGCATGGACGACATGGTAGGAGGGCGCGCCCGCGGCGTCGCGGACCATGCTGGAATTGAATTGGGCCCAGAAAACTCGGCCGTCCCTGCGGATATAGCGGCTTTCGGTTTCAAACGACGGAATTTCACCGCTATTCATTCGGAAAATGTTCTTGAGGATTTCGCCGAGATCGTCAGGGTAAATCAAGTCCATGAACGGGCGCGCCAGAACTTCGTCCTCGCTGCAACCCGCGTGTCGGCAGAACTCCGGGTTGACCTTGAGGAAGCGGCCCTGCAAGTCGATCAACGCCATCCCGTGCCCGGCGAACTCGAAAGCGCTGCGAAAGCGCGCCTCGCTGAGATACATCGCTTCTTCTGCGCGCTTGCGGGCGGTGATGTCCTGCGCGTGGGTGACTTGGTGAGTGGGCCGCCCGGCCGCGTCGCGAACGACGCTGACGTTGAGCTGGACCCAGACGATCCCGCCATCCTTGCGCACGTAGCGCTTTTCCATTTGGGCGCTGGAGACTTCGCCGTCTCGTATTCGTCGAGCGTTGTCGACGCTCTCGGCGACGTCTTCCGGGAAGGTGATATCGGCGAAGGCGTGCGCCAGCAACTCCTCTTCGGTGTAGCCCGTGATCCGGCAATACGCCGCGTTGACTCTAAGGAAGCGGCCGTTCAGGTCGACCAACGCCATCCCGTGTCCGGCGGCGTCGAAAGCGCTGCGGAAACGAGCTTCGCTGAGGTACACCGCCTCTTCCGCATGCTTGCGACTGGTGATGTCGCGCGTGATGACGATGCTTCGGAACGGACGTCCGATCTCATCCAAAGTCACGTGTAGCCGGGACTGAAGGAAAATGCGGCTCCCGTCTTTTCCTATCGCATGGAACTCGGCCTCCGCCGTGCCCGCGGCGTCTTCGGCTCTCCGCACCTGCTCGACGAGAGCCGGGCGCTCCTCGGGAGCGATGAAGTCCAGCCAGCGCTTGCCGACCAAGGCGTCGGGACCGTCGTATCCCAGCAGCTTCGCGGCGGGGACGTTGGCGGTCTGGATGACGCCGTCTCGATTCCAGGCGACAATGCCGTCCGGCGAGAGTTCGAACAGGTCGCGATGGACTCTCTCGCTGTCGCGCAACGCCTCTTCCGCGCGCTTGCGGCGGGTGATGTCGCGGGCGATCGCGATCGTCTTGGTGGGTTTTCCTGCCCGATCCAGAACCACGCAGGTCCGGCCTTGAACGAAAATGGAGGTCCCGTCCTTTCGCAACAGTCTGAATTCGCGTTCGCACGCCCCTCCGGCCCCGTTGAGCCGCAGCGCGGCCTCGGCCAGGGCTCGGCGGTCTTCGGGGACGACGAAGCTCTGCCAGCTCGAGCCGACCAGGTCCTCGGCCTTGTCGTATCCGAGCAGCGTCGCGGCGGTCTTGTTGGCGGCCTGGACGACGTCGCTCGCATTCCAGGCGATGATCGCGTCGGGCGACAACTCGAACAGGTCGCGATAATGCCCCGCGTTTTCCCGCCATATCTCTTCGAGCGGCGCCGCCCCCTGCGCGAAGCCGAATCGCTCGCTCGTGATCGCCGCGGCCCGCTCGGCGGGGTCTTCCCGACGGTCGGGGAATGATCGCCTCAAT
>JBEKFO010000373.1:0-4284 GCA_050013275.1 Roseiarcus sp. | reverse complement strand
AGCTTCAAGGTGCCGGAGACGCCGTTCTCGTAGAGATCGAAGCTCAGGACGTATTCCGGCGGCGCGTCTCTGGCCGCTTCGTCGAAATACGAGACCGTAATCGGCCAGCGGCGAATCTTGCCAAGCGTGTCGGCGAAGGCGGTCTCCGGCGACGGTCCGCTCGCCTCCTTGCCGATGACGGTCAAGGTCTCGAACACCTTCTTGCCGGTGTCGGAGCCGTCGTAGACGCGCGCCTGCATTGCGCCGCCGCCCTGTTTGGCCTGGGCGATAATGCGTTCGATGTGCTCGGTGGGGAAGAGAATATCCTTGCCGAGATTCAAGGTGGCCGTCGACGGCTTGCTCAACGCGACCGTGGTGTCGCCGCTCGACGCGCGCTTGGCCGAACCGACGATGGCGGGGCCGGGGTCGCCCTGCATTTGCGAGTCGATCTGGAATTTCAAGCCCTTGGCGTCGCCGTCCTCAAAGGTGAGGGCGCGGATGTCGGAGGAGATCGGATCGCCTTCGGAGCGCTGCAATTCCGTCAGCTGGCGGAAGTTCGAGGCGTAGCCTTCGCAGGGCGAGCCGGTGAACTCGTAGGCGATCAGTCCGGTCGCGCCGACCGGCGTCTGCGAATTGGGGGCGCGCGCGGCGTAGGAATCGACGAGCGAGATCTCGTAGGCGGCGCGGTGCGAGGCCAAGGGCACGCCGTCTGCGGCGCGCGCGCCGCCAATCGGGACGGCCAAGGAGAGAAACAGCAGGGCGGTGCGGCGCTTCATTCAAACTCCCCTGAGCTGGCGCCGATTCGGCCCAGCGTCTCCGGCATCTTGTCGCTGCGATTTTCGGCGCTTTCGTGGCCGCGTTCGGCTCGCGCCGGCAGCGTTCAGGTTTCGTCCGTCTCGCTTACGGGACCCCACGCCTGTTCGAGCGGCGTCGGCCCCTCGAGCGGCTCTTCGTCGGGGCGCAGGCCGGCGTCGTCGTCGGGCTGGGGAACGCCGAAACCTGGCGGCAGCTTGCCATCGAAGAGACCGGCGCCCTGCAATTCGTCGAGGCCGGGCAGATCGCCGATCGCATCGAGGCCGAAATGCGCGAGAAACGCTTGCGTGGTGCCGTAGGTGATCGGGCGGCCGGGCGCCTTGCGGCGACCGCGCATGCGCACCCATCCGGCCTCCATCAGCACGTCGAGCGCCCCCTTGGAGACCGCGACGCCGCGGATTTCCTCGATGTCGGCGCGCGTCACCGGCTGATGATAGGCGACGATGGCGAGCGTCTCGATCGCTGCGCGCGATAGCTTTCGCTTCTCCTGATCCTCGCGCGCCAGCAGCCAGGAAAGATCCGTCGCGGTGCGGAACGCCCAGCGTCCCGCGACACGCACGAGATTGACGCCGCGATCGGCGTAGCGGCGCTGCAGCTCCGCCATGACCTCGGCGACGTCTGCGCCCTCGGAGAGGCGCGCCGCGATCGAAGCCTCGTCGAGTGGTTCGGCGGCGGCGAACACCAGCGCCTCGGCGACGCGCAAGTCCTCCGGCGCTACGCGCGGCGGGATGGCGGTTTCGAACAATTGCGCGACGGTTCCCATTACGTTGTCTCGTCCTAATTCAAGTCGTCGCGGCTGGCCAGCGCCGCGTTGCCGACGGCGCGCACCCACAGCGGCGCGAAAGCGCCGTCTTGCCGCAGCTCGATCTGCCCTTCGCGCACCATTTCCAGCGACGCCGAAAAGGAGGAAGCGCGCGCGGTGCGGCGCATGCTCGGCTCGACGCCATAGGCGAGCAACCAGGAATCGAGCTCGGTCCATTCGCGCGCTTGCCCCACCAGGCGCGTCAGCGCTTCGCGCGCGTCGGCGAGCGACCAGACGGCGCGCGCCTTGAAGCGCACATGGGCGCGGGCGTGCTTTTGGCTCTGGCGCGCGTAGGCGGACAGAAGATCGTATAGGCTGACCTCGTAGACCACCGCCGTGGTGGTCGCGATCGCCTCCGGCGCGCCACGGGCGAAAAAGTCGCGGCCCAGCCGCGGCCGGCTGATCAGCGCCTGTGCGGCCTTGCGGATCTGTTCGAGACGACTGAGGCGTTGCGCGAGCGCGTCGGCCATTCCGGCCGCGTCGGGGTCCTCCGCCTTGGCTGCCGCCGGCAGCAGCAGGCGCGACTTGAGATAGGCGAGCCATGCCGCCATGACGAGATAGTCGGCCGCCAGCTCCAGGCGCAATTTGCGCGCCGCCTCGACGAACGCGAGATATTGTTCGGCGAGCGCCAGCACGGAAATACGCGCGAGATCAACTTTCTGGCGGCGCGCCAGTTCGAGCAGCAGGTCGAGCGGGCCCTCGAAACCATCGAGATCGACCGTAAAGGCCGGCTCGCCTTCCGATCGCTCGACGCGAAAATCGTCGTCCAAAGTCGCAACGCCCGCCACGAATCACCTCAACTCGGCCGAAGCCGAGCTTGACGCGCGAAGACGGCGGCCGCAAGGCGGCGATTCGCGGCTTCCACAGCGGCAGGCGCTCCTTTCTCGCCGGCGGGGCGGAAGGCGCGCCACTTTTCCCTTTAACCATCAATATTTAGGTAAATTTTCGGTTTCCGGCCGTCAAGCGGCGTTATCAGTTGCAATCGGCCGGCGTCTGCGTACCGTCATCTTCGCAGGGCATAGGGTAAGCCCGCGAGATACCCCGCGGGGTGCTCGGGTCCGCCGCATCTCCCGGGTCCGTGGGGTCGGCCGGCTCGGAAGCAGCTAGGAGTGGCCTCCTCAACGCTGTTTCCGGCCGGCCTCCTTATTTGGCTGCTCAATAGCGGCGCAGCAGGCTCACCAGCTTGCCCTGGATGCGCACGCGGTCGGGCCCGAAAATGCGGGTCTCGTAGGCCGGATTGGCCGCCTCCAGCGCGATCGAGGCGCCGCGACGGCGCAGGCGTTTCAACGTCGCCTCCTCGTCGTCGATCAGCGCCACCACGATATCCCCGGTTTCCGCGGTGTCCTGCTTGCGCAGGACGACCGTATCGGCCTCGAAGATACCGGCCTCGATCATCGAGTCGCCGCGCACTTCGAGCGCGAAGTGCTCGCCGGGGCCAAGGAACTCGGGCGGCATGGCGATGGTGTCGACGCGCGTCTGGATCGCGGCGATCGGCGTGCCGGCGGCGATGCGACCCATCACCGGAATCATCACGGAGCGTGCCTCCGCCTCGGGGCCGGAGCGCGGACGCACCCGCCCGAGATTGCCGGGAATGACGCTCGGCGAGAATTTTTGCGCGCGCGGCGCCCCGACCGTCGCGGACTCGGGCAGGCGCAGCACTTCAATCGCACGCGCGCGATTGGCGAGGCGCCGGATGAAGCCGCGCTCCTCGAGCGCCATGATGAGGCGATGGATGCCCGATTTCGAGCGCAAATCGAGCGCGTCCTTCATTTCGTCGAAAGAAGGAGGGACTCCCTCCGCCTGCAGGCGCTCGTGGATGAAGCGCAGCAATTCGCTTTGCTTTTTGGTCAGCATGGCAGGCTCCCCAGCGGCTCGCGCCGCGAATCGATTCGACGCGCAGAACGCAAGCCGAGAATCACGATCAGGTGTAAACAAATCACGAACGATGCCTATCTGTTCGCGTTGCGTTCCGCAAGGGGGGTGTGAGAAATCAATGCGATGGGGGCGGCGGGCCCTCACAACTCTGAACCGATCCGCCGGCGGAATCGGGCAATTCCCTCGGCGCCTTTAGACAAGGTCTGCCTCGCTTCGCATCCGGCCGTGCAGCCGGACGTCACGCGGATTTCTTGAGAATCTCTGCGAAGGTTCGCGCAAACGTGTGGGCGTCGCCCGGCCAGCGCGCCGAGACGTAGTTTCGGTCGACGACGACGAACGCCGGGCGCGCGTCGTCGGCGCGATCGCGGGCGCGGCCGGAGGTCTTCAGTCGGTAATCCGGATCGTCGGCGGGCGCGTCGCGAAAATCGCCTGGGGCGGCGAGCGCGCGCGTCACCTCCGCTTCGACGCTGCGAAACCCCGCCGGTTCGCCCGGGGCGTCGGGATAGGTGCTGTAATAGGTCGGGTCCCACCAGCGCGCGAGCCGCCCTATCCCAGCGGCCAGGCGCTCGATGCGCCACGTCAGCGCCGTGGTCTGCCGGCCGTAGAGAACCGAGCGCCCCGTCGCCGGATCGACGCTGCGCGCGAGCAGCAAGACGCCGTGGCAGATCGCGGCGACCGGCTTGCCGGCGCGAAAGAACGCGACCGCGAGGGCTTGCAATTCCGGGCTTTCGAGAAACGCCCGCCTGCCGCGCGCGCGATGGCCGCCGGGCAAGAGCAGGCCGTCAAATTCGTCTTGCGCCGCCTCGTTCCAGCGC
>JBEKFO010000372.1:0-4284 GCA_050013275.1 Roseiarcus sp. | reverse complement strand
CGCCGGCGCCGATCCGGCTCGATTTCTTCGGCGACACGCTCGAGTCGATCCGCTCGTTCGATCCGGAGACCCAGCGCAGCGTCGGCCAGTTGCGCGCGCTCGATCTGGTGCCGATGAGCGAGGCGCGCCTGACGACCGAGTCGATCCGCCGTTTCCGCCAGACCTATGCGGCCGAATTCGGCGCGCCGCGGCGTGGCGACGCGCTCTATGAGGCGGTCAGCGAAGGACGCCGCGCCATCGGCCTCGAACATTGGCTGCCGCTGCTCTACGAGTCGATGGACAGCCTGTTCGATTACGCCGCGGGCGCGCCGTTCGTGCTCGACGCGCGCGTCGAGGACGCCGCGCACGCGCGCTTCCAGCAGATCGCCGACTATTACGGCGCGCGCCGGGCGGCCTACGAGGACGATCCGGCGAAGGCCGATTACCGGCCGCTGAAGCCGGATCGGCTCTACTTAAGCGAAGACGAATTTCGTCAGCGGCTGGGAGCCACGCCGCTGGCGCGCGTGACGCCGTTCGAAGCCGCGCCGGGCGCGGCGAACGCAGTCGACTGCGGCGGTCGGGTCGGACGCGATTTCGCCCCCGAGCGCCTGAACGAAAACGTCAACGTGTTCGACGCGGCGGTTCGCCATATCCGCGCCTTGCGCGAAAACGGCCTGCGGGTCGTCGTCGCCGGCTGGAGCGACGGCTCGCGCGAGCGCCTGAGCCACGTGCTCGCCGAGCACGGTCTGAAATCGCAGGAGCTGGCCTCCTCTTACGCGCAGGCCAAGTCCGCGCGTCCGGGCGCGCTGCCGCTGGCGGTCATCGCGTTGGAGCACGGCTTCGAATCCGACGATCTGGCGGTCGTCGGCGAGCAGGACATTCTCGGCGATCGCCTGGTTCGCCAGCAAAAGCGCAAGCGCCGCGCGCAGGACGTGTTGGCGGAAGCCGCCGCACTGACGGCGGGCGACCTCGTCGTGCACATCGATCACGGCGTCGGCCGCTTCGTCGGCCTGGCGACGATCGAGGCGGCGGGCGCGCCGCACGACTGCCTGGAGATCCATTACGCCGGCGGCGATCGGCTGTTCCTCCCGGTGGAAAATCTCGAGCTGCTGTCGCGTTTCGGCTCCGAACACGGCGAACTCGATCGCCTGGGCGCCACGGGCTGGCAGACGCGCAAGGCGCGGCTGAAGAAGCGGGTGCGCGAAATGGCGGGCGAACTGGTCCGCGTCGCCGCGCAGCGCATGACGCGCGCCGCGCCGCGTCTCGTCCCGCCCGAGGGGCTCTACGAGGAATTCTGCGCGCGTTTTCCCTATGACGAAACGCAGGATCAGGCCGCCGCCATCGAGGCGACGCTCGACGATCTGGCGGCGGGCCGGCCGATGGACCGGCTCGTCTGCGGCGACGTCGGCTTCGGCAAGACCGAGGTCGCGTTACGCGCCGCCTTCGCCGCCGCGATCAACGGCAAGCAGACCGCGATCGTCGTTCCCACCACCCTGCTGGCGCGTCAGCACACCGGGATTTTCATCGAACGCTTCGCCGGGCTGCCGATAAGGGTCGGCCAGCTTTCGCGCATGGTCGGGGCCGCCGAGCAGCGCGACGTGAAGAAGGGCCTCGCCGACGGCGCGCTCGACATCGTCATCGGCACCCACGCGCTGCTCGGCAAGGCGGTCGCCTTCAAGGATCTCGGCCTCGTCGTCATCGACGAGGAGCAGCATTTCGGCGTCGCGCACAAGGAGCGCCTGAAGGAGCTGCGCTCCGAGGTGCACGTGCTGACGCTTTCGGCGACGCCGATCCCGCGCACGCTCCAGCTCGCGATGACCGGCGTGCGCGAGCTTTCGATCATCGCGACGCCGCCGATCGACCGGCTCGCGGTGCGCTCGTTCGTCTCGCCGTTCGACGCGCTGATCGTGCGCGAGGCGCTGCTGCGCGAGCGCTATCGCGGCGGACAGTCGTTCTACGTCTGCCCGCGCATCGAGGACCTCGACGAGGCCGGGGCGTTCCTGCGCCAGAACGTTCCTGAGGCCAAGTTCGTCGTCGCCCACGGCCAGATGGCGGCGAGCGAGCTCGAGGACCGGATCGGCGCCTTCTACGACGGCAAGTACGACATCCTGCTGTCGACCTCGATCGTCGAATCCGGGCTCGACATCCCGCGCGCCAACACGCTGATCGTGCATCGCGCCGACATGTTCGGCCTGGCCCAGCTCTATCAATTGCGCGGCCGGGTCGGGCGCGCCAAGACGCGCGCCTACGCGATCTTCACCACCCCCGCCAACAAGCCGATGACGCCGCAGGCCGAAAAGCGCCTCAAGGTGCTGCAGTCGCTCGACACGCTCGGCGCCGGCTTCCAGCTCGCGAGCCACGATCTCGATCTGCGCGGCGCCGGCAACCTGCTCGGCGAGGAACAGTCGGGCCACATCCGCGAAGTCGGCTACGAGCTCTACCAGCAGATGGTGCAGGACGCGATCGAGCGCCTCAAGGCGGGCGTCGAGGAGCCGGCGCAGGAGATGTGGTCGCCGACGATTTCACTCGGCGCGCCGGTGACGATCCCGGAAAGCTACATCCCCGACCTGCCGACGCGCCTGACGCTCTATCGCCGGCTTTCGGCGCTGGAAGAGGACGCCGAAATCGACGCCATGGGCGCGGAGATCGTCGACCGCTTCGGCCCGCCGCCTCCTGAGGTTTCGCTGCTCCTGAAGCTGGTGACGATCAAGGCGCTGTGCCGGCGCGCCCACGTCGAGAAGCTCGACGCCGGCGCCAAAGGGCTGACGCTGGCGTTCCGCGACAATTCCTTCGCCAACCCGACGGGCCTCGTCAAATGGGTGACGAACCAGGGCTCGCTCGCCCGCGTCCGCCCGGACATGCGCATCGTCGTCGCCGGCGATTTCGAGGACTTGCCGGAGCGTCTGGCGGGCGTGCTCGCGATCATGCGCGAGATCGCCAAGATCGCGGCGAAGAAGGGGTAGCGCGTGTTGCGTCGAGACGAATTCGACGATGCTCTCACTCATGTCATTCCCGCCTCCCTCATGTCATTCCCGCGAAAGCGGGAATCTAGACTTGCCGACCGATGCGCCCTTTCCCCACTGGATTCCCGCTTTCGCGGGAATGACATCGCTGGCGATTCCGTCAAATCGCAAGACGCGCCAGGGGAGGCCGCGCCGAACGGGGCCAAATTTTTCCAAGCCTTTCCAAGCAAAATCCAAGCCTTTCCAAGGAAATTCCAAACTTTTCCAAACTTTTTCCAAGGATTTCCAAACATTTTCCTTGGCGGTTTCCAGCGAAATCAAAGGCTTGGCGGCGGCGGCGATTTTTCCTTGTCTTGCAGCCGGCGCGGCCGAAATCCCCGTGAATCCAAAGCGCGTCCGACGAGCGCCGGGCGACCACCCGCCGCGGCCGACGCGGAAGCCCGCGCCGACCTCTGATTTTAGGCTATCACAAATTCTGTTTTTCCGGAAGTGAATGTCGCGGCCATTACGGTCAAAGCGCACGCATCACGCTTCGGCGCGGCGACCGCCCTGGAGAGAGCACGCCGCGATCGTCGAGGGCGCCGTCAGCGTAACCCCGCAGCGGTCGGCTTCAATCGGCATTTCGCGACGCTGGCGAAGGCGGAGATTATAGGGTTGTATGAGAGGTCAGGGGTGCGACATGAGCCGACGACCAACAAACAATTCTATCGCCGAAGCCGAGAAGGTCTTCAAAGCGACGACCCCAAAGCCGGCGGACTTGCCGCCGACGGCGCCGTCCGTGCCCGGCGCCAAGGAGACGGTGTCGCTACGCATCGACCGCGACGTGCTGGATTTTTTCCAGGAAGACGGGCCGGGCTGGCAGGAGCGGATCAACGCGGCGCTGAGGAAGGCGGCGGGGAAATAGCCATTTTGGCCCGCTGTACTACGGTGATGGCGCCGCTATTCGGGATGCTGGCTGCGCTCACATGGAGGGGCCGGAGCGCGTCAGTTAAGCGCACTGTCACCGCAATGCCACCGCAATGCGCAATGCCGTAATGCGTAACGCCGTAATGCATGAACGAGGAGAGGGGGAAGAGCGTCACGGCGTCCGTTTCAGCTTCGCCAACGCGGCTGCCATAGCCTCCCGCTCGGGCGACGGCTGATAGGCGTTCACCACCTCCAGCGCCGTGGTCAATTGCTGGTCCGCGTCACAGCCCGCGCCCGCCAGCCATTTCAGCGCCTCGAGCGGACGGCCGACGCCGAGCCGCTCGCCAACTTGGCGATAGGGCAGTGGGCTGTCGGCCGTCGGGCGATAGACCGAGGCGAGATCTTCCCCAATGGCTCCGAAAGCCGCCTTGCACAG
>JBEKFO010000371.1:0-4316 GCA_050013275.1 Roseiarcus sp. | reverse complement strand
GGTTCGCGTACGAACGCGCACGGGGCGCCAAGCTCATCGACGTGGGCTGCATGCAGATCAACCATCATTGGCACGCCGCGCATTTCAATTCCCTCAGCGATATGTTCGATCCGGTCCGCAACGTCGACTACGCGGCGAACTATTTGAAGGAACTCAAAGCGCAAGAGGGCAACTGGACGCTCGCCGTCGCGCGTTACAACGCCGGCCCCGACAACCCAAAAGCGCAGAAGACTTATGTCTGCACTGTGATCGGCAACATGGTCGCAAGCGGCTTGGGGCAGTGGACGCCAAACGCCCGTGAATTCTGCAAATGACCGAAACGTGCTCGCGCGGCTCGGCCCACGCGTTTCAACGCCCGAGCGCCTCGAGCCGTTCGGAGCCGCCGCCGTGACGATTTGCCGCGCAAACGTCCGCGCCGATCTTTTCGTCAGAGCGATTGAACGCGCCGCGAAATCGGACTTTTCACGATATCAAGATGATGAATAATAAAAAAGTAAACAATTTACGCCAGCTTCGCCCAGTCCGAATGAATCGGTCTCTTTCGGTCGCATCGGCGCGCAATCGCGTCGCGGTGCGCCTTCATCGCCATCACGGCCGAGTTAGCACAAGAGCGAAGGATCGCGTCCTCATGCCGGCATTGGCTTCCTGTTGGATCGCGCCTTGGCTGCAAGCTTCGTCGCGCGGTTTCGCTGCGAGCGCGAAATGAACCTCGCTTTCAACGCCAAGCGGTGGCTTCAGTTCGGCGGGGCGCTCGCCTTTATCGTCCTGAGCGCGCTCAGCGCCGCGCAAGCGCGAAGCGACGCCCTCGCCGAAGCGTACGTGCTCGGCTTGATCTGCGTCAGCACGATCGGCCTCGCCTTCGCCGGAGCGGCGGCGACGCGCGGTTCGCAATTCGATCAGAGCCAGGATCGCGCGATCGCAAAGAAGCGCCTGGACTTTGAGCAAAGCGTCGACGCGACGCTCGCTCACGTCCTCAAGCTGATCCAAGATCACTTCGTGGAGGGCGCGAAGTTCCAAGAGTCGTTGGCGGGCGCCGACCGGAAGCTTTCGCGCGGCGATTCGTATGACGCGATACACGAGATCGTGCTCACGCTGATCAACGACAATCGCGCGATGCAAAACAAAGTGAACGTCTTATCGGAAAAACTCGAGCACTCGCGATTCCAAATCATCCGCCTACGTTCGAGCCTCACCAAGGCCGAGGAGATCGGCAATCGCGACGGATTGACTGCGCTCGGCAATCGCCGCTTCTTCGACAACGCGCTGGCGGAGGAAGTCGCAAAGGCGCGCGAATTCGGCAGCGATTTGTGCATGGCGCTCGCGGACATCGATCATTTCAAGAAGATCAACGACAAATTCGGCCACGTCGCCGGCGATATGGTGCTGAAGCTGTTCGCCGACCTCTTGACGGCGAACATCAAGAGCCAGGACAAGGTGGCGCGGTTCGGCGGCGAAGAATTTGCAATACTCTTTCCTGAAACGCGGCTTGCCGAAGCAAGCGCGGTGGTCAGCCAAATTCGAAAGCAGCTCGAGGGCAAGCAGTGGGTGGTCGCCGCGAGCGGCGAGCGCATCGGCGCCATTACGGCTTCGTTCGGCGTCGCGCGGTTGACCACCAGCGAGTCCGCGGAGGATCTGGTCCGGCGCGCCGACGCCAAGCTCTACGAAGCGAAATCGAGCGGAAGGAATCGGGTCTTGGTCGACGTCGCCGGCGAGAGCGAGCCCGAGGGCGAATGTTGAAAGGCGGCTTTGCGGGATCGCAGTCCTCGGGGCGACGGCGCGACTCCACCTTTAGCCAAGTCTTGGACGATGTCGTGCGCTCCGACGATTCGGATCAGCGACTCGAAACGGTCGGCAAGACGCTCGCCTATCCGTTCGCGACCCTGCCCCCGCCGACGGAGCCCGAGGGGGATCGGGAATGCGACCCGACCGAGCGTTGGCATCAAGCGCTCGATTGGATCGCGGAGCCGCAAGACGCTGCGAGCGAGCCGAAAAGGATGAGCGCGCCGAGCGACGACGCCGAGTCGATCGCGGCGGAGCTCGCCCTGACGAGCGCGCTCACGCATGACGAACTCAACCGGGCGCGGCGCCGATTTATGTGGAACAACCATCCTGACCGCCGGCCGGACGTGCCGCGCGAACTCGCCAACCGACGCGTGGCGATCGCCAACATGCTGGTCGACCGCGCGCAAAGCGCGCTCGTGGCGCGCCGGCGGGCGCCGTGACGGGCGCTCGCGGCTCGCGGCGACGCGCTGGTTCGCCAAAGTCAATCGCCGCCGAATATCATTCTGCGCGCGAACGGCCCGTCTCCGTCGCCAAAGTCTTTCGCCACCGGCGAGTCGCTCGACAACAGGGTCGCGCCCGATTCGTCGATCAACAGCCAACGTCCCTCGCGTTGCTCGATCGACGCGATGCGTCCGAGACCGGGCGCGACGTCGCCGGGTTTGACGACGCGAATCTCCGGACCGTCGCTCAACCACGCCATGCCCGGCTCGACCGCGATGATCCGGTAGCTAATGGGGGCGCTCGATTCGCTGGCCGCGCCGCGGACGATTGATCCGGTCGGCGCCATGTCGAGCGCGCGGCGCGCGACCGAGCCGGTCGGCGCCATGTCGACGGCGGCGTCGGCGACGACGGGGGGCGTGGCCGTGACGACGGGCGCTTCGGCGATGGTCGGATGCGACGCGCCCCGCGGCTTGGCGAAGATCGCAAGATATTGCATTCCGTTAATTCGCGGCGCGTGATCGTCTTGGCCGAACATGGCGGCGGCGAAAACGATCGAGCCGACCGCCATCGCCACGCCGGCGCCGACGAGCGCGATGTCGCCGATCGTCTTCGCCATGACGCGCCTCGAAAGCCTGGACGCGATCGAAACATTGCGGCGAATGACGGCGAAATCGAACAGCTTCATGCGATCTGCTTTCGTAAGCTCAGACCAGCGGGGTCAGCCGGCAAGCTGATCGGCCGCATCGTCAGGCTTGGCGTCGTTTCGAAGGGCTGCGGCGAGTTCTATGAACGGATCCCGGCAGGGCGGCGAGGACAGCGTCTGTGTCATCGCTTCGTAAATGCGCGGCACGGATTTCACGGCCTGATCGAGCAATGGGTCGGCCCCGGGCGTGAAGCCGCCCATCAGGCGAAGGTCCCGCGTTTCCTCATAGCGGGCGATCAGCGAGCGCAATTTCGACACCAGTTTGCTTTGCTCGGGCGTCCAGCTCGGGTGGGCGAGGCGCGAGACCGACGCGAGAATATTCACCGCCGGAAAACGCCCTTGATCGGCGATCGCGCGATCGAGCACGATGTGACCGTCGAGCGTGCCGCGGATGCTGTCCGCGACGGGGTCGTTGTGGTCGTCGCCGTCCACCAGAACCGAGAACACGCCGGTGATCGACCCGGAGCCCTCCAGCCCGGGCCCGGCGCGCTCGAGCAATCGCGGCAGATCGCTGAATACGCTCGGCGCATAGCCGCGCGCGACCGCCGGTTCGCCGGCGGCCAAGGCGACGTCGCGCGCGGCGTGCGCGAAGCGCGTCACCGAATCGACGATCAACAGCACCGAGTCGCCGCGATCGCGGAAATATTCGGCAACCGCCATCGCGGTCCTCGGCGCCAGGCGCCGCATCATCGGGCTCTCGTCGCCGGTGGAGACGACGGCGATCGCGGATTGGCGGTTCGCGGCGAGCGTGTCGTCGAGGAATTCGCGCACTTCCCGGCCGCGTTCGCCCACCAGCGCGATCACCACCGTGTCGAAATCGGGCGCGCGCGCGAGCATCGAGAGAAGGGTCGATTTGCCGACTCCGGAGCCGGCGAAGACGCCGATGCGCTGGCCGGCGCAAAGCGGCGTGAAGAAGTCGATCACGCGAATTCCCGATTTGATCGGCTTTGTGACGCGCGAGCGCTGCAAGGCGGGCGGCGGTTCGCCGTCTAGCGGCATCGCGCGCTCGCCCGGCGTGAGTTCCCCGCCGCCGTCGATCGGACGTCCGAGAGCGTCGATCACCCGACCTTTCCAATCGGGATGCGGCGTCAGCGAAAGCATTTCGGCCCGATAAGCGCGCGCTCCGATGGCGGCGTCGCAACGCGAATCGAACGGTTTCAGCGTAACGGCGGCGGCCTCGATCCTGACGACCTCGCCAAGCTGCACGCGATCGCCGACGTCGACGCTCACGCATTCTCCAAGTCTCAAGAAGCGCGACAATCCAGCCACCCGATAGTGCGACATCGCGATTTCCGTGACGACGCCGCTGACGCTGGTTCGTGGCAAGGCCTTGGCGCCCCAGGTCAATTTGCTCTCGAGCTGATCGAGCGCGTTGGGGCGTCGGCCCGTA
>JBEKFO010000370.1:0-4324 GCA_050013275.1 Roseiarcus sp. | reverse complement strand
CGAAGGCCTGACGCCGGTCCGTCGCTCGCGGGCCGGTCCGTCGCCGCCGCGCCTTTGCGCAAGGGCTTCGGCGGGCATGTGGAGCCGAAGGCGGGAAAGGGGTGAGGCGGGGAAGGGGTGAGCGGGGCTGACCGGCAGACGTCTGATACGGTTTCCATTTGAACAACTCGCGCGGCCCAGCCGATGGGAAGGACATTCGCGCGAGCAAACGCGGTGTTTCGTTCCCCTGACGTCGGGCCCTCCAAGCCTTTCCAAGGTTTTCCAACGAAATTCCAAACTTTTCCAAGGAAATTCCAAGGAAACTCCAAACTTTTCCAAATTTTTTCCTTGGCGGTTTCGTGCCATTTCAAGGACTTATGACGCGAAAGAAGGAATTCTGCTTTCCGCCAAATTTTCGCGCCGGCGCCCGGTCGAAAGCTAGCGCCCAGGCCCGCCAGCAAGGCGGCATGGCGACAAACATCAAAACAACAATAGCACGGATTGTGTTTTTCCGAAACGGAATTTTGGGATCGAGGAACGCTTCCGGAATACGGTGAATACGAATACGGTGGAATACGGAATACGGTGACACGCGCTCATTTCCCTTTTAATACGGTGACACGCGCTCATTTCCCTTTTTGCGACGTCCCGCACCCCCCCCCGATGGCCCGGCGTCCGCTGGCCGGCGAACCCCGCGCCGCGCGACGAGGCGGCGGAAAATCGTCACGCAAGCCGTTGAAAACAAAAACATGCGCCCGAGAACGGCGCCGGCTTGGCCGGTTCGATTGGGGCGCGCGACTGCCCCCGGCCCGTTCAGTAGTACCCGACCGGAAAATACTTGAGGTAGATCTCCGCATAGACGCCGCGCGCCGCAAGACGCGCCAGCGCCCAATCGATGGCGCGGCGCAGGTCGGCGTCCTCCTTGCGCACCGCGACGCCGACCCCTTCTCCGAAGAAGCGGCTCTCCGTATAAGGCCCGCCCTTGAAGACGCAGCAATCGCCCGAATCTTCGCCGGCGAGCCAGACCGACAAGGTCAATCCGTCGGCGAACGCGGCGTCGATCGCCCTCGCCTTCAACGCGTCGTGCAGCGCGCCGAAATTCGGATAGGGCTTGGCGATCGCGCCGGGGAAAAACGTCGCGAGATACGATTGATGCGCCGAGCCGGCGATGACGCCGACGGTTCTGCCCAGGAGCGAAGCCGGCGTCGCGTCGACGAGGGTCGAATCCTTGCGCGTCGCGAACCGCGCCGGCGTCTGATAATAGGGCTGGGTGAAATCGATCCGCGCGCGCGCGGCCGCGTTGGCGGAGATCGAGGCGATCACCGCGTCGCCCTTGCCCGTCTCCAACGAGTCGATCAACGTGTCCCAGCGGCGCGCCTGGATGGTGCAGCCGATATGCAACTCTTCGCAGATCGCGCGCGCGATATCGACGTTGAAGCCCGAGAGCGAGCCGTCGGCGAGCGCGAAGTCGAGCGGCGGATAATCGTCGTCGGTGAGGAAGCGGATCGCGCGCAGGCCGGACAGATCGGGGCGCTCCAGATGCAAGTCGGGGTCCCAGAAACTCGGCGCGGGTCCGCGCTCGGCCGCCGCGGCGACGCCCGGCGCGACGGCCAAGACCAGCGTGACAAGAGCGTTGCAAAGCGCGTGCCGAGCCCACATGACAAACTCGTCTCGATCGTCTTTAATTCGCGGCGCCCGAACTTTCAGCGGCGGCTTCGGGCTTTCGGGGGATGAGGACGCGGAGTGTCGCCGCGTTCCTGCGACCGCTGGCGTCTTGCCGAGTTTCGTAGCGTGGTCGACTCGTTCAAGCAAGCGGTGGCGGCTGGCGACGCTCCCGAACGATCCCAGGGCGGACACGTTCCGGCGCGAGAGCGACGCGACCGCGCGCGCAGCGTAGGCGAGCGCGGCGTTGAGATTGCGCCTGAGATCGCGTTCCTCGCGAGCCAAGGCGTCGGGCCGGGCATGCTGCTTCAGGCGATGCGAACCGCCGAACGCTGCGGGGTCAGCGCCGACGCGGCGCTGCTCGGCGAAGGCCTGCTGCCCGAAGAAGTCTATTATCGCGCCCTCGCGCGGCATCTGGGCGTCCCCTATTGCTGCGGCGAGCTCGCGATCGCCGGCGGCGTCGACCCCGCGCCGGCGATCGCGAGCGGATTCGCGCGGCTCGCGGCCAACGACTTGAACCTTCGCGCCGTCGTCGCGCCGCGCGGGCGCGCGATCCGCTTTCTCGTCGCCGCCGCGGCGTCCGGTCGTTTGCAAGGCGGCTTCGCGATAAGCTCGCCGCAGCGTCTGGCGGCGTTCGTGCGAGCGAAGGCCGGTTCGCAAGTGGCGGATACGGCCGCGCACGCCCTGGAGCGGCGCGATCGCGCCCTGTCGGCGCATTCCGGGCTGAGTTGGGGCCAAGTCGCCTGCGTCGCGACCCTGGCGGTCGCCGGAACGACGCTGGAGTTCGCGGCGCCAGGCGCGCCGAGCGCGACGATCTCGGTCGCGCTTTGGCTGACATTCGCCGCCTGGATCATCGTGAGGAACCTCGCCGTCGCCGCCGCCGGCTCGACGCGCGCCTTTGCGCCGCTCGCGGACTTCGACCTGCCGGTCTATTCGATCGTCGCGCCGCTCTACCGGGAAGCGGGAATGGTCCGCAAGCTGGTCGGCGCGCTCGACGCGATCGATTACCCCGGTATCCTGGCGCAGACGCCACAAGCGTTTCGCGCGCTCCGGCCCATCCCTACATTTTTCGGCCGCGGTCATTGAATGATCGCGGCGGCGCGGTGCGCGCTGGCGCTATGTTGCGCTATTTCCAACATTGTATTTGGCGAAGTCGAGTGCCGCGCCAGAGTTGCTCGGCCCTATGCGGCGGAGATTTGCGACAACTCCCGACTTGGTTTTGAGAGCGATTCGAAAACAAAAGCCGGTTACACCAACCTGATTGGACGGTGCCTCATAGCGCAAGCATCCAACAAGGAGAAGTTCTGCCGGGTTATATGCGGTGGAGCGCAGACGGGTTTGAAATGCTCGCGCGGAGACTTTTCCAGTTGCAGAACCATTGGACTCGATTTCGTCATCAGGGAACAGTGTAATTCCGGCACCACCTCGATTTTTGAAAGCGATAATGTCAACGAGTATCTTTTCTTGCGTTCGTTTGACGGCGTCGGGGTCGCTAACGACAGAGACGTAGCCAATGAGTATATTGGTAGCTGGTGTTCTTCCGTGGTTCTTGTAGGAAATCGTGATATCGGCCGTGATATTTCCACTTGGATCAACCATGAGCCTGCCACGCGGATCGGGCTTGAGGTCAACGGATACCCATGGCCGCTGATCGGCGACGAACAACTCGCGACTCAGAGAATTGGATTGCTTGGCGATGGCGAGCGAACGGCGAGTGTCGCGACTCTGCCTGACCCCGCTTCGCCGGGTTTCGATCCAAAGGCCGACAGTCGAGAAGGCAAGCACGCTGGTCCCGAGCGCGAGCCAGAAGGTGTATCTGGCAATTTCTCGATCGCTCTCTTCCCGCTCTTGCTCGGCGGTCTGATTGGGCTGCTTCTCGTGCGCCTTGTCGTAATCAGCTTGCCATCCGAACCCTACCGCCGCCACCGTCAAAATCAGCACGGCCAACAGGCGAACGGTCGAATCACGCCACCAACGTCGAAACGTAGCTAGACATCGTCCAAGCGCACTGTTTCGCATCCGGCCCCCGCAGGTGCGATCAGATTTCCTCCAGCCTTACACCTTCCCTCTCTAGGACCGCCAGACAGGCGAGGAAAAAAGACGCAGCGAATGTGCCGCGCGCGAGCTTGCCGGTGATGGATGTTTCGGTTTCCTCCATGCCGTGCTTGTTCAGCCGTTCCGCCAGTTCCTTGTAGCCAATCCCGGCCCGTTTCAGTTCCGCCTTGATGAATCGGCTCGCGCGCGCGCCCCATTCCTTCTCTCGTTCGGTCAGCCCCATCGTCTACGCTCCGCGTTCGATATCTGCGGAATATGCAAGATTTCTGTTGACAGCGCAAGCGAAGATATCTAGTGTCTGCGATAGAAACCTTTCGCAGGCCGCAGATGTCTCAGCATTTCCTCCAATCCTCTCAGGCCAAGACGCTTTCCCTCGCGAAGGTGTTCCGCATGTCGGACGCCGAGGCCGAGACGATGTTCCGTAAGCTGCGCTGGCCCGAGACCAACGGCGAGCCGGTCTGCCCGCATTGCGGCGGCTTGAAGGCTTACGAATGCCGGCGCCCGAATGGCTCGCTTCGCTTTCGTTGCCGCGCTTGCCGCGCCGACTTCACGATCATGAGCGGAACGCTGTTCGCCTTCCACAAGCTGCCTTTGCGTGGCTATCTCGCCGCCATCGCGGTCTTCTGCA
>JBEKFO010000369.1:0-4339 GCA_050013275.1 Roseiarcus sp. | reverse complement strand
TTGGTTGATGGTCGGCTCGCGAACAATCGAACAACCCAGAGCCGCGCTTCACGACCTCACTTCACCACCGCCAGCGCGAAGCCGTCCCAGCCCTTGGCGCCGACGGTCTGGATCGCAGTCGCGCTCAGACGCGGCTCGCTCGCGATGGCGTCGAACATGCGCCGGACCCCCTGGACGCTCGCATCCGCGTTCGCGCCGTCGACGACGGCTCCCTCGCGCACCACGTTGTCGCAGACGATCGCCGCGCCCGGCCGCGCCAGCCGCAACGCCCAGGCGAGATAATCGGGATTGTTCGGCTTGTCGGCGTCAATGAAGATGAAATCGAACGGGCCGACTCCTTCCGCTTCGATTCGCGGCAGCGACGCCAACGCCTCGCCGACGCGGATGTCCACCCTGTCGCCCAGGCCGGCGTTGGCGACGTTGGCGCGGGCGACCTCGGCGTGAGCGGGAACCGCCTCGAGCGTCACGACCACGCCGTCGGCGGGCACGGCGCGCGCGAGCCAGATCGTCGAGTAGCCGCCGAGAGTTCCTATCTCCAGCACTTTGCGAGCCCCGGACAAGCGGGCCAGCAGATGCAGCAATTTGCCTTGCGGCGCGGAAACGTCGATCGCCGGCAGGCCCGCCGCGGCGTTGGCCGCCAGCGCCGCCTCCAGCGCCGCGTCCGACGCGCCGACCTTTTCAACGAAATACGCGTCGACCGAGTTCCATAGCGTTCGTTCCATCGTTCGCCATCCTTTCCGGGCCGACCTTGGCAAGACATTGCGAAATTCCTGCGACGGCATGAAGCGCCGATTCCTCTCCGGCCGCCGTTCCGCTTTTGCCGACGTCCGGCTAGATTGGCGCATGGACCTCGTGCTCGGACCCACCATCGAACTGCTCGGCGTCGCCATGGTGGTGGCGATCCTGGCGCGGCGGCTGCGCCTGCCCTACACCGTCGGGCTCGTTCTGACCGGCCTCGGCTTGGCGCTCGCGCGCGTCGACGTCGGCGTGACGCTGACCCATGATGTCATTTTCGACGTGATCCTGCCGCCGCTGCTGTTCGAGGCGGCGATCAGCATTCCCTGGAGCGAACTCAGGCGCGATCTCGCGCCGGTCCTCGCGCTCGCCACGCTCGGCGTCGCGCTTTGCGCCGCCGTCGTCGCGGCGGGATTGACGATGTTGCTCGGCTGGCCCGCCGGGCCGGCGTTCGCTTTCGGCGCCCTCATCGCCGCCACCGACCCGATCGCCGTCATCGCGCTGTTGCGCGAGACCGGCGTCAAGGGCCGCCTGCGGCTCGTCATCGAGAGCGAGAGCCTGATCAACGACGGCGTCGCGGCGCTGCTGTTCACGCTGGTCGTCGCCTCGCTCGGGACGGCGGCGGCCGCGCCGACGGCGCTTGGCGTTCTCAGCCAGACGCTGCTGATCGGCGGCGGCGGGGTCGCCGTCGGCCTGCTCGTCGCGGGGATTGCGATCGTGCTCGCCGGGCGCACCAGCGACCACCTCGTCGAGACCGCGCTGACCGCGGTCGCCGCCTATGGCTCGTTCCTGATCGCCGAGCGCATCGGCGCCTCGGGCGTGCTCGCGACCGTCTCGGCCGGGCTGGTGATGGGCAATCTCGGCGTGCTCGCGGACGAGGCGGATCGCTTTGCGCTGACGTCTCAGGGCCGCGCCTTCGTCGCCGAGTTCTGGGAATTCGCCGCCTTCGTCGCCAATTCGCTGGTGTTCCTGCTGATCGGCCTCGCGTTGGCGGCGACGCCGACTCGGACCTTCGGCGCGCTCGTCGTCGTCGTCGCGCTGGCGCTCGCCGGCCGGGCGGCGGCAGTCTATCCGATCTCGCTCGCCTTCGCGCGCTCGCGCTGGGCGCTTTCGTGGCCCGAACAGCATTTTCTCTGGTGGGGCGGACTGCGCGGCGCGCTGGCCCTAGCGCTGGCCCTGGCGCTGCCGCCGGCGACGCCTCACCGCGACGACATCCTGGTCGGCGCGTTCGGCGTCGTCGCGTTCTCGGTGCTGGTTCAGGGCCTCACCGCGAAGCTCGCGCTGCGCCGCCTGCGGCTCGAGCGCGCGGGCGCGTGACGCCCGCGCCCTTTCGCTGCCCTTCTACTTCAACACCTTGGCGACCTTGCCGGCGCGCAGCCGCGAGACGTCGGGCAGCTCCGAACCGACGAGCGGACGCAAATAGTCGAAGAACTTGGCCGTCACGTCGTTGCCCGCCGGCGCGATGAGCTCGTCCTCCATCACCCGCGTCTTGCCCGCCACGGTTTCGAGCGCGATCAGCGGGTAATCGACCGCGTAATTGGCGACCCGGCGGATCGCCACCGAGCCGTTGCCCTGGCCCCACACCGCATATTGCACCGCCTTCTCGCCGACCTCGCGCGCCTCGCGCTGATCGACGTCGGAGACGCAACCGACGAACGAGCGCTGGAGATAGCCGAAGGTGTCGCCGCGCACCCGCTTGATGCCGAGCTTGGTCTTGATCTCTTCGCACAGGAGATCGGCGAGCGCGCCGGTGCCCGAGAGCTGCACGTTGCCGTGGGCGTCTTTCTCCACGGTGCTCGAGAGCTTGGTGATGATCGCCGCGCCGTTTTCGTCGTGAATGCCCTCGGAGGCGGCGATGACGCAGCGGCCGTGCTTCTCGTAGACCGCCTTCACGTCGGCGAGGAACTTGTCGACGACGAAGGTGCGCTCGGGCAGATAGATCAGATGCGGTCCGTCGTCCGGGTACTTGCGCGCGAGCGCCGAGGCCGCGGTGAGGAAGCCGGCGTGGCGGCCCATGACGACGGCGCAATAGACGCCCTTCAGCGCGGCGTTGTCGAGATTGGCGCCCATGAACGCCTGGGCGACGAAACGCGCCGCCGAGGGAAAGCCCGGCGTGTGGTCGAAGCCGACCAGATCGTTGTCGATCGTCTTGGGGATGTGGATCGCGCGCAGCGCGTGGCCGCCCTTCTGCGCCTCCTCGGCGACAATGCGCACGGTGTCGGAGGAATCGTTGCCGCCGATGTAGCAGAACGTGTCGATTTCGTGCGCCTTGAGGACCTTGAAGATCTCCTGGCAATATTTGAGGTCGGGCTTGTCGCGCGTCGAGCCGAGCGCGGCGGCGGGCGTGGCGGCGACCGCTTCGAGATTGGCGGTGGTTTCCTGACTGAGATCGACGAGGTCTTCCTCGATGATGCCGCGCACGCCGCGCGCCGCGCCGTAGACGCGGGAAATCGAGGAAAAGCGACGCGCCTCGAGGGCGACGCCGACCAGCGATTGATTGATGACGGCGGTCGGACCGCCCCCTTGCGCGACGAGAATCTTGTGCGACATGATGCGTCTTTCTCCCTTCGAACTTCTCGTGCGCGGCGGGCCGCGACGGACTTGGCAAGACGCTTTAAACGCGCGAGGCGCTGCGACGCAAGTCGAAGTGATGATTTGTCGCGGGGCGGCCGACGCGACACGGCCGAACGAACGACGGACGAGCGAGCCGTCGGGCGAAATCGCGAAGCGGCGGCTCGCCCACGCGAAACTTGTTGCCAAGGCGCGTCGCCGAGGTCAATTTCAAGGGTGCGAACGAGGCGAGCGTTCACGGACCGAATGTCGCCGTTTCGCCGGGGGGCCCGCCAGCCGAATTCGGCCGTCGCCGATTGGATTTTGGCGGCGGCCTCCCGGGTCGGCGTCGTTCACACCGTTGCGTCCGCCAATGGGAAAGGAAACGGCAGGCCCATGAGAAAGCTCTCGAGACGACTGGCAATCCTCGCGATGACGGCGACCGCGGGCGCCTTCGTGGCGTCCTGCAACGCGCAAGGCGATTACGGCGCCCGGGGCGGTTATCCGATCGTCAGCGTCGCGGGAACCACCTGGGTCGGCACGGATTCTCGCGGCGATTATTACGAGTACACTTTCCAGCCCAACGGCGAAATGGATTACAAGTCTCCGGACGGCTACTTTACCAACGGCGGCTGGAGACAGCATGGAAACGCGATTTCCATGGAAACAAACAACGGCTTCAGCGTGCGACAAGGCCGAATCTACGGCGCCCATATGCAAGGAGCCGCTCGGAACGTCAAACACGAAAGGTGGGAATGGGAGGCGGACAAGCGATAGGCCGCCGCTCTTCGACCACGCGCCGCGCGTCAGATCTTCACCCCGAGCAGCGCGGCAAGAATCGCGCCGCCCTCGCCGGCCGCTTCGCCGCTCGCGGCAATGAGCAACCAAGACGCAAGAAGAGCGCCGGCGATCGGGGCGACGAGGGTCGTTCCGCCCGCCCGCACGATGCGAACGTCGATGTCGTCCGCCGCGCCGCATTCGCCTTTGAGCTTGGCGATGGCGGCAAGACCGTCGCGCACCACGATCGCCTTGCCGTAACGGCCGAAAAAGAACG
>JBEKFO010000368.1:0-4342 GCA_050013275.1 Roseiarcus sp. | reverse complement strand
CGCGTCATTGCGCGCGTTAAGCGAAACTATTCGCTTTCATCCCCGCCCGCGATAGGGCGCGACGCCCTGGTCGGGGGCCCAGACGCCCTTCGGCAGGGTTCCCGTCTGCCAGAACACGTCGATCGGAATGCCGCCGCGCGGATACCAATAGCCGCCGATGCGCAGCCAGCGCGGCTTCAACAGTGCGGCGAGCTCCTTGCCGATGCGCACCGTGCAGTCCTCGTGAAAGGCGCCATGGTTGCGGAAGCTCGCGAGATACAGCTTCAGGGATTTCGATTCGACGATCCACTTGTCGGGGACGTAGTCGATGACGAGATGGGCGAAGTCCGGCTGGCCGGTCACCGGACAGATCGAAGTGAATTCGGGCGCCGCAAAGCGCGTGACGTAATCGACGTCCGGGTGCGGATTGGGCGCGCGCTCGAGCGTCGCCGCGTCCGGAGAAGCGGGAATGCTGGTCGGCCGCCCGAGGTGGGTGAAGGCGCCGGCGGATTGGGGGGGCTTAGCCATGGCGGCTACATAGCGCTTGGCGGCGTAAAGGCAAAGCCGCGCCGCTTGTCATTGCGCGCCGCCTCCCGCGTCGCTAAAGCACTGACGACCTCTAGGGGCGCTCGACATCATCGATGGACGCAAAGCTTCGCGCACGCGCCCGTTCGGCGCTCGACGAAATCGCCGACGCCGCGCAGCGGGCGGGCGAGATCGCGATGCGCGATTTTCGCTTCGGAGCGGCGACCAGCGCCGAGGTTCGCACCAAGCACGGCGGCTCGCCGGTCACCGCCGCGGATCTCGCGGTCGACCGCTACTTGCGCGAACGACTGCGCGCCGCTTATCCCGACGCCGGCTGGCTTTCCGAAGAGACGGCGGACGATGCCGAGCGCCTCGACAAGGCGAGTCTTCTCGTCGTCGACCCGATCGACGGCACCCGGGCGTTTCTGGCGGGCGATCCGCGCTGGACGGTGTCGATCGCTTTTTGTCTCGACGGGCGCCCGATCGCCGGCGCGGTCCATGCGCCCGCCCTCGGGGAAACCTACGTCGCTGCCGTTGGTTGCGGCGCCAGGCTGAACGGCGCGCCGGTCCACGCCTCGAGGCGGCCGGCGCTGGCGGGGGCGTTGGTCGGCGGGCCCAAGTCGATGGTCGCGGCCCTCGCCAAGGCCGCGGGCGTCGAGTTCGCCGCCGCGCCGCGTATTCCCTCGCTCGCGCTTCGCCTGGCGCGGGTCGCCGGCGGCGCGCTCGACATCGGCCTCGCATCGGCCAATGCGCACGACTGGGACGTCGCCGCCGCCGACGTCGTCTTGAGCGAAGCGGGCGCGGCCTTGACCGACGCCGATGGACAAATGCTGCGCTATAATACACAGAAGACGCGCCACGGAGCCTTATTGGCGTGCGGCGCGAGCCTTGCGCCGGCGCTGGCCACGGCGGCGCGCCTCGCGCGGGCCGAGCCGTCGGCATGAAATCAGGGAGCGCTCGGCAGCGCCGGGGCGGTTGTGCTTTTCGCTTTCGCGGGGCGTGTCCCTCGCGGGACGTCGCGCCGAAGCCGCATCGTCGCCGCGCCGGGGCGCCGCCCCCAGGGAATTGACGATATGAAGCAAGACGAAGCCTCGACGTACGAATCCGCTCAGCTGCTGCACCTGGTGTTCGGCGGCGAATTGAAGGACATCGAAAGCCACGATTTCCGCGATCCCGCCAAGATCGACGTCGTCGGCGTCTTTCCCGACTACGACAGCGCCGAGCGCGCCTGGCGCGCCAAGGCGCACGCGACGGTCGACAGCGCTCAGACACGCTATTTCATCGTCCATCTCCACCGCTTTCTCGAGCCTAAGGGCCTCAAGCGCAGGCCGGCCTGAGGGCGCGATGTTAAAACGTCTGGCACGATCGAAATTCGTGCAGGAGGCGCTCGGCTTCCTGCTCGCGAGCTATCTGAAGCTCGTTCAGCGCACCAATCGCTTCGCGCGCGAGCCGGCCGACGTCGACGCCGCGATCGCGGGTCAGACGCCGCTGATCGTCGCGATGTGGCACGGGCAGCATCTAATGATCTCGTTCGCCTGGCCGAAATCGATCCCGCGGATGGCCGCGCTCATTTCGCGCAGCGGCGACGGCGGCGCGCAGGCGGCGGCGCTGCGTCGGCTCGGCGTGACGCCGGTGCGCGGTTCGGGCGGGCGCGCCAATCGCAAAGGCCGCAAAGGCGGCGCGACGGCGCTGCGCGAACTGATCCGCCAGCTCGAGGGCGGCGCTTCGGTGGCCATGACGGCCGACGCGGCCAAGCGGGCGCGCGTCGCCGAGCTCGGCGTCGTCACGCTGGCGCGCCTCTCCGGACGGCCGATCGCGCCGACGGCGGTGGTCGTCAGCCGGCGGTTTGATTTCAATTCCTGGGATCGTGCGAGCCTCGGCAAGCCGTTCGGCCGCGGCGCGATCGTGGTCGGCGATCTCATCCATGTCACGCCCGACGCCGACGAAGCGGCGCAGGAGGCCGCGCGCCGTGCCGTCGAAGAAGGACTCGACGCGGTGCATGCGCGCGCTTATGCGATGGTCGGGGCGCGCGATCCCGGCGCCGACGTGAGGCGTTCATGAGCCTTCCGCTGACTCTCAGCGCCTATCGGCTCGCCACGCGCCTGGCGTCGCCGCTGAGCGGGCCGTTGCTGTCGCTGCGCCTCAACAACGCCAAGGAAGATCCGTTGCGCGTCGACGAGCGGCGCGGACTCGCCAGCCTCGCGCGTCCCGAGGGGCCGCTGGTGTGGCTGCACGGCGCCAGCGTCGGCGAGGCGCTTTCGCTGCTGCCGCTGGTCGATCGCCTGACCCAAAGCGGACGCAGCGCGCTGATGACGACCGGCACCGTCACCTCGGCGCGACTGCTGGCGCAACGCCTGCCGGCGGGGGCGCTGCATCAATTCGCGCCGCTCGACGCGCCGGGCTTCATGCGCCGCTTTTTCGCCCATTGGCGACCCGACCTCGCGCTGATCGCCGAGTCCGAGTTGTGGCCGAACATGATCCTGGAGGCGCGCCGCGCCGGCGCGCCGCTGATCATGGTCAACGCCCGCATGAGCGCGCGATCCTGCGCGCGCTGGCGCCGCGCGCCCGACTTCATCGCGGCGCTGCTCGCTCAGATCGATCTCTGCCTCGCGCAGAGCGAGGCCGACGCCGAGCGGCTCGTCGGGCTCGGCGCGAACGCCGTGCGCGTGGCAGGCAATCTCAAATTCGACGCGCCCGCGCCGCCCGCCGACCGGCACGAACTGGCGGCGCTGGCTGGGCTCACCTCTGGGCGCCAGATCTGGGTCGCCGCGTCGACCCACGACGGCGAAGAGCGGATCGCAGCCGAGGCGCACAAACGCGTTGCGCAAACCTTCCCCGACGCGCTGACCGTGATCGCGCCGCGTCACCCGGCGCGCGGCGCAGCGATCCTCGCCGAATTGCAGGCGCTGGGCTTGAATTGCGCCTTGCGCTCGCGCGGCGAAAAGCCCGAGCGCGAAACCGCAATCTACATATGCGACACGATGGGCGAGCTCGGGTTGTTCTACCGGCTCGCCGGCGTGGTGATGGTCGGCAAGTCGTTCGTCCGCGAGGGCGGGCAGAACCCGATCGAACCGGCCAAGCTCGCCAGCGCCATTCTCCATGGTCCCAACGTCGCCAATTTCGCTGACGTCTACGCCTTGCTCGACGAGGCGGGCGGGGCGGCGCCGGCGCGCGACGCGGACGAACTCGGGGCGATGCTCGCCGGGCTGTTCGCCGATCCGGCGCGCTTGCGGGCGATGGCGCGGGCCGCCGCCAACGCGGTGGAGACGCAAGGCGGCGCGCTGGAACGCGTGATGCAAGCGCTGGCGCCGTTTCTGCCGGCCGTGAAACCGCCTGCCGCGGCATGATCGCCCCCCGCTTTTGGGCGCGCGAGCGTCCGGGTCTGGCGGCGCGCGCGCTTCAGCCGCTCGGCGCGCTCTACGGCTTGGCGACCGCGCGACGCATGGCTCGGCCCGGCGTGCAGGTCGAGGCCGCCGTCGTCTGCGTCGGCAATTTCGTCGTCGGCGGCGCCGGCAAGACGCCGACCGCGATCGCCGTGGCGCGGATGCTGCAAGGCGCGGGCGAGCGCGTCGCGTTTCTCTCGCGCGGCTATGGCGGGGCCGCGCGCGCCGAACCGATCGAGGTCGACGCCGCGATCCAAGGCGCTCACGCGGTCGGCGACGAGCCGCTGCTGCTCGCGCGCATCGCGCCGTGCTTCGTGGGCGCCGATCGGGTGGCGGCGGCGCGCCTGGCGATCGCGCGCGGCGCCAGCGCGCTGGTGCTCGACGACGGCCTGCAGAACCCGTCGCTGGTCAAGGATTTCACTTTCGCGGTCATCGACGGCGAGGCGCGCTTCGGC
>JBEKFO010000367.1:0-4353 GCA_050013275.1 Roseiarcus sp. | reverse complement strand
TTGAGGCGGACGATAATGTCGATCGCTTCGACCCGCGTGCCGTCTGGCGCGGGTATGTCAAGTTGCGGCAGAAGGTCGTCCGGAATATCGGACAGCTCCTCGGTGTCTTCGCGGTAGAAATGAAAATGCGGCCCGATCTTGGTGTCGTACCAAAGTTTTGCGTCGTAAATGGCGATCTCCCGCAGCAGTCCGCATCGCGCGAACTCGTTCAGCGTGTTGTAGACCGTCCCCAGCGAAGGCGGATAACGCAACGCCCGCGTTTCGTCGTAGATCATTTCGGCGGTGAAATGCCGGTCGCCGGATTGGAGAAGCAGCCGCCCGAGATCTAGCCTCTGGCGCGTCGGGCGCACGCCCGCGGCCATGAGCTTGTCGCGAACGCGCTTCGCGTCCGGATCCGTCTTATGTGCGATTCCAGGCCCCATGTTCGTTCGTTCCTCGCTCCGCAGACCGGATTGGCGCCTTGAACCGTTCTAAGCTAGTCGCAGGCGAACCTATCCGCTCGTGATCGCGCGCGCAATGGCGCCGAGCGGGCCGGCGTGGGGCTCCTTGCGTCACGCCCTGCTAGACGCTCTTCCTCGCGCGCGGCTCCGATTCGTTCCTCCAGCCCCAAGCAACCTTGGCGCCTCACCCTGTCGTCCATGTCTTAACCCGAGAGGACGCACGTTGACCGCCATTTTCTCTCCCGAGCTATACTCATCGAATCAGCCGCTCGTCTTTCCCGACGCAGCGCCGCGGCCCGGCGTCGCGCTGGACTATTTCTTCATGCGCCGGCGCACGGCGACCATCGGCGAGCAGTTCTGGAATGTCGTCGCCAGGGGCTGGGCGGGCTTCAACCCGTTCGAGCGCACGCGATGCGCGAGATTGTTTTCGCGCTACCGGTCCTACTGGATGCCCGACATTCTCTCGCCCGAGGATCGCGCGCTGTACGACGAACTGCCGGACGAGTTCACGGTCTACCGCGGACAGAATGGCGTGGAACTGGCGGCGGGCGGCAGCTTCACGCTGTCCAAGGAAATTGCGCAAAGCCATGCGCTCGGACGCCGCGCCGTCCGCTACGCCGATCCGACGATTCTTTCGTTGCGCGTCTCGAAAAAGGACGTGGCGTTGGCCCTCACAGCCCGCGACGAAGACGAAGTCGTGTTGTTCCCGATCCAGTCGATCGCTCTGCGTCTCGAGGCGTCCCATCCCGCGCGCGTGACGCACTGAGCCAAGGAATCGCGGCCGAGGCCGCAATGCCCTGATTCGCGCTCGACGGCGGCGGGGCTTGCGCCCGCGTCGCCGAAGCGCCGCCCTACGGCGCCGGGCCGCCGCCATACTACGGCCCGCGCTACTATGGGCCTGCGGGGGTCGCGGGTCCGTGGTGGGGTTGGGGGCGGGCGTTCTACTACGGCTACGGATGGGGCCATCGTTGGCGGCGACGGCCGAGCCTCGCCTTCATCTGCGCCACGGCGTCTCCGGCGTCGGCGTCAGCGGACCCTTGCCGTCGATCCAGGAAACGAGATTGGCGACGACGAGATCGGCCATCGCCCGGCGGGTGTGCCGCGTGGCGGAGCCGACGTGCGGGAGCGCCACGACGTTGTCGAGCTCGAGCAGCGCCGCCGGCACATTGGGTTCGTTCTCGTAGACGTCGAGCCCCGCGGCGAGAATCCTGCGCTCTTTCAAGGCTTCGATCAGCGCCGTCTCGTCGATGAGCGAGCCGCGCGCGATGTTGATCAGCACCCCGTCGGGGCCGAGGGCCGCCATCACCTCTTGGTCGACGATATGTCGGGTCGCCGCGCCGCCCGGCGCGGATACCACCAAGATGTTGCACGCCGCGGCCATGCTCAGGAGCGAGGGATAATAGAGGTAAGGCGCTTCGTCCTGGGCGTTGCGGCCATGATAGGCGACAGCGAGCCCGAAAGCCTGAGCGCGTATGGCGATTTGCTTGCCGATGCGCCCCAAGCCGAGAATTCCCATGGCGCGTCCGCGCAGCGAAGCGGTGAGCGGAAAGGGCGCGTTTCGCCAGCGCCCCTCGCGAAGATAGCGCTCGGCCTGCGGTAGCCTTCTGACCGCGGCGAGGGTCAGCGCCATCGCGATGTCGGCGGTGTCCTCGTCGAGCACGCCGGGCGTATTGGTGACGACAATTCCGTGCGCGCCCGCCCAGGCGGCGTCGATATGGTCGTAGCCGACGCCGAAACTGACGACGATCTCCAGGTTCGGCAGGCGGCGCATCAGCGCGGCGTCGATGGCCACCGAAGGCCACGTTGCGACGATGGCGCGGATTCGTGGCGCGATCGCTGCGAGCGTCGCTTCCGCGTCCGCCGCGCGCCACAAGCGATGCAGCGGGACGCGCTTTTCGATCGCCTCGCTGATTTCAGCCATGCCGTCGGCGGGCATCAACACTTCGAACGCAGCCACGCTCCTCGCCTCCCGATGGTCTAGGTCTGCGCGGACAATGCGACAGGACGCCCAGCCCGGCAAGGCGCCGCACCGCCCCGCGCTTCCCCTTTCGCGCCGACGCCGGACGTGGCACATCCCACGCCCATGTCGAACCCGTCCGATTTCTCCCCCGCGCGCCGGCGCCCCATGGTGCGCCGGCTGATGCTCAGGGACTTTCGTTCCTACGCGTCGCTCGACCTCGCGCTCGAAGGCGCCCTGATCGTCTTTTGCGGCGAGAACGGCGCCGGAAAGACCAACCTCCTCGAAGCCCTGTCGCTGTTCGCGCCAGGGCGCGGCCTCCGGCGCGCCGACCTCGCCGCATGCGCGCGCATCGGCGGGACGGGCGGCTTCGCGATTTCGATCGAGGTGGAGGACGAAGGCGTCACGCGCCAGCTCGGCGCAGGGCTGGAGGCGAGCGGCGCCGACGGTTCGCTGGAACGGCTCAACCGCATCGATCGGGTGCCGGTCGCTTCGGCGCGCGCCTTTGCCGACCACGTGCGCCTGGTCTGGTTGACGCCGGCGATGGACAGTCTGTTCGCCGGGCCGGCGAGCGACCGGCGCCGCTTTCTCGACCGGCTGGTCCTCGCCCTCGATCCCAATCACGGCGCGCGCGTCAGCCAGTTCGAGCGCGCCTTGCGCGGCCGCAACCGGCTGCTCGAAGAGGGCGCGCGCAACGCCGCCTGGCTCGACGCGATCGAGCGCGAAGCGGCCGAGCTCGGCGTCGCCGTCGCCGCGGCGCGCGTCGAATGCGTGCACCGGTTGAAGGCGGCGATTGCGTTCGATCGCGAGGATTCCTCGCCCTTTCCCTGGGCCGATCTTTCGCTCGAAGGGGAAGTCGAGGCGCTGGCGGCCGAACATCCGGCTCTGACCGCGGAAGACAGATATCGCGCGGCGTTGCGCGACAACCGCTCGCGCGACGCGGCGGCGGGCCGCGCGCTGATCGGCCCGCATGTCGGCGATCTCTTGGTCTTTCACGGCCCCAAGGGCGCGCCGGCGGCGCAGTCTTCCACCGGCGAGCAAAAGGCGTTGCTGGTCGGTCTCGTGCTCGCCCACGCGCGGCTGGTCGCGGACATGTCGGGCTTGGCGCCGCTGGCGCTGCTCGACGAAATCGCCGCGCACTTCGATCCGCGCCGCCGCGCCGCGCTTTTCGACGCGCTGGAGCGCGTCGGCGCGCAGGTGTTCGTCACCGGGGCCGATCCCGCCGTGTTTGCCGAACTCGGCGAGCGGGCGCGGATGTTCGAAGTCGTTCCCGGCCGGGTGTCGCGCTGGCCGAGCCGCTCAGGCGTGGCCGGCGTCGGAGGATAGCCAAGCCGCGCTGACGCCGAGCAGCGCCAGCGCGCGATCGTATTTGGCCTCGAAATTGGCGTCGAAGATCAGCCGCGAATCGGCGGGCGAGACCAGCCAGCCGTTGGCGAGGATTTCGCTCTCCAGTTGGCCGGACGCCCAACCGGCGTAGCCGAGCGCCAGCACCGCTTGGCTCGGCCCGTCCCCTTTGGCGATGGCGCGCAGGATGTCGAGCGTCGCGGTCAGGCAAACGTCGCCGCCGATCGCCACCGTCGAGTCGGCGGCGCGATAATCGTTCGAGTGGAGAACGAAGCCGCGCCCGGTGTCCACCGGCCCGCCGCGCAAAACGCGCACCGCTTCGGCGCTGGGCGGCAGCCGGATCGCCTCGGCCCGACCGACGATGTCGAGTTGCACCAGAAGCTTGGAAAACTCGATCTCGTCGGCGCGCTGGTTGATGATGATGCCCATCGCGCCGTCTTCGCGATGCGCGCATACGTACACCACCGAACGCGCGAACGGCCCCTCGCGCAAGCTGGGCATGGCGATGAGGAACTGGCCTTCGTAGCTCTGCGCGGTCAAGGATCCCGATGGGCGACGCATGCATACATGGTACGCGCGTCGCGGGCCCCGTGAAAGAGAAAAGCTCGGCGC
>JBEKFO010000366.1:0-4385 GCA_050013275.1 Roseiarcus sp. | reverse complement strand
AATTGGAGCTGGCACGTTATTCACGGTACTCGACGATGCGTTGTTAGAACCGGACCATCATAAATGGCCGACTGTTGTTGGTGACCAAGTCGCAAAGAGCTCAACTAGTGTTTGGGAAAGTCTTTGCACGGAATGGTGTAAAGTTTGTCTCGATAGCAAAACGAGGGAAGCCTTGGCTTCAGCTGTCCTTGCCGCTATTCTGTAAGGTCAAAGTCTAATTTTGCGTCTGCCAATTGGCAATATCCTTGAACTTTTGACGGTCCAACTCGGGTCACCAGCGGCCGAGTGTCCTTCGACCATCAATGTCTGCTTGGGTTCCCCGTTCGCCCAAACCCGCCGGTCGGTTCACGGCCACAACCCGACGTTACTGCAACACCCGCCCCTGCCCGCAGCGGGTCGATTCCGCCGTCCTTTGCGCGGGAACCAACCCTCAGGTCTCTCACCCCTCGTCGGCGAATTGCGCTGGCGGCTCTGGTTCGGGCCTCCGGCCGGCTGCCGTCACAGTCCCACCCACCGACAAGCCGCGTTCCCGCCTCTCGCTTGTCCGCCGAGCCGAACGGGTGCAGCATGGCCGCGAGACCGACGAGCCTCGAAGCGAGGCCGGGTGGCGAGACGCCGATGAAAATCGAATCCTCCGCTTTCGCGCCGGGCGCCGAGATTCCCGTTCGCTATACCGGCGAAGGCGAAGACGTTTCGCCGCCGCTTGCGTGGTCGGGCGTGCCGCCGGGAGCGAAGAGCCTCGCCCTCATCGTCGACGACCCCGACGCCCCCGATCCGGCCGCGCCGAAAAGGGTCTGGGCGCACTGGGCGCTTTTCGACATCCCGCCCGCCGCGACGGGTCTTTCGGAGGGCGTGAGAACGCTTCCCGCGGGAACCGGCGAAGGGTTGAACGACTGGGGACGCACGGGCTACGGCGGCCCTCTGCCGCCGATCGGACGGCACCGCTATGTCTTCAAGCTCTACGCCCTCGACGAGAAGCTCCGCCTCGCCGGCGCGCCGACCAAAGCGGCGCTCGAAAAGGCGATGCGCGGCCATATCCTGGCCGAGGCGACGCTGATCGGCACGTACAAGGCGCGAAAGCGCTAGTCCGGCGCGCGGCGAAACGGAAATCGCGTTGGAAGCCGCGGCGCCGGCCCCCTATATCGCTCGGCGAGGAGCCCTCGACATGCAACGCGCCCTCGTCGTCGTCGGCCTGGCGATCGCCGCGCTCGGCCTCGCCTGGCCATGGCTCGGCAAGCTCGGCCTCGGCCGCCTGCCCGGCGACATCTACGTCCGGGGCGAGCACGGCTCGTTCTATTTTCCGATCACGACCTGCATCCTCGTCAGCGTCGCGCTGTCGCTCGCGATATGGCTGATCAATCGCTAACGCCGGCGGCGCGCCGACTCGAAAGCGGCACCTCGCGCCCGGCGCTGTCGATGATCCGCACCGCGCAGGCGCCCGGCTCGTAGACCGTGGCGAACAAGTGTCTGGCGTGCTGCTTGACGGCTTCGTCGTCGAGCGCGCGATCCGCGACCTGGGCGATAATCTCGGCCCCTTCCGGGCGCGGAGGGCCGATCCATTGGATTTCGTAAAGCCTCATCGCTCCCCTCGCAACGACGGCTCGTCGGCCTCGCCGTTCGCCGACGGCGCCGAGCATACAAGAGTCGCGCGCCAAGCGCGAGCGATCGCCGGGGGCGGCGTCTTCAAATCGATTCCGCGTCGGCGCGCCTTTTTGCGCCGCGCCGCGCGGTCAGACGGCGTCCGGGCGGTATTTCGGGCGGCGATCGTCGACCCGTTTCGCCTTGGACAGCGCCCGTTCGAGCGTGTTGGGCGGAAGAATGTCGACTTCGAAATGGACGGCGGTGTCGTTCTTCAGCTTGCGGCGGATGCGATCTTTCAGCTCCGCAGCGAACTTGTCCATGTCGGGCGGGGTGTGGCTCGGATCGCGTTCGACGAGAACGGTGGCGTGGTCGAGCGGACCCTTCTTTTCCAGCACGATCTTGAACTCGACGCCCGTGCCGGGGACCTCGAGCAACGATCGCTGCACCTGACTGGGATAGACGTTGGCGCCGCGGATCAGCAGCATGTCGTCGAGGCGCCCGTAGACGCCGGCGGGCAGACGCGGATAGGTGCGCCCGCACGAGCACGGCTCGTGCGTCATGTGCGATTCGTCGCCCGCATAGAAGCGGATCATCGGCTGCGACTTGCGCTTCAGATGGCTGTAGACGATCGCGCCGCTTTCCCCGTCCGGCATGGCGCGATGGGCGTCGTCCTTGGCGACGATCTCGGTCCACACCTCGTCCTGAATGACATGGACGCCATGGCCGGCCTCGCATTCGGCGTTGGTGGCCCACGGCGTCATTTCCGACGTCGTGGCCATGTCGCGCACCTTGATGCCCCACCCCTGTTCGAGCGCATGGCGCGTGCCGGGAATCGAGGATCCCGGCTCGCCGATGAAGATGCCGAGACGCAAGGGCGACGCCGCGGCGTCGTAGCCCATCGTCCGCGCGGTCTCCAGCATGTGCAGCGCGTAGGTCGGCGTCGTGATCAGCACCGTCGAGCCGACGCGATGCATCAATTCGAGCTGGCGCTCGGTCTCGCCGGCGCCGAGCGGAAACGCCGTCGCGCCCAAACGCTCGACGCCGAGCAGCGCGCCCCAGCCGCCCATGAACAGGCTGAACACGGTCGCCAGTTGCACGACGTCGCCGGGGCGCACGCCGCAGGTGTAGAGACCCTGCGCCATGACGTCGGTGATGTAATCCCAATCGGACTTCGAGAACGCGTAGAGCGTCGGCTTGCCGCTGGTTCCCGACGAGCCGTGGATGCGCGCGATGTCGTTCATGGCGACGCCGAGATAGTCGCCGAACGGCCCGCGCGCGGCCTGATCGTCGCGCAACATCGGCTTGGTGATGATCGGCACGCGCTTGGTGAAGTCGTCGAGCGTCTGAACCTGCTCGGGCCGGAAGTCGTGCTTGTCGTAATGCCGGCGATAGAAGGGCAGGTTTTCGTAAACGTAATGCAGCTGGCGCTGCAGATGCGCCAGCAC
Organism: Roseiarcus sp.; assembly: GCA_050013275.1. Lineage (GTDB taxonomy): Bacteria > Pseudomonadota > Alphaproteobacteria > Rhizobiales > Beijerinckiaceae > Roseiarcus. Next base: position 1,359 of record JBEKFO010000366.1, on the reverse strand, counting down.
CTCGGCTTCCCGTTCGGAGCGCGAACGCGTCTCCTTGGCGCGGTCCCAAAATGCCCCGTCGCGCATGACGATCCTCCCTCCCCTTGCCGATGATCGCTCGGCTTTGAAGGGTAGCTTACTAAACAAACGATCACTTATCAAGCCGTCCGGTCGGGCCCCGCGCTCGCGTTCTCGCGGGCTCCCGACGCGCCGAGCCGTCGCCGCGCCGGCCTCCGACCCGCGCCGCCCCTGCGTCGCCGAAAATTCCGTGGCTTACGCGCCGATCTCGCCGCCCGCCGCAGCGTCGAGCACCGGCCCTCCGATCGTGCGGGTGTGGCCGAGAAACTCGCCGACGGTCGCGCCGCGGGAGTCCTTTAGGCTCACGTCGTAGACGCCGACGCGCCCGACCTTGCTGCGCTCCGCCGCGCTCGCCGTGAGCCGCTCTCCCGGTTCGCCCGGCCTGAGGTAGATGACCGAGCAATGGTGCGCGACCGTCCGTTCGTCGTGGCTGTTGCACGCGCAAGCGAGCGCGGTGTCCGCCAGCGTGAACAGGACGCCGCCATGGCACGTGCCGAAACCGTTGAGCATGTCCTCGCGGATCGTCATCTCGAGGGTGGCGCGCCCGGCCCCGGCCTCGACCAGGACCATCCCGAGCGAGCGCGCGACCCTGTCTCGTTCGAGCACCGCCCCCGCGCACTTGCGGGCGCGCGCGTCGGCGGACGGCGAGGCATGTTGCGGATCGTCGTTCAGGTTCGGCATGTGACTTCCCGTCGGCGAGAGCGAGCCGCCGAGAGCGGCTCCGCGCCGCCCCGCGGAGCGGCGCGAGGTTGATTATGCATGGCCCGGCGTGCTAAACAATCGATTAGTTAGCTATCAGGGAGGCTCCGCGATTGGCTGCAACCGAAGCAAAACGGCAATCCAATCGGTGGCCGGCCCTTCTCGATTCGGCGGCCGCGCAATTCGCCGGGCAAGGCTACCACGCGACGACGATTCGCGAACTCGCCGCGGCGAGCGCGATGACGCCGGGCGCGATCTACTTCCACGTTCCCAACAAGCAGGCGTTGCTGTTGGCCGTCTACGAGCAGGGCGTGCAACGCATTCTCGACCGGATCGAGGCGGCGACGGCGGGGCAGACGGAGCCCTGGGCGCGACTCGAATCGGCGGTGGCGGCGCACCTCGAAGCGATCCTCGACGCGAGCGCCTATGCGCGCGTCGTCATCCGAATCCTGCCGAGCGACGTGCCGGAGATTTCCGCGGAGCTGACGAAATTGCGCGATCGCTACGAGGCGAAGTTTCGCGCGCTCTTTTCCCGGATCGATTTGCCTGCCGATCGCGATCGCAAGCTCGCCCGGCTGTTCGTCTTGGGGGCGATCAACTGGA
>JBEKFO010000365.1:0-4390 GCA_050013275.1 Roseiarcus sp. | reverse complement strand
GACTCGGCGAAGCGCCGGCGCCGCTCGGCGAGCGGGCCGCGGCCCAGCGGCGGCCCGCCCTCGACGATGAGCCGCGTCGGCTCGCCCTCGGTGTGGGAATCGATGACTCGCATCTTCGTTTAGCCCTCAGCGCCGCGCCAGGCGGCCCACCAAGCCTTGAAGAGCCTGAACTGCGTCTCGGCAAAGCGCTTCTGGCTCGCGCTCAATTCGTCCGATTCGTTGAAGTGCAGCGCGTATTCGGGATTGCCCGCAAGCGTCATGAGATACTTGAAATAGAGCACGAGGTCGGCGCCCTCGTCGAAGCGCGACAGGACGCTCAAGGCGCCTTCGAGCTCGAGCGCCCGCCGCCGCGCCTGCGCATCGCCCAACGCCGCGCGTTCGCACAGCGAAACCAGATGCAGCACTTCCCAAGGCAGCACGTTGCCGATGCCGGTGATGGCGCCGCTCGCGCCGCAATTGACGTAGCCATGGAAGACCTGGGTGTCGACGCCGACCATCAGCGTGATGTCGCGCGATTGGCCGGCGATATGCTCGGCGGCGTAGCTGAGCGACTTGGCGCCGCCGAATTCCTTGAAGCCGACGAGGTGCGGATATTGGCCTCTTAAGTCGAAGAACAGTTCGGCGCGCGTTTCGAAGCCGTAATAGGGGCTGTTGTAGATGACCGAAGGCAGATCGACCGCGGCCTCGAGGACGCGCGCGAAATGCGCGCGCTGAGCGGGCGTTGAAGTTCCGCGCGAAAGCACGCGCGGGATGATCATCAAGCCCTTCGCCCCGACGCTCTTGGCGTGCGCGGCCAGAGCGGCCGCGCGCTGCGAGTTCTGCGCGCCTGTCCCGACGATGACGGGAAGACCCGCTTCGACCAGCCTGGCGACGCCCTCCATCCGCTGTTCGTCGGCGAGCAGCGGCCAGTCGCCCATCGATCCGCAATAGACCACCGCGGACATGCCGGCGTCGACGAGTTCGCGTCCCTTGCGAACCAGCGCTTCGAAGTCGGGCGTGCGGTCGGCCCGGCAAGGCGTCATCAGCGCGGGAATCACGCCGGTGAAGATGTTCGAGGCCATGGCGGACGCTCCTGGGTTCGTCGGCGACGAAGGCGAATGCGGCGGGAGCGCGATCATGGCGCCTAGGGGCCCGGCAGGTCTTGGCGGAATTGCTGGCGCAGAATCGGGAATCCGCACAATATCCCTCGCCATGAAACCGTCGGTCGATCTCGGTCAGAATCTCGTCGCTGCGCTCGGCCGCCCGTTTCTCGGCGAGGAGCTGTTCGACCGCGTCACCGACACGGTGTTCTTTCTCAAGGACCGCGACGCCCGCTACGTCGCGGTCAACGACACTTTGGTCCGGCGCTGCGGTCTCGCCGACAAGGCCGAGCTGATCGGGCGAACGGCGCGCGACGTCTTTCCCGCGCCGCTCGGCGAACGGTACGACGATCAGGACCAGCGCGTGCTGCGCGACGGCCTCACGATCGCCGGGCTGTTGGAGCGCCACCTCTATCCCGACGGCCGAGAGGGTTGGTGCCTGACCTGGAAGGAGCCTTTGTCCAACCGGCAAGGCAGGATCGTCGGGCTTTGCGGCATTTCGCGCGACGTCCCGGACCTCGCGGGCAAGCGCCCCGCCGTCGCCGCGCTGTCGGAGGCGCTCGCCTATATCGACGACCATCTCGAGGCGACCCTGCGCATCCCCGATCTCGCCGCGCGGGCGCGGCTGTCGACGTTCCAGTTCGATCAGCGCGTCCGTGCGCTGTTCGGCCTTTCCGCCGGACAATATTTGACGCGGGCGCGAATCGAGCGCGCCTGCAACCGTCTCAGGCGCACCGACGCGCCGATCAGCCGCGTCGCGCAGGAATGCGGCTATGCCGACCAGGCCGCCTTCACCCGCCAGTTCCGCAAGTCCGTCGGATTGACGCCGAAAGCCTACCGGACCGTCTCGACGGGGCGCGCGGCGCCGAAAGGAGGCGGATAGGAGCCGGCCGCCGACCTCGCCGCGCTTGCGGAGCGCGCCATCGCCTTCTTATTGTCTAGACCGTAATCGTGGACGGCGAAGCGCGACGCTCGTGGGCAAGCCTCGGTCCGGCCATTCAACCGCATGGCGCGATATGGTCCGTCGCGCGGCGACCCTCGACTTGCCGCCTTTCGCCTTTCCGGCGGGGAGCTCTCCGCCGTCGACCCCGACGGCTTAGGCGAATAGCGAGATTCGTCGGCCGCAATGAACGCTAAGCGGACAGTTTGAATGGCTCGTTCGGTTATCGACTATTACGACAAGCTGGCGCCAGCCTACGACCGGCTTCGGTTCGGCAATTCCTACGGCCGCTTTCTCGATCGCCAGGAGCGCGCCATCCTGGATGAACGCTTGCCGGCAAACCTCGGCAGAATCCTCGATCTTGGCTGCGGCACCGGCCGCCTTATGGATCTGGCGACCGATGGCTGCGACGCAAGCGCGGCCAGCCTCCAAATCGCGCGCGGCAAGCATCCGACGAAGCGCTTCTGCAACGCGGACGTCGCCGCCCTGCCCTTCGCCGACGCGAGCTTCGACGCGATCTTCTGCTTTCACGTCTTCATGCACTTGCCGATGAGCGAGATCGAAGCGGCCTGCGAGGAATGCGCGCGCGTCTTGCGGCCCGGCGGATCGTTCATCGTCGACGTCGCTTCGAGGTTTCGTCGCCGGCTCCGCGTTCCGAGGCCTGCGGACTGGCACGGCGGGACGGCGCTCGATTCGTCGCGCTTGGCGGCGCTCGCGCACCGGAGCGGACTGCGCAGGAAGGCGATCGAAGGCGTCATGCTCTTGCCGGCGCATCGATTGCCCGAGGGCTTGCGTGGGCCGCTGTGCTCGATCGACCGCCGCCTCGCCGCCCTCGCCCCCGACCTCGCCTCCTATATCGTCGGCGTCTTCGTCAAGGAGCCGCGCCGATGATCGGCGTGATCACGCGCGCGCTGCGGCGGCGCCTGCCCAAGCGGCTGCGTGAGCGCATCGCGCTGTCGCGGCGAAAACTGCGCGACCGACTGAGCGGGGTCGAGCGACAGATCGTCTCCGCCCCGCGCTTTCACGCGCGCCCGGAGGATCTCGTCGAGGCGTTGCGGATCACGCAGCCGATCCGCCGCAGCGATCATTGGGAGGGGAAGCTCGAAAACCTGCAGATCGCGGTTCGGCTGATGAACGGGCTCATCCTGCCGCCTGGGAGAATATTGTCCCTCTCAGCGCTGATCGGCCGTCCCACCAGCGAGCGCGGATTCAAGATCGGGCGCGCGATCCGCGGCAATATTCTGGATTCGGAGGTCGGCGGCGGCCTCTGCCAAGCCAGCGGCCTAGTCTACGAGCTGGGACTGCGCGCGGGTCTGACGATCGTCGAGCGCCATGCCCACAGCTGGGACCTCTATACCGAGGCGACGCGCTTCACGCCGCTCGGCCTCGACGCGACGATCGTCTGGGGACACAAGGATCTGCGCTTGCGCAACGATCTCGGCCATCCCGTCGTTTTTGCTTTCGACTTGGCGCACGGCGAAATCTGCGGTCGGATCCATGCCGCGCAGCCGATGGAGATCGCGCGAATCGAGATCGAGCGCCGCGAGCAAGACGACGAGCGGCGCGTGTGCGTTCGTCGCGTAAGAGGCCTCGGCGACGCCGAGCTGGTGAGCGCGGACGTCTATCGATTGAACGTCAGCGCGCCTCGATGACCACGAAAGCCTGCGCCAGCGGCCCTTCGTCGGTGATGGTGAGATGGATGAACGCCTCGGCGCCGGGCGGCGTGATCTGCGCGAGGCGTTTGGCCGCGCCGCCGGTCAGGCGCATCGTCGGCTTGCCCGACGGCAGATTGACCACGCCCATGTCGCGCCAGAACACGCCGTGGCGCAGCCCGGTGCCCAGCGCCTTGGCGCAGGCCTCCTTGGCGGCGAAGCGCTTGGCGTAGGAGGCCGCGCGCCCGGCCCGGCGGTCCGAGCGCGCCCGTTCGACCTCGGTGAAGCAGCGCGCAATGAAGCGCTCGCCGTATCGTCCGAGCGTCTCCTCGACGCGGCGGATGTCGCAGAGGTCGCTGCCGACGCCGATGATCATCGCGGCGCATCGTGCGCGCCGGCGCGCCCTTCGTCCATCGCCGCGCGCATCGCCTTCACGCTCTGCGCCAGGCCGACGAAGATCGCCTCGCCGATGAGGAAATGGCCGATGTTCAGTTCGACGATTTCCGGCAGCGCGGCGATCGCGCGCGCGGTGTCGTAATCGAGGCCGTGCCCGGCGTGGCACTCCAGGCCGAGCTTGGCGGTCTGCGCCGCCGCAACGCGCAGGCGGCCGAATTCGTAGGTCGCGCGGTCGCGATCGCCGTGCGCCAATGCGTCGCACCATGCGCCGGTGTGCAGCTCGACCACCGGCGCGCGCAGCGAGGCGCAGGCGCGGAGCGCGT
>JBEKFO010000364.1:0-4400 GCA_050013275.1 Roseiarcus sp. | reverse complement strand
GCGGCCGCGCAAGCCCTCAAGGACGAAGTCGCCAAGCTGAAGATCGCGATGCCGGAGTTGGAGGCGGCGGAGAAGGCGACCGGCCTCGCGCTCGACACCGAGCTCGCCGCCATTCCCAACCTGCCCGCGCTCGATACGCCCGACGGCAAGGACGAGAACGACAACGTCGAGGTGCGTCGTTACGGCGCGCCGCCGAAATTCCCCGCCGGCTTCAAGCCGAAAGAGCATTTCGAGATCGGCGAGGCGCTCGGCCTGATGGATTTCGACGCGGCGGCGAAACTCTCCGGCGCGCGTTTCGTCGTGCTCAGGGGCCCGCTTGCGCGCCTCGAGCGCGCGCTTTTGCAGTTCATGCTCGATTTGCACACGCGCCAGCACGGCTACGAGGAGATCAATCCGCCAGTGCTGGTGCGCGACGAGGCGATGTTCGGCACCGCCCAATTGCCGAAGTTCCGCGACGACCAGTTCGCTGCGGGCGACGGATTCTGGCTGATCCCGACTGCCGAAGTGCCGATGACCAATCTCGTGCGCGAGAGCATCACGGAAGAAAAGCGCCTGCCGCTGCGCTTCACCGCGGGAACGTTGTGCTTTCGCGCCGAGGCGGGAGCGGCGGGGCGCGACACCCGCGGCATGATCCGCCAGCACCAGTTCGAGAAGGTCGAGCTCGTCTCCATCACCACGCCAGAAGAGTCCGCCGCCGAGCACGAGCGCATGACCGCCTGCGCGGAAGAAGTGCTCAAGCGCCTCGATCTCCATTTCCGCACCGTCGCGCTGTGCACGGGCGACATGGGCTTCGCCTCGCAAAAGACTTACGACATCGAGGTCTGGCTGCCGGGGCAGGGGCGCTTTCGCGAGATTTCCTCGTGTTCGGTATGCGGCGATTTCCAGGCGCGGCGCATGAACGCGCGCTGCAAGGCCGCCGACGCCAAGTCCACCCGGTTCGTCCACACGCTCAACGGCTCGGGCGTCGCGATCGGGCGCGCGCTGGTCGCGGTGCTCGAGAACTATCAAAATCCCGACGGTTCAGTTTCGATCCCGGAAGTCCTGTGGCCCTACATGGCCGGGCTGACGCGCATCGAGGCCAAGAGTTAAGGGCGCGGCCCGCTATCGCTTGACCTGGCATTGGCCGAGATTGGCGACTGTCGCGCCGTCGGCGAAGGCGCGGCACTTGTTCGAATACATTTGGGCGACGCCGTTCTTCACGCCGCAAACCGGCGCGTATTCGTCGGTGCAGAAGACGGAGCGCGAAGAAGGCGGCGGCGCGGGTTTTTCCCCGCACGGGCCCTCGTGGGTCACCGTGGCTTCGTCCGCCTTGGCGCAGCCGGCGTTGGAATAGGTCTTCTCGACGCCGTCCTTGAGCGCGCAGACCGGCGCCCACAGCATCGTGCAGAACCCCTGCGCTTCGGCAACCGGCGCGGGCGCGAGAAAGGCGAGGAACAGAAGAGTGGACGCCAGCGCTTTTCCCGTCATCGGGTTCCTGAGTGAACTCTCGTCTTATTGATCGGCGATCGCGACGATCGCACAGATTGCGACGCCGTGCGAGTCGCGCCGGCGCCGGGAAACCGGCCGCGAACCGTTATCGCGCGAATCGATCGGGCGCGCTACAAACGAACGCTCCGGCCGCGCCACGCGGGAAAGGCGATCGATGCGAATCTTGCTGACCAACGACGACGGCGTCCACGCGCCGGGCCTCAAGATATTGGAGGCGATCGCCCGCGAGCTGTCCGACGACGTATTCGTCGTCGCGCCGGAAATCGACCAATCGGGCGTCGCGCATTCGCTGTCGCTCAACAATCCCTTGCGCCTGCGGCAGATCAGCCCGCGCCATTTCGCGGTGCAGGGCACGCCGACGGACTGCGTCATCATGGGCGTGCGCAAGATCATGGCGGACGCGCGCCCAGACCTGATCCTGTCGGGCGTCAACCGCGGCCAGAACGTCGCCGAGGACGTCACCTACTCCGGTACGATCGCGGCGGCGATCGAGGGCGCGCTGATCGGCGTGTCTTCGATCGCCCTCTCTCAGGCCTATGGCGGCGCCGAGGGCCGCGACAAGATGAACTGGGAATGCGCCGCGACGCTTGGCGCCGACGTGATCAAGAAGATCCTGCGCATCGGCATCCCCGAAGGCATGCTCGTCAACGTCAATTTCCCCGCCTGCGCGGCCGCGGAGGTCGCGGGCGAGGCGGCGACGACGCAAGGACGGCGCGACACCGAATTGATGCGCATCGAGGAGCGGCGCGACGGGCGCGCGATACCCTATTACTGGCTGATGTTTCAGCGCGGCGGCTTCACCCCGGGCGCAGGCACGGACATCGAGGCGCTCGCGGCCCGCAAGGTGTCGATCACGCCGTTGCGGCTCGATTTGACCGACGAGGGGACGCGCTTGCGCTATGCCGAGGCCTTCCGCACCCCTTGAGCCATGCCGGCGCCGCGAGACGAGGACGCGCCCGTGAACGACCTCGAGGCTGAAGAACGCGCGCAATTCATGCTGCGCTTGCGTGCGCGCGGCATTCGCGACCTTCGTCTCTTGCGCGCGCTGGAACGTGCGCCGCGCGCGTTGTTCATGCCGCAGCGCTACGGCGACATCGCCGCGCGCGACATCGCGTTGCCGATTGGCTCCGGTCAGACCGCGCCGCCGCCCTCGATCGTCGCCGCGATGATCGAGGCTCTCGGTCCCGAGCCGGGGAGTCGGGTGCTGGAGATCGGAACCGGAACCGGCTACGCCACGGCGCTGCTTGCGCAACTGGCGAGCGAAGTCGTCTCGCTGGAACGGCGTCAGTCGCTGGCGCTCGAGGCCGCCGCACGCCTCGAGGCTTTCGGGCTCGCCAACGTCCGCGTCGTCTGGGGCGACGGCCTGGCGCTCGATCCTCGGAGCGGACGTTTCGACCGCATCCTCGTCCACGCGGTGATTGCAACGCCGGCCCCGCGGCTGACCGACCTCCTCGTCGAGGGCGGGGCGCTGGTCGCGGCCATCGCCGACGGCGCCTCTAGCGACCAACGAATCGTGCGCCTGACGCGCGCCGCGAACGGCGAGATCGCCGCCAGTATGCACGGCCTGGCGCGGACCTTCACGCCCTTGGTCGAGGGCGTCGCGCGCGCGTTGTGACGCCTCGCAGGGCGCCGCGCGAGGCGCCGTTCTGAGGCGGGTCTTCGGCGCGCAAAATATTCATCTTAAACCATCTCTTAACACGTTGCGCTCAAACTGCCGGAAGTTCAGTTGCGTTCGAGTGGGTTGAAGACGATGAGTAAATTCGCAACGGTTGTCGTCCGGCGGAACGCCGCCCGCGTGGCCCTAACGGGATTAGTCGGTATTTGGCTTTCCGGGTGCTCGGCGGATTCGACGCGATTGAGCCAGACGTTCGACAGCCCCTTCTCGAACCCTTTCTCCACGGCTTCCAACGACACCGGCGCGCCGACGCCGCAGGTCGCATCCGCCCCGCTCGCGTCGGCGGACCCCCAGGCCGACCCGGCCCATCCGAGCCCGGTCGCCGTCGCCGCCCTGTCGCCCGAGCCGCCCAGCCCGATCAGGAATTCCGCGGGTCCGCCGGTCGCCGGCTCGACCAATGGGTGGAGCGCTGTCGGCGGCTCTCCGATCGTCGTCGCCCAGGGCGACAGCTTGGACAGCCTGTCGCGTCGCTACGGCGTCCCGCCTTCCGCGATGCTGAAGACCAACGGATTGAATAGCGCCTCAGACGTCCACGGCGGCGTGCGGCTCGTCGTTCCCGTCTACAACGCGAACGGCGCCGCCGTCGCGGCGGCGCCTGGCGAAAAGGCCAGGCGCGTCGCATCGGCCGACGCGCCCGACGCCGCGCCCGTCAAGAAGCCGAAGGCGAAGAAGCCGGCTGGCGACGCCGCCGCGGAGGCGAGCCCGTCGCCGGTTAAATCGGCGGCTAAGGGCGACGCCAAGGCGGCCGCTCCCGCGGTCGCCGCGCAAACCAACGTCGATGCGCAAGCGGCGGCGAAGAAGAAACCGACGACCGACGCCATCCAAACCAGCAGCGTGCACGCCACGGATCCGGCGCCAGCAGCACCGCTCACGAGCGCCCAGGCCGACGCCGCCGGCGTTGCGCCGGAGTTTCGGTGGCCGGCGCGCGGCCGCATCATCGAGAGCTTCAAGGCCGGCGGCAACGACGGCATCAATATCGCCGTGCCGGAGGGCACTTCGGTGCGAGCGGCCGAGAGCGGCGTCGTCGCTTACGCGGGCAGCGAATTGAAAGGCTATGGCAATCTCGTGCTGATCCGCCATCCCAACGGCTTCGTCACCGCCTACGCCAACAATGGCGAGCTCGATGTCAAGCGCGGCGACACGGTCAAGCGCGGCCAGATCATCGCCAAGTCCGGCCAGAGCGGCAACGTCAATTCGCCGCAACTGCATTTCGAATTGCGCAAGGGCTCGACGCCCG
>JBEKFO010000363.1:0-4446 GCA_050013275.1 Roseiarcus sp. | reverse complement strand
ACCGGATCACGATCTTCCGCAACGGTCGGGATCTCGGCACTTTCACCGAGATCGACGAAAGCCGGGCGGTGAGCCTGATGACCGGTCAGACGGTCGACGCGCACTATCCGTCGCCGCTGGCGCTGCGGCAGCGCCGGCCGGCGCTCGAGGTCCGAGGACTCACCGGGCCCGGCGTCGCCGATGCGTCGCTGACGCTGCATGCCGGAGAAATCTTGGGGGTCGGCGGACTCGCCGGCCACGGTCATCGCGAACTCTTCTTTTCGCTGTTCGGCGCCCTAGCGACGACTGCGGGCGAAATTCTCATCGACGGCGAGCGGGCGCGCATACGCAGTCCCCGCGACGCCGTCCGCCTCGGCGTCGCGCTTGTTCCCGAGGACCGCAAGACCGAAGGCCTCCTGATGCCGATGTCGGTCGGCGCCAACCTGACGCTCGCCGTCCTGCCGCGGATCTCCGTGATGGGGGTCATGCTCGGCGGACGCGAACGGCGCCTGGCGTTCGGCGCGGCCAACGCCCTGAAGATCAAAACGCCGGATCTGAGCAACGCCGTCGGCAGGCTGAGCGGCGGCAACCAGCAGAAAGTGCTGCTCGCGCGGTGGCTGCTGGCCGACTCGCGCATCGTCCTCCTCTACGACGTCACTCGCGGCGTGGACATCGCCACCAAGCACGAGATCTACGAACTGATGGTGCGTCTCGCCGGCGAAGGGCGGGCCGTGCTCTTCTACTCGAGCGACGCGGAGGAACTCGCGCATCTCTGTCACCGCGTCCTGGTGATGCGGGAGGGGCGGATCGCCGCGGAGCTCGAGGCGCCGGGCGTCAGCGCGGAAGACATCGTTTCGGCCGCAGTCAGGGAGCGTCCCGTTGTCAATTGAAGCCGCGGTCGAGGGCCGCCGGCCGAGCAGGCTCGCCTACTTCCTTGGCCAGAACGTCGGGCTCGTTCTCGCGTTGACGATGCTCGCCGTGGCGATCGTCGTCTATTGCGCGGTCTACTGGTGGGGACAGGGGGGCCTGCCCGGCAATTTCGAAATCACCTCGACCGTCAACAACACCATGCCCCTCGTGCTGACCGCCATGGGGCAGGCATTCGTCGTGATAGCGCGCGGTCTCGACCTTTCCGTGGGCGGCGTCATGGATCTGTCCAATGCGCTCGCCGCCGTCTACATTCGCGACAACGCCGCCAGCATGATCGGCTGGAGCGTTCTGATCCTCGCGATCGGCGCCGCGCTGGGCCTGGCCAACGGCTTGTTGGTCGGCGTCGGCCGCCTTCAGCCGATCCTCGTCACCCTTGCGACCCTGTCGATCTATCAAGGGCTCGCGATTCGCGTCCTGCCGCAACCGGGCGGCTCGATCCCGCCGGCCTACACCGCCGCGCTCGTCAACCCCAATCAGCCCTACGCGCTCCTCGAAGTGCTCATCGTCGCGCTGCTGTGGTACGCGTTTCGGCGAAGCGCGATCGGGGTTTCCATCGTCGCGATCGGCAACGACGAGCTGGCGGCGCGCGCCAACGGCGTCGACGCGGTGCGCGCGCGGGTGACGGCGTTCGCCTTGAGCGGCTTGATGTCGGGCGCCGCCGGTCTCTTTCTCGCCGCGACGGCCACGGCCGGCGACGCGACGACAGGCAACGGCTACACGCTGAGTTCGATCGTCGCGGTGGTCCTCGGCGGCATGAACCTGTTCGGCGGTCGCGGCAGCGGCGTCGGGGTCGTCGCCGGCGCGTTCGTGACGACGATGATCGTCAACATCCTGTTCTTCTCGAACATCGATCCTCTCTACCAGTCCTTCTACGAAGGGCTTTTCCTGGTCGTCGCGGTCGTTCTCGGCGCGCTGATCGGCCGTTTGCTGGGGCGACGGCGGTGACGGCGCGCGGAAGAAGTCCCATGCAGGGCCTCGACCGGCTCGGCCTGACCAAGGACCGTCGCCGGATCGTCTATGCCTATCTGGCGGCGATCATGCTGTTCGTCGTCGGCGAGATCGTGCATCCCGGCTTCGCCAGCTTCGACAGCATAACGGCGATATTGACCGTCGCGTCGTTCGTCGGCCTGGTCGCGGCGGGACAGACGTTCGTCGTGCTGATCGGCGGCATCGACCTTTCCGTGCCGTGGGTCCTCAACGGCGCGGCGATTCTGCTGGTCACCACTTCGCTCGGTCAGGACAACCGCGCCGCTTACGCGCTGCTGGCGACGCTCGGAATGGGCGCCGCCGTCGGCGTGGTCAACGGCTTCGCGATCGCGTTTCTCGGCGTTCCCGCCGTCGTCATGACGCTCGCGATGGACGGCGTGATGGAAGGGCTGACGCTCGGCTTGAGCGGCGGCATGACCTGCCAGGCTTGCGCCTCCTACGCGCCGCCGGTCGTCCAGGAGGCTGTGCACGGCAGCCTGTTCGGCGTCCCCGCGGCCGTCGTCCTCTGGTTCGCGGTCATCGCCGTCGTGTCGTTCATCCTCAGCTTCACGACTTTCGGCCGCAGGACCTATGCGATCGGCGCCAACCCGACCGCCAGCTATCTCGCCGGCGTCAACGTCCGCCTCGTCACGGTGCTGCTCTATGCGCTGAGCGGCCTGTTCGCCGCGCTGGCGGGCGTTCTGCTGGTCGGCTTCGGCGGCCAGGCGTCGCTCGGAATGGGAACGCCTTACCTCTTCCAATCGATTGCGGCGGTCGTGATCGGCGGCGTCTACATGTTGGGCGGCCGCGGCCATTATCTCGGCGCGGCGGCGGGCGCCGTCACGCTGGTCGCCCTGGTCAGCGTCCTGTTGGCCATGAACATGCCGGACTACGGGCGCAACATCATCTATGGGATCGTCATTCTCCTCCTGCTTCTTCTCTATGGCCGCGAGGAAAAGGAGGAGTGACGCCCGACGCCTCCGGCCGCCGCCTTGACAGCCCGCGCCGCCGCGGCCCAATGCGCCCGCGTCTCCCGCCGCGGACCCCCATGCCGACTCTTTCAATCGCCGAACTTGCCGACCGCTTCCCGGATTTTCGCGTCGCGCTGGTCGTCGCCGACGATCTCGGCGTCGGAGAGGAGCGTAGCGCGCTCCTGCACGGCGAAATCCAGGCGATCGAGGCGGAATGCCGGCGCCGCTGGGGCGGCGTCGAGCTTTCCGCCATTCCCGGCGTCGCGGCGTGGCGCGCCGCCTACAAGGGCTTCGGCATCAAGAGGACGAGCTACCGCTCGTCGGTCGAGCGGCTGATCAAGCGCGTCCTCGCCGGCGGCGCCCTGCCGCCGGTCAACCCGCTGGTCGATCTCTACAACGCGGTCTCGCTGCAGTCGGGCCTGTGCCTGGGCTGCGACGATCTCGACCGGATCGAGGGCGACCTCGCCTTCCGCTTTTCGCGCCCCGGCGACAGCTTCGTCGACATGGGGGCCGAGGCGGGAGAAGACCCGAGCGATCCGCCGAAAGTCGGCGAGGTCGTCTACGCCGATTCGCGTCATGTGCTGTGCCGGCGATGGAACTGGCGCCAGGACGCGCGGACCGCCGTCTCGACGCGCACCCGCCGCGCGGCGCTCACCGTTCAGTCCAACGGCGTCGGCGACGTGGAAGAGGCCGCCGCCCGCATCGTCGCGCTGATCGAGCGCGAATGCCTGGGACGATGCCGGGTCGTCGTCGCCGAGCGCGGGCGCGAGATCGTGGCGTTCTGAGACGCGCTCCTCTTCCCGTCTTGCCGGGGAAGAGGTCGGTCGACGGCCGACGGACCAGGGGTCGGCGAACCCTTCGCGAGATCGGCGCGCCACGCGCCGGGCCCGATGGGCCAGCGACGAATCATCAAGCGCGCATCCGTGTCCCGTCCCGGGGGATTTCAACCGCTTGGGCGCCTTTTTCGGTCCCCTTTTCGCATTCGCGCGGCGGCGGCGGGACAAGGGGCGGCAGGAGTTTGCGCTCCGGCGCCGGGACGAACGGATTTCGCCGCTTGCGCCGGTATGAAATTAGATATAAACATATCCTTATGTCTAAAGCGACGCATCCGGCAGGGCCTCCGCCGACGATGAGCTTCGAGGCGCTGCTGGCCGGCCTCGAGGCGGCGGGCGAGGTGACGCGCCTGCGGCTCATCGGGCTGCTCTGCGAAGCCGAACTGACGGTGAGCGAGCTCGTCGCCATCCTCGGCCAATCGCAGCCGCGCGTTTCGCGCCATCTCAAGCTGCTCGTCGAAGCGGGCCTCGCCGAGCGCCAGCGCGAGGGCGCCTGGGCGTTCTACCGGCTCGCCGACAAGGGCGGCGCGCTCGCCCGCGCGCTGATCGCGCGCATCGAGCCGGCCGACGCCACGCTCGCCGCCGACCGCGCGCGCTTAGGCCTGGCGCGCGAGGCGCGCCGCAAGCAGGCCGCCGCCTATTTCGCCGAACGCGCCGCCGACTGGGACTCCATCCGCGCCCTGCACGCGCCCGAGGAGCGGGTCGAAGCCGCGATCCGGGACATGATCGGCGCCAAGCCGATCCGCGCCGTTCTCGATCTCGGGACC
>JBEKFO010000362.1:0-4450 GCA_050013275.1 Roseiarcus sp. | reverse complement strand
AGTCGACGCCGAGCGACTTGAGCTTGCGATGCAAGGCCGAGCGCTCCATGCCGATGAATTCGGCGGTGCGGGAGATGTTGCCGCCGAAGCGGTTGATTTGCGCGACCAGATATTCGCGCTCGAACACCTCGCGCGCCTCGCGCAGCGGTATGCTCATCAATTTCTCGCCGCCGACGCCGGTGGGGATGGCCGGCACCAGGGCGCCGACTTCCGAAGGCAACATCGCGGCGGTGATCTCCGCGTCCGGATCGCCCGCCACCAGGATCATCAGCCGCTCGATATTGTTGCGCAACTGGCGGATGTTGCCGGGCCAGTCGTGCGATTGCAGCACCGCCATCGCGTCGGCGGCGATGCGCCGCGGCGGCACGCCCATGGTCGCGGCGACCTGCTCCATGAAATATTGCACCAGTTCGGCAATGTCGTCGCGCCGCTCCGCGAGCGAAGGCACGCGAATGGGCACCACCGAAAGACGATGGAAGAGATCCTCGCGGAACTGCCCGTCGGTGATCGCCTGGGCGAGATCCCGGCTGGTCGAGGAGATGATGCGCACGTCGACATGGACGCGCGCCGATCCGCCGACGCGCTGGAAATTCTGGTCGACCAGCACGCGCAGGATCTTGGCCTGCGTCTCGAGCGGCATGTCGGCGACTTCGTCGAGATAGAGCGTGCCCCCGTGCGCCTCCTCGAGCGCGCCGACGCGGCGCGGGCGATCGGGACCCGCCTCGATCCCGAACAGTTCGCTCTCCATGTTTTCAGGCGTGATCGTCGGCGCGTTGAGAACCACGAAGGGACCCTCGGCGCGCACGGAATGGGCGTGGATCAGCCGCGCCGTCAGTTCCTTGCCCGCGCCGGCGGGTCCGGAAATGAGGACGCGCGAGTTGGCGGGGCCGAGTCGTTCGACGATCCGCTTCAAGTTCGTGATGGCGGAGGACGCGCCGACCATGCGATTGACCGCGCCGGTGCGCGCCTTGAGATCGTTCACCTCGCGCTTGAGCCGCGAGGTCTCCAGCGCGCGCTCCGCGATCAGGATCAGTCGATCCGCCTTGAACGGCTTCTCGATGAAATCGTAAGCGCCCAGTTTGATCGCGGCGACCGCGGTCTCGATGTTGCCGTGGCCGGAAATCATCACCACCGGCACGTTCTGGTGCTGCTGTTTGACGATCTCCAGCAATTGCAGGCCGTCCAGCCGCGAGCCTTGCAGCCAGATGTCGAGCAGCACCAGCTGCGGCCGGCGCGCTTCGATCGCGGCGAGAGCCTCGTCGGAATTGCGCGCCAGGCGCGTCGAGTGTCCTTCGTCGGAAAGAATGCCGGAAACGAGTTCACGAATGTCGTCTTCGTCGTCGACGATCAGGATGTCAGCGATCATCAGATTGAACCAGCTGTCTGGGGAGGGGTTGGCGCGTGCGAACTGTCGGTTGGCGCTTCGACGGCGCGAAGCGGCAGCTTCATCAGGACTTGAGCGCCATGGCCGCCGTCGGGACGCGGCAGGCCGTCGAGCAATTCCACGCCGCCGTGGTGATCCTCGAATATCTTCATGACGATCGGCAGGCCGAGTCCGGTGCCCTCGGCGCGCGTGGTCACATAGGGTTCGACCAACTTGTGGCGATCCTCGCTGGGAAATCCCTTGCCGTTGTCGCTGACGCCGATGCGCGCGAAGCCGTCGTCGTCGACGCGCAAGACGACGAGGATCTTGCCGCCGCCTTCGCTCGACTCCAGCGCGTCGATGCCCTCGGTGGCGTTCTTGAGCACGTTCGTCAACGCTTGCGATATCAGCCGACGGTCGAATTCGGCGCTCACCGGCTCTCGCGGCAAATCGTCCTCGATCGCGATCTCCGGCCGGCCGATGCGCATCAGGAACATCGCCTGGCGCACGCAGTCCGAGAGATTGTCGGCGATCGGGCGCGCCTTGGGCATGCGGGCGAACGAGGAGAATTCGTCGACCATGCGTTTGATGTCGTCGACTTGCCGGATGATGGTGTCCGTGCACTGATCGAAGACGTCCTTGCCTTCGACGATCACGCGGCCGTAACGGCGCTTCAGCCGCTCGGCGGAGAGCTGAATCGGCGTCAACGGATTCTTGATCTCGTGGGCGATGCGACGGGCGACGTCGGCCCAGGCGGCGCTGCGCTGGGCGGTGACGAGTTCGCTGATGTCGTCGAGCGTGATCACGTTGCCTTGGTCGCCGCGCTGCGGATCTCCGGTGACGTGCACGTTGAGCAGACGCTCGCGGCCGTGCCGCAGCAACGTCGCCTGCCCCTGGTAGGATTTGAGATTCATCGACCGCGCTTCCGCCAGGATCTGCGCGAGCCGCGGGAAGACCTCTTCGAGGCGTCGTCCGACCAGCCCCGTCGCGTCGTCGGACGGGCACAGCAGCCGCTCGGCCGCGGCGTTGCTCACCGTGACGACGCCGTCGGCGTCGACGCCGAGCACGCAGGCCGGCACGCCGGAAAGCACGGCCTCGATGAAGGCGCGCCGCTCGTCGTTGAGCGCATTGGCGGCGGTCAGGCGATTGTGCTGCTGACGCAGCTCCATGGTCATCTTGTTGAACGTCTCGCCGAGGTGCCCGAGGTCGCCTTCGGAGCGTCGCGTCGGCACCTGTACGTAAAGATTGCCGGAGGCGACTTCGTCGGTGGCGCGGATCAGGCGTCGGATCGGCCCGACGAGCTGGTTGGCGAAGGTCAACCCCATCCACACCGCCGAGATCAGCATCGTCAGCGACAGCATCACGAACACGCTGGCGAATCCCAGTTCGATGTTGTGTCGGTGCGCCTCGAAATTGGCGAAGATCGCCGAAACGCTCGAGGCGTCGCTCGCCACCCTGTCCGAGGCCGGGTTGAACGTCCTCGCCGCGTAGAAAAAGCTGTTGTCCAAACCGTCGATCGGCCGCATCGCGATGAAGACGTTTCCTTGGCCCAGCAGGCCGCAATACGGCTGCCGCGCCGCGGCGGCGGCGAAGTCGGAAGCTTCCGGTTTGGCGATCAGCTTCGCGTCAGAGCCGGCGGCCGTCGCCGCTACCGACCCGTCGGCCTTGATCACCGCCGCGGCGGAGAATCCGAGCGCGTGTGCGCGCGCGCCGAGATAGTCGCGAAAAAGATCGGGGTTCGCACGCAGCAGGCGCGCGGCCTGCGCGAGATCGCCGGCCGTCAGTTCGGCTTCGCGCAGCAAGGCGCTGCACTGCGATTCGCGATAGACTTGCGCCAGCTCGCCGGATTCGCCGAGGAACGCACCGACGTCCTTCATGAACGCCGGATTGATCGCCCATTCCACCGAAACGGTGGCGACGACCGCGGTAACCAGAGCCGGGATCGCCGCAACCAGCGAGAACAGCGCGACGACGCGATTGTGAAGCCGCGCGCCGGCGCGCGCCGCCCGACGCGCGGCGCGAAGGCTGCGCAACTCCAGGCCGATCAGCACGAGCAGGCAAACGATGATCAACCCGTCGCCGGCGAGGATCGCCAACACCACGGTGGGCGTGGGAATAATCGGCGTGAACCCGGCGAATATGACGAAAGTCGCCAGCGCCAGGATCAGCGCCCCGCCAACGGCGAAAGGCCCGAATCGACCGGATGTCCGTCCGTCGCCGAAGCGTTCCGCCGCCGCGTAATTCGCCGAATTCGCGGCGTTTTTTTCCGATTGTTGGAATGTCACGTCCGCAATCTTCGTCGCCGCCCCTCATTGGCGCCCCCCGCCAGCACAGTGGCGCCGATGCAACGATGTTGCAAGATTGCGACTAAAAAGCGGCGAAGCTCACTTTAGCGTCCGCACGCCGCGCAAATCCAGATCGCGAATTTTCTTGCGCAAGGTGTTGCGGTTGAGCCCCAAAATCTCGGCCGCCTTGATTTGATTGCCGCGTGTGACCGCCAACGTCGCGGCGATCAGCGGCACCTCGAGATCGCGCAGGACGCGATGGTACAATCCGACCGGCGGGAAGGAATCGCCGAACGAGCGGAACAATTCGGCGACGTGCCGCTCGAGCCCTGAGACGAATTGCTCTTGCGCGGCCGCGGTCTCGCGCTGGACGCCGCCGAGATCGGGCCCGAGGGGAGCCCCCAGGCTCTGCAGCGGCGCGTTCAGGCCGAGTTCGGCCTCGATCAACGGCTCGCTGATGACCTCCTGCGGATAAAGCGCCGCGATCCGGCGGGTCAAATTCTCCAGTTCGCGAATGTTGCCCGGCCAGGGGTAGCGACGCAGCCGGTCCATGGCGCCTGCGTCCAGGTTCTTGGGCGCGAGCCCCTCGGCGACGCCGCGTTGAAAGAAGTGGCGCACCAGGTCGGGAATGTCTTCGGTGCGCTCGCGTAAGGGCGGCAGCCGCAGCGGCACGACATTCAGGCGAAAGAACAGGTCCTCGCGGAACGAGCCCTGCTGGATCGCGTAGCGAAGGTCCTTGTTGGTGGCTGCGACGATGCGCACGTTGGTCTTGATCGGCGTGCGTCCGCCGACGGTGGTGTAT
>JBEKFO010000361.1:0-4469 GCA_050013275.1 Roseiarcus sp. | reverse complement strand
GAACTCGTCCGCCGTGTTCGAGCACGAGGCGACAACCTCGAAAATCTCCGACGATCAGTTGTTCTATTGCCTGCAGCGCGGGCTGTCGGGCGAGGAAGCGACGGCGCTGATCGTCAACGGCTTCGTGCGCGACGTGCTGCAGCAATTGCCGATGGAGTTCGCGGTCGAGGCGCAGAAGCTGATCGCGATTTCCCTGGAAGGGAGCGTCGGATGACGAAGGCCAGCAGTCAAAGGGTCGGTTGATGCTAGATATCAGGAACCTCAGCGTCGAAATCAAGGGCAGGCCGATTCTCGACGGCCTCAATCTCAGCGTCGCGACGGGCCAAGTCGCCGCGATCATGGGGCCGAACGGCTCGGGCAAGTCGACGCTGTCCTACGTCATCGCCGGCAAGCCCGATTATGACGTCACCTCAGGCGAAGTCCTGCTCGACGGCGAGAACATCCTCGACATCGAGCCCGACGCGCGCGCCGCCAAGGGCGTGTTCCTCGCCTTCCAGTACCCGATCGAAATCCCCGGCGTCGCGACGATGACGTTCCTCAAGGCCGCGCTCAACGCGCAGCGGCGCGCGCGCGGCGAGGCCGACCTGACGACGCCCGATTTCATGCGCGCTGTGCGCGGCGCCGCGCAGAACCTGAAGATCGATCCGGAGATGCTCAAGCGCCCGCTCAACGTCGGTTTTTCCGGCGGCGAGAAGAAGCGCATGGAGGTGTTGCAGATGGCGCTGCTCGCGCCGCATCTGTGCGTGCTCGACGAGACCGACTCCGGGCTCGACATCGACGCGCTGCGCATCGTCGCCGATGGCGTCAATGCGCTACGCGACCCCAATCGATCCTTCCTGGTCATCACCCACTACCAGCGGCTGCTCGAGTACATCAAGCCGGACGTGGTGCACGTCATGGCCAGAGGCCGCATCGTCAAGTCCGGCGGGCCCGAGCTGGCGCTCGAACTGGAGCGCAACGGCTACCACGAATATGCGAGCGAGGCGGCGTGAGGACGGCATGACCTTGCATCGCGCCATCGCCGCCACCGCGGCCGAGACGACCCTCGCCGAGCAATTCGCCGCGTTGCGCGGCGCGGCGGCTTCGTCGCGGCAGGAGGCGGCGTTCCGTCGCTTCGAGGAGGCGGGTCTGCCGACGCGCCGCGTCGAATCCTGGCATTACACCGATCTTCGCGCCGCGCTGGCGAGCGCCGCGCCGCTTGCTGCGGCGCCCGATGCGGCGGCGATCGAGGCCGCGCGGGCATTGCTCGCCTCGCTGGCGCGCGTCGGCGGAGCGCGGTTCGTTCTGCTCGACGGCCGGTTCGCCGCGGAGCTGTCCGACCCGCCGCCGGTCGGCGTCGCGATCGTCGCGAGCGCGCCGGAAGCGCCGGCGCTCGCCCAGAGCGATGCGATGCTGGCGCTCAACGTCGCGCTGACGCTCGGCGGCTGTTCCGTGACGATCGAGCCGGAGCACGGAGCGCCGCTCATCGAGATCGTCCATTGTTGTTCCGCCGTCGGCCCCGAAGCGATCTATTCGCGTCTCGCCATCGCGCTCGGCGCGGGAGCGCACGCCGGCTTCATCGAGCGTTTCGTCGGCGCGGGAGCAGGGGCGCAGCGCCAAGTCTCGACTTGGATCGACTTGGCGCCGGGCGCCAAGGCGACGCACGTCGCTTCGATCGAGGACGAGGCGGGCCTGCATGTCGAAAGCCAGGTCGCGCAATTGGCGGAGCGCGCCGAACTCGACGCGTTCGGCTTCGTCGCCAGCGGCGCGCTCGTCCGGCGACAGATTTTCGCCACCCTCGCGGGCGAGCACGCGAGGATCGGACTCGGCGGCCTCGCGCTGATCGACGGGCGCCGCCACGCCGACACGACGCTCGAAGTCGTGCACGCCGCCCGCGGCGGCGAGAGCCGGGAATTCTACCGGCACATCGTGGCCGACGACGGGACCGGCGTGTTCCAAGGCAAGGTCGTCGTCAGGCCCGGCGCGCAGAAGACGGACGGCGCGATGAAGTCCCAGGCGATCCTGCTTTCGCCGCAGGCGGCGATGAACAACAAGCCGGAGCTCGAGATTCTCGCCGACGACGTCGTCTGCGGCCATGGCGCGACGGTCGGCGCGCTCGATCCCGAGCAGGTGTTCTACCTGCAGTCGCGTGGGCTACCGAGAAACGAGGCCGAGGCGATGCTGCTGGAGGCTTTCGGCGCCGAGGCGATCGCCCGCGTCGGCGAACCCGATCTTGCGGAAATCTTGCTTTCGATGACGCGCGCCTGGCTCGCCCGGCGCGCAGGAGCGGCGTCGGCATGACGATCCACCAGAATCCCCCTTCCTCGGGCCTCGCCTCGTACGACGTCGAGGCGCTGCGCGCCGATTTTCCCATCCTCGCCGAGCGCCCGTATGGCAAGCCGCTGGTCTATCTCGACAACGCCGCCTCGGCGCAGAAGCCGCGGGTCGTCATCGAGCGGCTGACGCACGCCTACGAGCACGAATACGCCAACGTCCATCGCGGCCTGCATTATCTCGCCAACGCCGCCACCGAAGCCTACGAGGCGGCGCGCGAGAGCGTGCGCCGCTTTCTCAACGCCGCTTCGAGCGACGAAATCGTCTTCACGCGCTCGGCGACCGAGGCGATCAATCTGGTCGCCTCGAGCTTCGGCCTCGCCCATATTCGTGAAGGCGACGAAATCGTGCTTTCGGTGATGGAGCACCACTCCAACATCGTGCCCTGGCATTTCCATCGCGAGCGCAAGGGCGCTGTGCTCAAGTGGGTCGACGTCGCCGACGACGGCTCGTTTTCGCTCGAAGCCTTCGAGCGCGCGCTGACCCCCCGCACCAAGATCGTCGCGATCACCCAGATGTCGAACGTCGTGGGCACCGCGCCGCCGATCAAGGACATCGTGCGCATCGCCCATGCCCACGGCGTTCCGGTGCTGGTCGACGGCTCGCAAGGCTCCGTGCATCTCGACGTCGACGTGCGCGATCTCGACGTCGACTTCTACGTCGTCACCGGCCACAAACTGTACGGCCCGACCGGCATCGGCGCGCTCTACGGCAAGCGGGCGCTGTTGGAAACCTTGCCGCCGTACAACGGCGGCGGCGAGATGATCCAGGACGTGACGCGCGACATCGTCACCTACAACCAGCCGCCGCACCGTTTCGAGGCCGGCACGCCGCCGATCGTCCAGGCGATCGGGCTCGGCGCGGCGCTCGATTACCTCGAAGGCGTCGGCCGATCGCGCGTGCGTGCGCACGAGGAAGCCTTGAGCGCCTATGCGCACGAGCGCCTCGGCGCGATCAATTCGCTGCGCATCATCGGCACGGCGCCGGGCAAGGGGCCGATCCTGTCGTTCACCATGCACGGCGCGCACGCGCACGACGTCGCTACCGTGATCGACCGCTCCGGCGTCGCGGTGCGCGCGGGCACGCATTGCGCGATGCCGCTGTTGCAACGTTTCGGCGTGACCTCGACCTGCCGCGCTTCGTTCGCGCTCTACAATACCCGCGCCGAGGTCGACGCGCTCGCCGACGCGCTCGTGCGCGCGCAAAAACTGTTCGCCTGAGGAGGACCTTGGGAATGACCGACACCCCAACCGTCCCGACGTCGCCGGGCGTTCCCCTGGACAAGCCGCCGTCGGCGATGTCGAGCGAGGAACTCGAAGCGCTCACCGCGCAGATCGTGCAGGCGCTGAAGAGCGTCTACGACCCGGAAATTCCCGCCGACATCTATGAGCTCGGCCTGATCTACAACGTCGACATCGACGACGAACGCTTTGTCACCGTCGAGATGACGCTGACCGCGCCGGCCTGCCCGGTGGCGGGCGAAATGCCGCTGTGGGTGGAAAACGCCGTCGGCGCCGTCCCCGGCGTGGCCGGCGTCAAGGTCGAAATGGTGTTCGATCCGCCATGGGATCAAAGCCGCATGTCCGACGAGGCGAGGGTGGCGTTGGATATGTGGTGAGGGGCCCCCCTTCTCCCGCAGGCGGGAGAAGGTGGCCGGCGGAGCCGGCCGGATGAGGGGTCGCGCTCCGCCAAATAAATCCGCGATATCGCGCCCGGCGCTGCTTTCCGGCGCGATGGCTTGTTTTCAAGGGCTTGCGTGACGATTTTCCGTCGCCTCGCCGCGCCGCGAGGGCTTCCCTCGCCAGCCGACGCCGGCCGATCACGGGGTTGAGCATCCTGGCGTTGCGCAAAAAGGGAAATAGGTGTGGAGTGGTGGACTGCGCCCCTCCGGTGAGACACGTATAATGCAGTGACAGGGCTTCTCGGTCACCAGGTGCGCTGTGGCGCATCCTACGGATTTCGGCGGAGAGCGCCGTCGACCTCATGGAGGCTAAGACTTCCGAAGCCGAAGGGCTGTCAAGGGGCGAAGCCCGCCTGCGCAGGGCTATCGCATTTGGCCGAGCATGGATCGGGCGAAGGCGTCGGACCATCCGGACCGTTTTCGTTTTCGCCGGATTGAGATTTCGGGTCTGGCGCGTTTGAGAACGTTTAGGGCG
>JBEKFO010000360.1:0-4469 GCA_050013275.1 Roseiarcus sp. | reverse complement strand
GAGCCCGATGCACGCCCCGTCCACCGCGCCCTCGGGCTTGCCGACCGCCCGGCCCGAAGAAGTCGGCCTTTCCAGCGCGGGACTGCGGCGCCTGACCGACGCGATGGAGCGGGAGGTCGCGGCGGGCCATGCGCCCGGCGTGTCGATGCTGGTCGCGCGCCACGGCAAGGTCGCTTTTGCGCAGTCGCTCGGCGCGCTCGGGCCCGGCGGTCCGCCGATGTCCGCCGACGCGATCTTCCGCATCTATTCCATGACCAAGCCGATCGTCTCGGTCGCCGCGATGACGCTGGTCGAGGAAGGGCGGCTGCTGCTCACCGATCCGCTCGCCAAGTACATCCCGGCCTTCGCCAAGACGATGGTCGGCGTCGAGAACGGCGACAAGCTCGATCTCGTTGCGCTCAAGCGCCCGATCACCATCCAAGACCTGATGCGCCACACGTCGGGCCTCACCTACGGCTTCACCGGGACCTCGCCGGTGCAGAAGCTCGTCCACGCCGCCGCGCCGATGAGCCAGCAGAAAAGCGCCGCCGAACACGTCGAGGCGCTCGCCGCCCTGCCCTTGCAGCACCAGCCCGGCGAAGTCTGGGAATACAGCCATTCGACCGACGTGCTCGGGCGCGTCATCGAGGTCGTCGCCGGCCGCAGCCTCGGCGAATTCCTGCAGGAACGGATTTTCACGCCGCTCGGCATGACCGACACGGCGTTCTACGTGCCCGACGCCAAGCGCGAGCGCCTCGCGCAGCCCTACTCGTTCGATATGCTGACCGCCGCGCGAATCGACACGATCGAGTCGCGCGAGCCGCCGCGTTGCGAGATGGGCGGCGGCGGCCTGGTCTCGACGATCGGCGACTACGCGCGCTTTCTCGCGATGGCGAGCGGCGGCGGCGGGTTCAACGGCGCGCGCATTCTCGGTTCGCGCACCCTCGCCTACATGGCGAGCGACCATCTCGGGCCGAACGTCGTCAAAAACCACTTCTTGCTGTGGCCCGGCCATGGATTCGGGCTCGGCTTCGCGGTGCGGCTCGAACCTGGAATTGCGCCGACGGCGGGCGCCGTCGGCGAATATTTCTGGGGCGGCGTCGCCGGCACGGTATTCTGGATTTCGCCGCGCGACGCGGTGTTCGCGATCCTGATGGTGCAGGCCCCCGAACATCGCGAATATTTCCGCCTGCTCTACCGCAATCTCGTCAACGCGGCGATTGTGTAACGTGCGCGGGCCTCACCAGACGCCGGTGTTGGCCATCGACGCCCAGGGTTCGGCGGGCTTGAGCGCCGCGCCCTTCTGGATCAGCTCGATCGAGATCGCGTCGGGCGTGCGGATGAACGCCATGCGGCCGTCTCGCGGCGGACGGTTGATGACGACTCCCGCCTTTTGCAGCCGCTCGCACGTCGCGTAGATGTCGTCGACGGCATAGGCGAGATGACCGAAATTACGCCCGCCGGCATACACCTCCGGGTCCCAGTTGTAGGTCAGCTCCAGCAGCGGCGCTTGCGTCTTTTTCGCGTTTTCGGCGTCGCCGGGCGCGGCGAGGAAGACCAGGGTGTAGCGGCCGTTTTCGTTGGTCGTGCGCCGCACCTCGACGAGGCCGAACTTGCCGACGAAAAAGGCGAGCGACGCCTCGAGGTCGCTGACGCGAATCATGGTGTGCAGATATTCCATGGTCATGGGTCCTTCCCGGTTTGCGTCGACGCGGCCGACAGAGCATAAGAGCGCGGAGCCGGCGATCCGCAAACGCGCCCGCTCGACTTATACATGTCCTCGATGACCCCAGCCGACAAGAACGACGCTCATTCGAAGCTCAAGCAGCGGGCCGCGCTCGCCTCCATCGCGGCGAGCCTCATCCTCACGCTCGCCAAATTCGCTGCGGGCGCCATGGCCGGCTCGCTGGCGCTGCTCTCGGAGGCGGCCCACAACGGCCTCGACATCGGCGCCAGCGCGCTGACCTATTACGCCGTGCGCGTGTCGGACAAGCCGGCGGACGAGGATCATCCGTTCGGCCACGCCAAGATCGAGGCGGTCGCGGCGCTCGCGCAGACCGGGTTTCTGCTTGTCCTCGCCGTCGGCGTCGCCTTCGCGGCGCTGCGCCGTATCGGGGAGGAGCCGGTCGTCGACGCCAATCTCTTCGCCTTCGCCGCGATTCTCATGTCGATCGGCGTCGACACCGTGCGCTGGCGCGCGCTGGCGCGCGTCGCCCGGGAAACGCAGAGCGACGCGCTCGCCGCCGACGCGCTGCACTTTTCCAGCGATCTCCTCTCTTCGGTCCTCGTCCTCGTCGGTCTCGCCGCGACGCGCGCGGGCTGGCCGCACGCCGACGCGCTCGCCGCCGTCGGCGTCGCCGTCTTCATTGGCGTCGCCGGCTTTCGGCTGGGCAGGCGCACGGTCGACGCGCTCGTCGACGCGGCGCCCAAGGGCCTCGCCGGCGCCTTGCGCGTCGCGGTGGAGCGCGTGCCCGGCGTGGCGGGAACCGATTTCGTTCGGCTTCGCCGCAGCGGCGCGCGGATCGTCGGCGATCTCGGCCTGTTCGTCTCACGCACCCTGCCGCTGGAGCGCGTCGCCGCGATCAAGGCGGAAGTCGTCGAGGCGATCGCGCATCGCTGGCCTTATGTCGCGTTGACCGTCACCGCCAACCCGCTCGCGCTCGACGACGAGACTTTGCTGGAACGCGTGCAACTGATCGCCGCGCGGCGGCGTCTGTTCATCCATCACGTCGCGGTGCAGAACGTCGACGGGCGCAAGTGCGTCACCCTCGATCTGGAAGTCGATGGGCGCATGAGTCTTGCGAACGCCCATGAAATCGCGACCCAGTTGGAACTCGCGATCCAGGGCGAATTGGGCGCCGACCTCGAAGTCGAGACCCATATCGAGCCGATGGAGACGCGGGAGATCGGGGGCCGCGCCGCCGATCCCGCCTCGACCGGAAGAATCGCGCTGGCGCTCGCGCGCAACGCCGCGCGCGACGGCGTCTTGCGCGATATCCACGACGTGCGGGTCCGCGCCGCGGCGGGCGGCCAAATCGTGATTTTTCACTGCCTCGTCGACCCCGAAGCCACGGTCGAGGCGGCCCATGGCCGGGTCGACGCGCTCGAACGATCGGTGCGTGACGAATTCCCCGACGTCGTTCGCGTCATCGGCCACGCCGAACCCGCGCGCTGACGGCGAAATTGCGTCTTAATTTTGACGCGACAACTGGCGCTTCGCCACAAAGAGTCTATGTTCGATTCGAAACGGCTATATTGATTCGGCGCGCCATGGAACTCGACGACGACGCAACCGACTTGCGCAGCGCTCACGTGATCGTGGTCGGCAACGAGAAGGGCGGCGCGGGCAAATCGACGCTGTCGATCCATGTCGCCGTGGCGCTGCTCAAGGCGGGCTACAAGGTAGCATGCATCGATCTGGACACGCGTCAGCAGACTTTGACGCGTTTCTTCGAGAACCGAAAATCATGGTCGGCGAACGCGCGCTGGCCGATCGAATTGCCGCTCCACTGCGCGATGGCGCGCGGACAATCGAACGACGTGCGCGCCAACGAAGCGCATGAATTCGCGCTGTTCGCCGAGGCGATCGGCGCGGTGGAGCACGAATACGAATTCGTCGTCATCGACACGCCGGCGAGCGATTCCTATCTCATGCGGCTCGCCCATTCCCTCGCGGACACGCTGGTTTCGCCGCTCAACGACAGCTATATCGACATCGACGTCTTTTCTCGCGTCCATCACGACCGCTCGCAACGCGGCGCCGTGGCCCATTACGCGGACCTCGTCATGGAGGCGCGGCGCAAGCGCCGCCTCGTCGACAACGGCGTCATCGACTGGGTGATGGTGCGCAACCGCATGGCCTCGATCGCCAGCAACAACGCGCGGCAGATTGCGGTCAGCGTCGCGCGGCTCGCCGCGGAATTGCACTTTCGCGTCGCCGACGGCCTTCACGACCGCGTCATCTTTCGCGAATTGTTTCCGATCGGGCTCACCGCGCTGGACCGGATCGAGGACGCCTCCGCCGGAGCGCTGACGACGTCGCAACATGCGGCGCGGCGCGAAATCGAAGGGCTCGTCGCGGCGCTCGATCTGCCCTCGCACGCGCCGGGCGTCGAACACCTGCAGTCGCGCCGCTCCTGGCATGCGCGCGTCGCGCACTATTACCGCGAAGTCGGCGCCGTCGATCCGGTTTACGGCTGAAGCGCCCAGCGCGGAATTCCGGTGAGAAATGAAGACCGCGCTTTGCTTCACGCCCGACCTCGCGTTCTTCCGGCCGGCGGTCCGCGCCGCGGCGTCGCTTCTTGCGCAAGGCGACGCCGACGCTTTCGACATCTTCATTGTCTGCGAGGCCGGGGATGTCGCGCCCGGCTTCGACGCGCTCGATCCCGCCCTGCGCGAGAGGATCAAGCTTCTGATCGTCGACTTCTCGCGCTTCGACGGCGGCCTCGCCGGCCGCGGCCGCTTTTCCCGGGCGGTCTTTCGCCGGCTGT
>JBEKFO010000359.1:0-4470 GCA_050013275.1 Roseiarcus sp. | reverse complement strand
CGGATCGCGCAACACGATCTTGGATTCGAACTCGCGACGGTCGGACAGCGCGACCTTCACGTCGGTCATGCCCTCGATGACGTGATGATTCGTGACGACGAGGCCGCTGGGGTCGACGATGACGCCCGATCCCAGCGACTGCGCGACGCGCGACTGCTGCCCCTGCTGGCCGAAGAACTGGCGGAAGATCGGATCGTCGAACAGCGGATTGCGCGCCATCGTCTCGACGCGGGAGGCGTAAACGTTGACCACCGCCGGCCGCACCTTCTTGACCACCGGCGCAAAGGAAAGGCGAACCTGCGCCGCGCTTTGCGGGACCGTCTTCTCCAAAGTTTGCGCTTGGGCCGACGCGAACCCGAGGCAAAGGGCGAGGGCAAGGGCGATTCGAAGCAAGACGGGCTCTCCAAGGGGGCGGTGGGCGTCTTCATATAATGTCGGCCCGGCGCGCGGCAAAGCGGGGAACGGCGGCAACGGTCGTGCGAAATTTACCTTCGGCGGCCTTGCGTCGGGCGGCGAGCGACCCAATGTCTTGCCGGCCGAGCCCGAGTTTTCGGCGCGGCGCATCATGACGGAGGCTCTCGATGAGCACGGCGCAAAGCACAGCGGGCGGGTCGAATGGCGGTCGAGAATTCGATCCGGGCGAATGGGCGAATACGACGTGGCGACGCCACGGCTGCGGCGCGAGTCGCTGGACCGCGTTCGAACTCGCCGCCATGATCCTGGGATTTATCGTCTTCTGGCCGATCGGCCTGGCGATTCTCGGCTACAAGTTCTGGCAGCGCAGATACGGTGGCGACGACCTGCAAACCTTGGCGGCCGGCAAGTGGAGCCAAGCGCGTAGCGCCATGGCCGGCGCGTCGCGGTCCTATTCGTGCGGGTCGTGGAGCCGCGGCGGCGGGTTCTACGCCGGCTCGACCGGGAATTCCGCGTTCGACGAGTGGAAGGCCGCCGAACTCGATCGTCTCGAAGCGGAGCGCCGTAAGCTCGAGGAAGCGCGCCGCGAATTTTCCGAGTTCGTCGAGAACCTGCGTAAGTCCAAGGACCGCGAGGAGTTCGAGCGCTTCATGAACGAGCGCCGCAATCGGCCGCAGGCGTAAGGCGGCCGGCCCCCTTCTCCCGCGAGGGGAGAAGGAGGCGCCCTCAGTCCCCAAACACCCGCGCGAAAATCGTGTCGACGTGCTTGAGGTGGTAGCCGAGGTCGAACAGCGCCTCGATCTCGGCGGGCGATAGCGCTTCGGCGACGTCCTTGTCGGCCTTGAGCAGCGTAAGGAAGTCGCCCTCGCCGCGCCACACCGGCATGGCGTTGCGCTGCACCAAGGAATAGGCGTCCTCGCGCGAGACGCCCTTCTGCGTCAGCGCGAGCAGCACACGCTGGGAATGGATGAGGCCGCCGAGCCGGTCGAGATTCTTGCGCATGTTCTCGGGATAGACCACCAGCTTGTCGACGACGCCCGTCAGCCGCGCGAGCGCGAAGTCGAGGGTGATCGTCGCGTCCGGACCGATCATGCGCTCCACTGAGGAATGGGAAATATCGCGCTCGTGCCACAGCGCGACGTCTTCGAGCGCCGGCGTCACCGCCGAGCGCACCATGCGCGCAAGACCCGTCAGGTTCTCGGTCAGCACCGGATTGCGCTTGTGCGGCATCGCCGAGGAGCCCTTCTGCCCCTCGGAAAAATACTCTTCCGCCTCCAGCACTTCGGTGCGTTGGAGATGACGAATTTCGGTGGCGAGGCGCTCGATCGAGGAGGCGACGACGCCGAGCGCGGCGAAAAACGCGGCGTGGCGGTCGCGCGGAATCACCTGGGTCGAGATCGGCTCCGGGATGAGGCCCATCTTCTTGGCGACATGCTCTTCGACTCGCGGATCGATGTTGGCGAAGGTGCCGACGGCGCCCGAAATCGCGCAGGTGGAAATCTCCGCGCGCGCCGCGACGAGCCGCGCCCGGGCGCGGGTGAACTCCGCATAGGCGAGCGCGAGCTTCAGGCCGAACGTGGTCGGCTCGGCGTGGATGCCGTGCGAGCGCCCGATGGTCGGCGTCAGCTTGTGCTCATAGGCGCGCCGCTTGATCGCCGCGAGCAAGGCGTCGACGTCGGCGATCAGGATGTCGCTGGCGCGTTGCAGTTGCACCGCGAGACAGGTGTCGAGCACGTCGGAACTGGTCATGCCCTGATGGACGAAACGCGAGTCGGGACCGATGAATTCGGCCAAGTGGGTCAGGAACGCGATGACGTCGTGCTTCGTGACGCGCTCGATCTCGTCGATGCGCGCGACATCGAAGGTCACATTCCCAGCCTTCTCCCAGATCGCCTTGGCGCTCTTCTTGGGGATGACGCCGATCTCGGCGAGCGCGTCGCAGGCGTGCGCCTCGATCTCGAACCAGATCTTGAAGCGCGTCTGCGGCGCCCAGATCGCGACCATTTCGGGGCGGGAATAACGCGGGATCATGTGGGGGCGGGTCCATTGGGAAGAGGGCAGGAGGGGTCTATAGGAAGCCGGCGCAAAGATCGAGACCCGTCGCCCCCCGCGTCTTCATAGCCCATTGCCAGGGGCGCCCCGCGCCGGGCACAAAGGCGCCTCGAGTTCGCAAGAAGGAGAATCGCAGCGTGTCCTCGTCGAAAACCGATGTCATCGTGCTGGGCGCTGGAATCGTCGGCGTCTGTGCGGCGCTGCACGTGCAGGCGCGCGGCCGCGCCGTCACGCTCGTCGATCGTCTCGGCGCGGTGGCGCGCGAGACGAGTTTCGGCAACGCCGGCATCGTGCAGAGCGAGGCGGTTTTTCCCTACGTGTTTCCGCGCGCGCCCCTCGAGGTCGCCGTCGCTTCGCTCAATCTCGATCCGCGCGTCGAGATTCGCTACCGCGCGTTGCCGTCGATCGCGCCGTGGGTTTGGCGATATTTTCTCGCCTCCTCGGAAAAATCGCGGCAGGCCGTGGGGATGGCGACGCGCGGGCTGATCCTGCGCTGCATCGCCGAACATCGCGCGCTCGCCGAGGCCGCGGGCGCGGGCGCGCTGCTGCGCGAAGGCGGCTGGATCAAGGTGTACCGCACCTCGCGCGGCGAGGATCTCGCCCTCGCAGACATGGAGGAGACGAAGCCTTTCGGCATCCCGAGCGCGACGCTCGACCGCGATCAACTGCTCGCGCTCGAGCCGCACCTGAGCGAGGTCGCCAAAGGCGGCGTGCATTTCAGCGAACCGCTGACGACGCCCGATCCGGAGGGGCTGGCCAAGGCCTACGCCGATCTTTTCGTCAAGCGCGGCGGCAAGCTCGTCAAGGGCGACGCGCGCACGCTGCAAGCCTCTGGCGCCGGCTGGTCCGTGACGGTCGAGGACGGGCCGCTGCAGGCCTCGGACGTCGTCGTCGCGCTGGGGCCGTGGTCGGGGGACCTCGCGGCCGCGTTCGGCTGTCGCCTGCCGTTCGGCGTCAAGCGCGGCTATCACATGCATTACGCCGCCAAGGGGAACGCCGCGCTCAACCGGCCGGTGTACGATCTCGAACGAGGCTACCTGATGGCGCCGATGACGCGCGGGGTGCGCCTGACCACCGGCGCGGAGTTCGCGCGCCGCGACGATCCGCCTTCCTCCGCCCATCTCGACCGCCTCGAGCCGTGCGGGCGCGAGCTGTTCCCGCTCGCCGAACGGCTCGACCCCCAGCCGTGGCTGGGGGCCCGGCCTTGCCTGCCCGACATGGCGCCGGTGATCGGCCCGGCGCCGCGCCACAAGGGCCTGTGGTTCGACTTCGGCCACCAGCATCTCGGCCTGACGCTCGGCCCGGTCAGCGGCCTGCTACTCGCGCAAATGATGGCCGGCGGAACGCCGTTCGTGGATCCCAAGCCGTTCGCGGCGGATCGGTTTTGAGAGGGGCAATAGGCAATAGGCAGTAGGCCGCATGCGACGCGGGGGCGACTGCCCACTGCCTACTGCCCATTCCGCCCCTTCCAACTCGGCAGCGCCCCCGGGAAGGGCAGGGGCGTCGCTTCGTAGACGCCGCGCGCGATCGCCCGCGCGAGGCATTCGGCGGCGAGGGTCCCGATCTCGGTGAGATCGCGCACGGTCGGCTCGCGCGCCGCGCGCCCCGTCGTCGCGGCGAACACGACGTCGCCGTCCATCGGCGCGTTGGCGGGCCGCAGCGCCAGGGCGAAGCCGGCCTGCGCCATGATCGCGACGCGCGTCATCTGCGCCTTGCTCAGGCGGGCGTCGGTGGCGACGACCGCGAGGGTGGTGTTGGCGCTTGCCTCGGTCTTGAGCGCGAACGCCAGCGCGTCTTCGGCCGGGCCGGCGCCGAAGCCGCCGAATTCCGCGCCGCGCTCATAGGGCGAGGCCCAGAAATGCGGTCCCGCGCCCCGCGTCGCCCGACCGACCGCGTTGACCGCAACCAGCGCGCCGACGCGGAAACCGGCCGAGGCGAGGGCGCTCGCCGAGCCGAGCCCGCCCTTCAGGCCGCAGGTCGTCGCGCCGTAGCCGGCCCCGACGG
>JBEKFO010000358.1:0-4476 GCA_050013275.1 Roseiarcus sp. | reverse complement strand
GCCCTGGGCGTCATCCCGATCTTCCTGCTGCTCTGGCTGCGCATGGTGCCCGAGTCGCCCCGGTTCCTGCAGTCGCGCGGCCGCACCGCCGAGGCCCGCAACGCGCTCGCCTGGGCCCTGGAATTCCCGGTCGAGCGGCTCGGCGCCCTGCCCGAGGTCAAGTCCATCCAGTCCGCGTCCTACTCCGTCATCTTCAGCAAGTACCTCAGGTCGCTGGTCATCATCACCATCGGCTCGTTCTGCTTCATCCTCGGCTCGGCGGTCATCCAGAGCTGGGGTCAGTCCATCCTCGGCTCGGGATACAAGTTCAGCCCCCAGATGATCGGCGCCCTGTTTATGGTGGTGTCGCTGGGCGACCTGCTCGGTCGGCTCGCCTCGGCGTGGCTTGCTGACCGGATCGGGCGGCGCTGGACGATGTTCGGGTTCGGCCTCGTCGGCGCTCTCGGACTGTTGATCGCGGCGGGGTCGGCGATCATTACGACCGCCGCCAACTGGGACGTTTCCACCGCCGGTTGGGTGTTCTTCGTCGGCATCTTCATCGCCATGACGTTCGGCGACGGCGCGTTCGGCATCCTCAACGCCTTCGGGGCCGAGCAGTTCCCGAATGAGGCCCGCCCGACGGGTCTCGGCCTCGGCTACGGCATCGGCGCCACCGCGAAGATCTTTGGCCCCGCGCTTGTCGGCGCTCTGTTCGGGACACAGGTGACGCTCAGCTCTATCCCGCTCCCCTTCGCCGTGTTCGCGGCGCTGCTCCTCTTGGGCGGTATTGCGTACCTGTTCGCCAAGGAAACCAAAGGCATGTCGCTCGACTCGATCTGAGACGCGCAAACTGCGAATGGTCGGGCCTCTCAGCGAAAGAGAGGCTCGACCGTGAGCGTGATCGACGACATCACACGCGAGAAGTG
The DNA here is from genome assembly GCA_050013275.1 of Roseiarcus sp. Taxonomy (GTDB): domain Bacteria; phylum Pseudomonadota; class Alphaproteobacteria; order Rhizobiales; family Beijerinckiaceae; genus Roseiarcus. Next base: position 3,571 of record JBEKFO010000358.1, on the reverse strand, counting down.
GGGTCTTGACGCTTTCCCCGAGTGGGGCGTCTGGCTTAACGAGGAAATCGACGCGACGCAGGTCGCGCCCGGAACGTGTTCAGCATGTGGTGGATCGGTTGCACGGGCGTCTGGCTCAAGACCCAGAACGGAACGAAGCGCCCATGCGGTTCAAGCTCATCGCGCTCGACCTCTACGGGACGGCGATGCGATCGCCCTGCGAGCAGCCGACTTTCATCAGGCTCAACAGGCTCGTGGCGCTGCCATGCTTCTCGCCTTTGACGACAACGATGCGGGAAGCGTATCGCAAAATTCGCGCCGTCGCTTCCGCCCTTAATAGGCCGCGGTCCCACGCCGGCGCAAAAGGCTCATCGCCACCCGCCTTGCTCCATCTTGGCAAGAACGAAGGCGCGCGCCGCCCGGATTTCCGCCGCCGGATCGGCCGACGTCTCGCTCCACATCTCGATCAGAAAGGCGCCGCGGTAGCCTAAACGCTTGAGCGCGGCGAAGGCGGCGACGAAATCGACGCAGCCGGCGCCGAACGGCACGCCCTTGAACTGACCGGCGAAACCGTCGTGCGGCGCGATCGTGTCTTTCACGTGCACCGCGACGATGTTGCGAATGCCCTTGGCGAGTTCCTCCGCCACGTCGGCGCCCCAGGCCGAGAGATTGCCGAGGTCGGGATAGACCTCGAACCACGGGCTGGCGATGGCGGCCTTATAGGCCATCCATTTGGTGATCGACCCCATCAACGGGGTGTCCATGATTTCGACCGCGAGCATGACCTGCGCCAACGAAGCCTGCGCGGCGGCCCACGCGAGCCCCTCCTGAAATCGGGCGACCGACTCGGGCGTCGAGGGTTCATAATAGACGTCATAGCCCGCGAGTTGCAGGGTGCGCACGCCGGTCGCCTGGGCAAGGTCGATCGCCTTGAGCATGATCTCTTTCGCGCGCGCGCGCACTGCCGGGTCGGCGCTGCCGAAGGGAAAGCGACGGTGCGCCGAAAGACAGATCGAGGGAACCGTGAGGCGGCTGTCGGCGACGGCGTCGCGAAAGTCGCAGCGCTCGGCCTTCGACCAGTCGAGCCTCGCCAGACGGCGATCGCTCTCGTCGATCGACATTTCGACGAAATCGAAACCGAGGCTCTCGGCCATCGCGAGTCGCTGGCGCCAGTCGAGCCCGATGGGGAGCGCCTTTTCATAAATGCCGATCGGAGGCCGCACACGCTCGTTCATCGGCGTCTCACCCCCGTAGTTTGGCGATCGCCGCCTTGATGGCGTTGCTGCTCAAGAAATAATCGACGATGTCCATGGTGGCCGCGCGATCGTTTGATCGATTTGATTTGATCGAATTGTTCTTTTATGATCGAATCAATGCAAACCGCGATTGATCCAGCTCAAAAGATCGCGCCGGTTTCAGCGGCGAGCCGCGCCGGGCCGCCGTCGCCTCTGGGTTGACCATGCCCCCACCGCAACGCAAAGAGACGGCCATGACCATCCAAGCGCTCATTTTCGACGTCGACGGCACGTTGGCGGAAACCGAGGAGATTCATCGCCTCGCCTTCAACGCCGCATTCGCTCAGGTCGGTCTTTCTTGGTTCTGGGACAGGGACGTCTATCGCGACCTGCTGCGCGTCACCGGCGGCAAGGAGCGGATGCGGCTCTACGCCGATCAGCGCGGCCTCTCCCGCGATGAAATCCCCGACGCCGAAATCGCCCGGATCCACGCGCTCAAGACCGTTCGTTACGGCGAAATGGTGCGCGGCGGCGACTGCCCGCTTCGCCCCGGCGTCGAGAGGCTCATCCGCGGCGCGCGGGCGCGCGGCCACCGCTTGGCCATCTGCACCACCACCACCCGCGTCAACATCGACGAACTCGTCGCCGCGACGCTCGGCGCCGATGGCCCGGGGTTGTTCGAGGTCATCGTGGCGGGCGATGAGGTCCGCCGCAAGAAGCCCGCGCCGGACGCCTATTTGCGGGCGATCGACGCGCTCGGGCTCGAGGCCGGGCGTTGCCTCGCGTTCGAGGATTCGCACAACGGCCTGACCGCGGCGCTGGCGGCGGGCCTGACGACGATCGTGACGCCGAGCTTCTACACGAGTCACGAATCGTTCGAGGGGGCCGCGCTGGTGTTGCCCGATCTGAGCGGATTCGACTTGCAAGCGTTCGCGCTGGACTGTCCCATTTCGTAACGCCTGCATCCAGTCGGTCGACGCTCGGCTGCATGACTCCGCGTTCTTGGCGCCGATTTGGCGCGAAATGTCGGTGAAGCCCTTTTCGCCATCGGCCTCGCCAGCAAACCGAATAACAGTACGGTTATGGTAGACTCGCGGCGCGCGACATAGCGACCTCCCCTCAACCGTCAAGATCGGCATGGCGGCGCCGCGTCCTGACAGGTGCGTCCAAGTCGAGCGGATGCTCGCCTCGCGCTCGCGAATCGGCTTCACGGCCACGCCCTTGCCCGAGGCGCAGTGGACGGTGACGCTCCATCCGTCGTCGCGGGCTTCGTCGAGCGCCACAACCATGACCGGCGAATTGCGGCGGCTGGGACAAACAGCAAACATGACGGCGGTTGACTGTGGAAAATAAATACCATATTTGGGATGCGACTTGCGAGAGATCGCTAGATGTGCGGCTGCAGGACATAGACCGATGGCTGGTTTGGTTGCTTCGCTAAACAGGCTGAACGCATTGCCTTTCGGAACGAAATCTTTGGCCGAGACGCTGACGGAACCTTCTCGGTCCGAACTCTCGAATGCGGGAGGTTTCGGCGGCCTGTCACTGCGCAACGCTCTCTCGGATTATTTGCCGCTCTCCCCGACTCCTCATCCGGTTGCGAACGCGTTGGCTGGTCTTCCGCCGCCGCCGGTCCCGAGTGGTTCGCCTGCGCTCGCGCTTGGCCTTCTTAAGCCGAAGACAAAGAGGAAAGCTTACTTCGCGTTCAGGTTGCAAGACATCATGCGCGTCAATACTGTTCGTCAAGCATGGTGCGTCGATCACCCGAACAGCGCGGCGTTGCGCAGCTTTTATGACCGCAGCATATGGGGCGCCAACGCGCCGCGGGACGACGAGACGCTCAAAACGCTGATGCGGCACGGGGTCGAGTGCAGCTCGGCGGTATGTGTGCTGATCGGCGCCAACACCTGGAACAGTCGGTGGGTGAAGTATGAGATCGCTCGCGCGGTGATCGATGAGCGAGGACTGTTGGGCGTGCACATAAATCGCCTGCGCCCCGCAGAGCGGAAAACACCAGACACACGCGGATACAGCCCCCTCCATTGCATGGGCGTCTACAGCTCGTCGAAAGGACGCTTCTACCTATATGAGAAACTGGCTGAGGTTCTTGACGCGCGGACGGGAGAGCTTGGCTGGGCTTGGCGCCCATACGAGGACTTCAAAGACCCTGTGCCGTTGCCCCGCTACATGCCGTCGATTGCCCAAGGCTTTGTGACGCCTCTCGCCACGTATACGGCCGAATACGACTACGGCGGTGGTTCTGGTCACGAAAACATCGGGGCCTGGATCGACCGTGCCGCGGCCGCCGTGGGACGATAGGGCGTCGGCGCCGAGCGCGCTACGGACGGGACGCGGCA
>JBEKFO010000357.1:0-4488 GCA_050013275.1 Roseiarcus sp. | reverse complement strand
ATCAGTTTGCCGTCGGCGAGCTTGCGCAGCGCGCGACTGAGATAAGCCGGATCGAGCCGCAGGTCCTTGGCCAGATCCGCCGCGGTCGAGCCATCGGCGTGCGCGATCTCGAACAGGATGCGCGATTCCGTCAACGAATGCGGCGAGTCGAGAATGCGGCGATCGAGCGCGCCGACCAGCTTGGTGTGGAAGCGGTTGAACGCTCTGACGGCGGCGACGGCGGAGGGCGAGACGGGCACGGCGGCACTCGCGGCGGATACAGGACAAAGGCCATCATTTGCTGGCTTTTGTCAACTATATCTCGCGAAATTTTCATTCTCGCGGCGAAAACCGTCGCGCCATTCGCGCTCGGGATCGCGCGCTAGAACTGGAAAAGCGGCTCCGGCCGTCCGGGAGGATTGAACCGGCTCGGCAGCAAATCGAAGCCGCGATTCGCGGCGAACGGCATGCCGAAATCGGCGAAGGAATTGGGCCCGGAATCGGTGACGTAGCGGTTTCCCGTGCCCACCTCGGACCAGCTGGGCCGGCCGGGGTCCAGATAGGTCCGCCGGGCGTGGACGACGATATCGCCGGGATGGACGACTTGCACGACGCGATGGCGCGGGTGGCGAACGAGCGCCTGGGCTTCGGGAGCGAAGATCGCGAGAGCCAGCGCCGTCGCGATCCAGATGTTCAGGGAACGAGCCATCGATCTACTCCTTTGCCTCCGGCGGCGCGACGTCTTTGCATTCCACGAAATCCCGCGAGGCGCCTTGACCCATCGCAAAAGGCGGGAAACGACGCTCGGCTTCGACGTCGAGGCTATCTGACTCGCTCGCCGATTGCCAGTCATGCTCCGCGCGAGCGGGCTCACTTTTCAAATTTAAATGTCGAGCGAAACGCCGCCTCGATCGCGCCACCGGCGCAAGCTCGCCATCGTCTCGCCGAACGCCGCGCCGAAACGCGCGACGTCGGCCTCGTCCGACGCCCAGCCGAGGCTGAGGCGGATCGCGCCGGCGGCGAGATCGGGCGCGACGCCCATCGCGTCGAGCACGTGCGAGCGCGTCACCTTGCCCGACGAGCAGGCGGAACCCGAGGAGACCGCGACGCCGGCGAGGTCGAGCGCGATGACCAGCGTCGCCGCGGCGACGCCGGGAACGGAAAAGCACAACGTATTGGGCAGCCGCGGCGCCGCCTCGCCGAAGATCACGGCGTCGGGAGCGCGCTCGCGCAGCCGCGCGGCGAGCGCGTCGCGCAGGACCGCGGACCGGACGCTTTCCTGCCGCCATGCCGCCTCGGCGACGCGCGCCGCCGCGCCGAAGCCGGCGATCGCGGCGACGTTCTCGGTGCCGGCGCGCGCGCCGCGCTCCTGGCCGCCGCCGCGCAATAGCGGCGCGCCGATGTGAAGTTCCGGGCGAGCCGCGACGAGCGCGCCCGCGCCCTTCGGGCCGCCGAGCTTGTGGGCGGAGACGATGAGGAAATCCGCGCCGAGCGTCGCCACCGCAACGCTGCCGCGTCCCGCGAGCTGAACGGCGTCGCAGACGACGAGGCCGCCGGCCGCGTGGACCAACGCCGCCGCCTCGGCGACCGGCTGGATCACGCCGGTCTCGTTGTTGGCGCCCTGCAAGGCGAGCATCGCCGGGCGCCCGTCCGCGGCGGCGACAAGCGCCGCGAGCGCGGCGAGATCGATCCGCCCGTCGGCGCCGAGCGGGGCGACGGCGACGGCGTCAGGCGCGAAGCGGTGGCCTTGCAGCACGCAGAGGTGCTCGCCGGCGCTGACGAACAGGCGCTCGAGGGCCCGCCCGCCAGCCGCGCCGGCCGTCGGGCAAAGCGCGAAATTCGCCGCCTCCGTGCCCCCGGAGGTGAAGATCACGCAGCGCGGCTCAACCCCGGCGAGGTCGGCGACGGCCCGCCGCGCGTCCTCGACGATCGCCCGCGCCGCGCGCCCCTCGGCATGGATCGAGGAGGGATTGCCGAGGCATTCCATCGCCGCGAGCGTCGCCTCGCGCGCTTCGGGGCGCAGCGGCGCAGTGGCGTTATAGTCGAGATAGGCGCGTCGAGTGTCGTGGGACGCCATGCGTCGTCGAATCCATGGATTGGTTGGCCGCCACGGCGAAAAGGCGCGCCCACGGCGACGCCGAAATGCGTTTTATCCTTGCATTTGATAGGGCGAGGCGTGCTATGAGGCCCATTCCGCGCCCTGCCCGAGCGTTTGACACATACGCGCGCGCCAAGCCCGCCGCAAGGATCGCTGAGCCCTTCGCGCCCCTTTCTCGGCGCCCGAGGGGCGCGCTTGCGCAAGGCTTCGCGCGGGCTAGGCAAGGCGCACGACGAGTTGCTCTGGAGTCGCGATGCCCGAAGTATTTTTCAATGGCCCGGCCGGACGGCTGGAAGGCCGTTTTCATCCCGCCAAGCAGCGCGGCGCGCCGATCGCGGTGGTGCTTCATCCGCACCCCCAGTTCGGCGGCACGATGAACAACCAGATCGTCTACAACACCTATTATTCCTTCGCCGAGCGTGGATTTTCGGTGCTTCGCTTCAATTTTCGCGGCGTCGGGCGCTCGCAGGGCGCCTTCGATCACGGCCAGGGCGAATTGTCGGACGCCGCCTCGGCGCTCGATTGGGCGCAGTCGATCAGCCCGGAGGCGCGCGCCTGCTGGATCGCCGGCGTCTCGTTCGGCTCCTGGATCGGCATGCAGTTGCTGATGCGCCGCCCGGAAATCGAGGGCTTCATTTCGATCGCGCCGCCGGCCAACCGGTTCGATTTCAGCTTCCTGGCGCCCTGCCCATCCTCCGGGCTGTTCGTCCACGGCGACAAGGACCGCGTCGCGCCGCTCAAGGAAGTGCAGGCGCTGATCGAGAAGCTGAAGACCCAGAAGGGCATCACGATCGAGCACGCCGTGATCCCCAACGCCAATCATTTCTTCGAGGATTGCATCGAGACCTTGCAGGAGACGGTCGGCGCCTATCTCGACAAGCGCCTCGGCATGCCCCGCCACGCGCCGCCGCCGGCGCGCAAGGATCGCGTGAAGAGCCCGCCGCCCGCCAAGGGATAAGAAACGTGACGCTGATTACGACGACGTCGGAGCTGGCGCTCGCCTGCCAGCGCTTTTCCCGCCATCCCTTCGTCACCGTCGACACCGAATTCTTGCGCGAGACGACGTTCTGGCCGGTGCTTTGCGTCGTCCAGGTCGCCTCGAGCGACGAAGCGCTCGCGATCGACGCGCTGGCCCCCGGTCTCGATCTGACGCCGCTCGTCGCGCTGATGGCGGACCGCAACGTCGTCAAGGTCTTTCACGCCGCGCGGCAGGACGTCGAGATTTTCTGGAAACTCGCCGGGCTGGTGCCGGCCCCGATGTTCGACACTCAGGTCGCGGCGATGGTTTGCGGCTACGGCGACCAGGTTTCCTACAGCGAACTGGTGCAGTCGGTTTGCAGGGTGACGGTCGACAAGTCGTCGCGCTTCACCGACTGGGCGCGTCGCCCGCTCGCGCAGGCGCAGATCGACTACGCGATCGGCGACGTCACGCACTTGCGCGACATCTATCGTGCACTGGTGGCGAAAATGGAGAAATCCGGCCGCCTGAGCTGGCTGGAGGACGAAATGAAGGTCCTCACTTCGGCCGCGACCTACGAGCAGCACCCCGAACGGGCTTGGGAACGCTTCAAGACGCGCGCGAGGAAACCGCGCGATCTTGCTGTTTTGATGGATCTTGCCGCCTGGCGGGAGAGCGAGGCCCAGACCCGCGACGTGCCGCGCTCGCGCGTGCTCAAGGACGACGTGCTGATCGAAGTCGCGCTCGCCGCGCCGCGCACCCAGGAAGCGCTCGGCAACCTGCGCGCGTTCCCGCGCGGCATGGAGCGCTCGCGCGCCGGCGAGGAAATCCTCGCCGCGATCGAACGCGGCCTCGCGCGCGACCCCAAGACCCTGCCCAGGCTCGAACGCGAGCGGCGCAACGGCGCCGGCGCGGCGGCCACCGTCGAACTCCTGAAGGTGCTGCTGCGCCAAGTGACCGAGGAAAGCGGCGTCGCCGGCAAGATGATCGCCACCGTCGACGATCTCGAGGCGATCGCCGCCGACGACAAAGCCGACGTGCCGGCGCTGCGCGGCTGGCGGCGGAAACTGTTCGGCGCGCGCGCGCTGGAGCTCAAATGCGGAAAGCTGGCGCTGACGGTGGAAAACGGCAGGGTCGTCGTGCTGGAATGGCGCGATGCCGAGCGCGAGGCCGAGCGCGAGCCGGCGTCCGTCTGAGCGGCGCGCTCCGTCGGCTCAGGTATTTCGCTCGCGGCGGATCTTGCGCGCCCGGCGCGGCGATTAACCGCCTTTCGAGGATTGGATCGACGAACGCTCGGCAAATGCGGCAAGATCATCGCGTCGTAAAGTTTCCCTTTACTTGCGAGCAACCCGATGATTTCCCGCAGCAGCGCCGGCGTCACCCTCGCCCCGTCTCCGATCGATCCCGAATGGATCGAGGATGGCGATCCGCAGGCGCGGAGCGCGATCCTCGC
>JBEKFO010000356.1:0-4493 GCA_050013275.1 Roseiarcus sp. | reverse complement strand
TCAGCAAAGACCATGATAGCGCCCCGCCACATCGGAACAGCGCAGTCACCGCGAACCGGGCGAAGCGAAGCGGCTTGACGGCGATGGGCCGATGTGGCCGCCGGCCGGAGACGTGTGAACCCCGTAGCTTGCGGCCGAAGGGGCGTCTCGGTCTAAACGCTCGCCGGCCGGCCCACCAGCACCACGCTGAGCGCGCCGTCGCCGAACACGCGCTCGGCGGTGCGGCGCGCGTCGGCCATCGTCACCGCCGCGACCTGGAGGTTGCGCTCGACAAGCCAGGTCGGCCCGTGGCCTTCGAGCTGGATGTGGACGAGCTGGCCGGCGATCTTGGCCGAAGTGTCGAAGCGCAGCGGATAGGAGCCGATGAGGTATTTCTTGCCCTTCTCCAATTCGTCCTCGGTGAGGCCGCCTCGCGCCATGTCGAGGATCTCGGCGCTGATGACCTCGAGCGATTCGTTGGCGCGCTCGTTCTTGGTGGTGGTGCCGCCATAGAGATAGCAGGCGTGGTCGAACGGCGAGATCGAGGCGGAGACCGAATAGGCGAGGCCGCGCTTTTCCCTCACCTCGCGGAAGAGGCGCGAGGAGAGACCGGTGCCGCCGCCGAGCACATGCGCGAGCACGATGCTGGCGATGTAGTCGGGGTCGTCGCGCGCCACCGCGGGCCGGCCGAAACGGATGGTCGATTGCGGCACGTCGAGATCGACGACCTCGACGCCGCCGAGCCCCGCGAACGGCGCTTCGGCGATTTTCGTGAGCTCGCCGCTCGCCGGCAGATCCGCGAAGGCCTCGTCGACAAGCCGCGCCGCGCGCGCCGCGTCGATCGCGCCGACCACGCCGACATGAAGGGCGCCGCGGGTGATCAGCCGCCGGGCGAGCCCAACGAGTTCGTCGCGCTCGATCGTCGCCAAGCTTTCGATCGCGCCGTGCGTCGGCAGGCCGTAGGGGTGGCCGGGAAAGACCCGCGCGCGCCAGGCGCGGCCCGACATCGCCGAGGGATCGTTGGCCTCGTGACGGAGCTGGGCGTTCATCTGCTCGCGCACCCGCTCGAACGGCGCTTCGTCGAGGCGCGGCGCGTTGAGACTGAGGCGCAGCAATTCGCCGGCGCGGTCGAGGTGGCGAACGAGGGTGCGCATCCGGCCGCCGAGATGGTCGCGATCGTTGTGGAACGAGATTTCGATCGCCTTCTCGTCGAGCGCCTGCTGGAAGGCCTGACTGTCGAGATCGCCCGCGCCCTCGTCGAGCAGGCCGGCGAGCAGCGTCGCCGCGCCCGCCTTGCCCGCCGGGTCCTGCGCCGCGCCGCCGCCGAAAGCGAATTCGAGCGACACCAGGGGAACGGCGTAATCCTCGACCAGCCAGAAACGGACGCCGCGCGGGCTGACGAGTTCGCGCACGTTGACCGTGCTCTGGGCGTGCGGGGTGGCGACAGGGATGTTCATCAGCGTTTCCTCGACCTCGCGCCGCCTTCTTGCGGCGAACGCTTCGTCAGAATGTTCGGCGGCGGCCTCTTTCGTCAGGCCGCCTGGTCTTCCGCCGGCAACAGATATCCGGTGACCGCGCGGCACCGTTCGAGCCACTTGCGCGCGGCGGCGAGCACCTCTTCGGCGCTCACCTTTTCGATGCGCTCCGGCCATTCCTGGACGTCGCGGATGGTCTGGCCGGTGGCGAGCGCCGCCCCGTACCAGCGCGCGAGAGTCGCCTGGCTGTCCTGGGCGTAGATCGCGTCGGCGACGAGGCGGGTCTTGGCGCGCTCCAGCGCTTTGGCCTCGACGCCGTCGACGATCAGCGAATGGAGAACGCGGTCGACCGCGGCGTCGAGATCGTCGAGCGAAACGCCGGGAACCGGCATGGCGTAGAGATAGAACCGCGTCTCGTCCAACGCCGAGCCCATGTAATAGGCGCCCGCCGCGACCGCCTGCCGATCTTCGAGAACCAGCTTGCGATAGAGCAGGCTGGTCTGGCCGCCGCCCAAGAGATGGGCGAGCACGTCGAGCGCTTCCGATTCGCCGGGCGCGCCGGTGCGGTGCGAGGGCGCGATATAGCAGCGCTGCCAGCTCGGCTGCTCGACCTTTTCGTCGTTGACGACGACCAGCCGGCGCGCCACCGCCGTCGGCTCCTTCGGCCGATGGCGCTCGGGCGCGGCGCCGCGCGGGCGGATCTTGCCGTAGTGCACTTCGGCGAGACGGCGAACCTCCTCGGCGTCGGTGTCGCCGGCGACGATCAGGATCGCGTTCTCCGGCGTATAGAAGCGCGCGTAATAGGCGAGCGCGTCCTCGCGATCGAGGCCCTCGATCTCATGGCCCCAGCCGATGATCGGCGTGCCGTAGGGGTGATGGGTGAACAACGCCGCCTGCACCGCCTCGTTGAGCTGCGCGCTCGGGTCGGCGTCGCAATGCATGCGCCGCTCTTCGAGCACCACGTCGCGCTCGGGCGCCACGACTTCGTCGGTGAGCACGAGGCCGGTCATGCGGTCGGCCTCGAATTCCATCATCGCGCTCAGGTGCTCCTTGGCGACGCGTTGGAAATAGGCGGTGTAGTCGTTGCCGGTGAAGGCGTTCTCCTGGCCGCCGATTTCGGCGATGCGCAGCGAGAACTCGCCCTGCGGATGGGCCTCGGTGCCCTTGAACATCAGATGTTCGAGGAAATGCGCGATGCCCGACTTGCCCAAGGGATCGTCGGCCGAGCCGTTGCGATACCACACCATGTGGGTGACCACCGGCGCGCGGCGATCGGGAATGACGACGACGGAAAGGCCGTTGTCGAGGCGAAAATCGACCACGCCGGCACCCGCCGTCGGGGGCGCGGGGGCCGGCTTGGCGGCGTCGAGAGGGTGCTCGGAACGAACGGAGGTCATCGATACCCGACCGGCTGGAGAAAAGTTGGGGACGCCTCGCGAGCAACGTCCGCCCTGACATAAGTTCGACATATAGGGCGCCCTCGCCGCCGCCGCCAGTCGCCGGGCGCGGCGCGGTCAAGAGGCGGCGAAGAACGCGATCCGCGTGTCGCCGTAGACCCGTTCGTCGACCGGCTTCAGGGCGCCCGGCGCGACGATTTCCGCTTCCGCCGCCTCTTCGACGACGACGAGCGCGTCGGCGGCGAGCCAGCCGCCCTCGCAAAGCGCGGCGAGCGCCGGCCCCGCGAGGCCCTTGGCGTAAGGCGGATCGAGAAAGGCGAGGCTGAACGGCGGCCCGGCGGGCGCCTTGCCGAGCCGGGTCGCGTCGGCGCGCCAAATGCGCGTCACCCCGCCGAGCGCCAGCGCCTCGACGTTAGAGCGCAGCAGCGCGCGCGCTTCCGAAGCGTTGTCGACGAACAAAACCAAAGCGGCGCCGCGCGACAGCGCCTCGATTCCCAACGCGCCGGAGCCGGCGAAGAGATCGACGACGCGCGCGCCCTCCACCGATCCCGCATGGCGATGGGCGAGGATGTCGAAGATCGATTCGCGCAGGCGCTCCGAGGTCGGCCGGATCGCGCGCGAATCCGGCGCGTGAAGCACGCGTCCCCTCAGCCTGCCGCCGACGATGCGCATCGCTTTAGGAATGCCGGGGCGGCCGTTTGCCGCCGCTCTTGCCGCCGCGCGGAGGCGGGCGGCCCTCGCCCGAGGCCGGACGCTTGCCGAACGGCTTGCCGCCTCGCGACGGCGGGTGCCCTTCGCCGGAAGAACCGCGCTTTTCGAACGGCCGGCCCTCGCCGCGCGGCGGCGAGCGGCCCTCGCCCGAAGGCGGACGGTTGCCGAACGGCTTGCCGCCCTCTCGCGACGGCGGGCGTCCTTCGCGGGAGGACGCGCGTTTCTCGAACGGCCTGCCCTCGCCGCGCGGCGGCGAGCGGCCCTCGCCCGAAGGCGGGCGCTTGCCGAACGGCTTGCCGCCCTCTCGCGACGGCGCGCGCCCTTCGCCGGAGGAAGTGCGTTTCTCGAACGGCCTGCCCTCGCCGCGCTCCGATCGGCGCTCGGCGCCCTTCTGGCGCGAGCGCTCGCGTCGCGCGGTCTCGGCCGCGCGGCGGCGCAATTCGTCGGGCGTCGCGACGATCCGCTCGACCTTGACCTCGCGGCCCTTGCGGTCGCTGGTCGCGCTGCGTTCGATGCGCTTGCGCGGCCCCTTGGCGTCCGCCGCGATCTCGGCGCGCAACGCGGAGACGTGCTTGTGCTTGCGCGGCGCTTGCGACGGCTCGGGCTCCCTTCGCTCGGGCGCGCGGCGCGGCGCGGCGCCGCCGCGATCGGGGCGCTCGCGCCCGCCCGCCCAGCGCCGTTCGCCGCGCTTGGGTGCAGGCGAGGGCGGCGGCGGCGGCGCGCCGTGATCGACGATTTCCGCGTCGAAATTGACGCCCGCTTCGCGGGCGAGCTTGGCGCCGAGCTGGTCGCGCAGCACCCGCGTGCGCACTTCCGCGACCTCGCCCTCGGCGAGATCGCCGAGTTCGAACGGGCCGAAGGAGACGCGGATCAGCCGGTTGACGGAAAGGCCGAGATGCTCGAGCACGCGCTTGATCTCGCGGTTCTTGCC
>JBEKFO010000355.1:0-4500 GCA_050013275.1 Roseiarcus sp. | reverse complement strand
TAGGCATAGAGCGCCGCCATGCTCGACAAGAACACGAAGGCCAGCACGGCGATCGCGCCGAACAGGCTGCCGGTGAGGACTTGCGTCCAGCCGATGAACGCCGGGCTCAGCGCCGATCCCGATGCGCCGATCGAACTGACGAGGGCGATGCCGCCGGCGCGCGCGCCCTTGCCGAACACCGCAGTCGGCACCGTCCAGAACAGCGCGAGGAACGCGAATATCGTCACCGAAGCGACCATCAAGCAGAGGCTCGTGCCGTCGGGGCTTCGCGCCGCGAGGGGAAGCAGGAAGAAAGCGGCGCTCGCGACGGCGCCGCAGCCGATCAGATGCCAGCGGCGCTCCTGCGTGCGGTCCGAGCTCCATCCGATCGCGGCCATTCCGATGGCCCCCGCTACGAAGATCGCCGACGTGCGCCAGCCGATTTCGCCGATATCGCGAACGCCCGAATTGCGCAGCAGGGTCGGAACCCACAACAACAGGATGCTCTGGGTCGAGTAGAAGGCGAAGTAGACGAGCGCCAGAACATAAGTCCGGGGACTGCGCAACGCCTCGGCGAATGTGCCGCTGGCCGTCGCGGGATCGGCGTCCTCATCGAGATCGCGCGCGATTCGCGCCTTTTCGTCGGCCGACAGGAAACGCGCGCTCGCCGGCCTATCCGGCAGGACGAAATAGGCGACGACGCCGAGGACGACGGCCGGCGCGCCCTCGATCAAGAACAACCACTGCCAACCCCTGAGGTCGGCGAGCCCCGCCATATGCGTCATGATCCAGCTCGACGCCGGCGCCGCGACGACGCCCGAGATCGGAACGCCGATGGCGAACAGCGACGTGATGCGCGCGCGCCAGCTGTTGGGGAACCACAGCGTAAGGTAGAACAGCACGCCGGGGAAAAAGCCCGCCTCGGCCGCGCCGATCATGAATCGCGTCGCATAGAATCCCCAGCGATTGGCGGCGAACGCCATCGCCATCGCGAACACGCCCCAAAGGGTCATGATGCGCAACAGCGTCAGCCTGACGCCGGCGCGTTCGAGCATCAGATTGCTCGGGACTTCGAACAGGATGTAACCGATGTAGAGGATCCCGGCGGCCATGCCGAACACGGCTTCGTCGAAATGAAGATCCGCCATGAATTGCAGCTTGGCGTAGCCGACGTTCAGGCGGTCGATCATCGCCACGACGTAGCAAAGCAGCAGATAGGGAACGAGCGACCACGCGACGCGACGATAGAGCGCCGCTGTCGCTGTCGTGTCCACGCCGAACGAACTCCCGCGCGTAAGAGATGCTTTCTGAACGGACATCTGCCGAACTCCGGCCTCGCCCATCGCAGGACTGCCGGTTCCGAGCAAGTCATATCGCTCTGGGTCGTTAACGCGCGCCGCTCTTGCGCGAGATTGTTCGAAGGCGTTGCGCCGATCTCGTCTCGCTTTGACGGCGGGCGAATGCGCTTCAGGCCGCGGCCGCTCGCGACTTGCCATGCGCCGCCGATTGCGCCCGCGTCCCCGAGGCTTCCGCGCCGACTTCGAAGCGGCCGATCAATTGGGTCAGGTCCTCGGCTTGCGCGGCAAGGCCGCGGCTCGCGGCCGTGGTTTCTTCGACCATCGCCGCATTCTGTTGTGTGACCTGGTCGAGCGCGCCGACCGCCGTGTTGACTTCGGCAAGGCCCGTCGCCTGACGTTCGGTCGCCGTGGCGATGTCGGCAACCGCGGCGCCGACCTCGGTGAGCTGCGCGACGATCCGCTCGAGCGCCGCGCCGCTTTCGCCGACGAGTCGGCCGCCCTGTTCGACCTGTTGGGTCGAGGTCGAGATCAGGCCGCGAATCTCCTTGGCGGCGTCCGCCGAACGCCTGGCGAGCGCCCGCACCTCGACCGCGACGACCGCGAAGCCTCGCCCCGATTCGCCTGCGCGCGCCGCCTCGACGCTGGCGTTGAGCGCGAGGAGGTTGGTCTGGAGGGCGATTTCGTCGATCACCCCGAGAATCTTGCCGATGTCGCGCGAACAATGCTCGATGCCGGTCATCGCCGCCACAGCCCGACGCACCACCTCGCCGGAGCTTTCGGCGACCGTCTGCATCGCCGCCACCACCTCGCGCGTCCGGTTCGCCCCTTCGGCCGTGCGCTTGACGGTCGCGGTGATCTCATCGAGGGAGGACGCGGCTTCCTGCAGCGTCGCCGCCTGGCGCTCGGTGCGGCGGGACAAGTCCTCGGCGGCCTGCGAGATATCCGCCGAAGCGCCATGGATCGCGTCCGCTTGAGCGCCGATCGACGTGATCGTATCGCGCAGGGTCGTCACCGCCGCCGTGAAATTGGTCTTGAGGTTGCAACATTCCTCGGGAAATTCGATCTCGATGCAATGCGTGAGATCCGCGGCCGCGAGGCTCGCGAGCGCCGGCGACAACGCGCCGACGACGCGCTGCTGGTCCGCCGCGAACGAGCGGGCGATCGCATCGGCGCGCCGGCCGGCGTCGGCCGCGAGATAGCGGTGCTCCATGCCTTCCTGCTCGGCCTTTTCCTTCGCCGTCATCGCTTCCTGCAGCGCAACGAGCGCCGTCCGGATTCGCGTCATTTCATTGCCGAGCGCCGCCGGGTCGGCTTTGCCTGGGCTGGGCGCGGTCGCCTTCGGCACGCCGACGTAGAGGATCCCGACGACCTCCGTTCCCACGAGAATCGGCTCGTAGAGCGTCAGGTAGCTCGCGCCGAAGATCTCCGCTTCGCCGCGATAGATTTTCGCCTTCTTGAGCACGCTGTCGTAGGCGGGGCCGGCGGCGAGCCTGGTGCCGATCGCACGCGATCCGTCGGCCTGGCGAACGTTGGTCGCGACGCGAAGATCGCCCAGGAAGATGGTCGCGGTGCCGCCGTAACGCTCCTTGATCTGGTCGACGTATTCGTTGGCGCCGTTGATCAGATGGTCGCCGAAATAGAGCTTGTCGCCCTCGCGCCGCGGCTTTCCCAAGCCGTTGAGGACTTGCCGCAGCGCGTCGAGATTGGAGTCGAGGCTGATCTGCGCCTTCGTTTCCGCTTCGCGGCGCTGGGAGAGCTGCGCCAATCCCGTCATCGTTCGCGCGGCGGCGGCCAGCGGCTTGGCCAACAGCGCACGCATCGTCAGCAGCCCCGCGACGACGACCGCGAGCGCAAACGCCGCCGCCGCGGCGATCGTCAGCGCAAGCATGTAGGTCTCCGCCTGGGCCGTTTCTTCGGCGCCGGAGGCCGCGCCGATTCGCTCGATCGCGAAGGCCGCGTAGAGCGCCGCCGCCGCGAGGATCGCCATGGCGGTCAGCACGGCGCCGGCGAAGGCGCCGATCATTCCCGCGACGGTGAGGCGTCGAAATCGTGATGCGAACACGCTTGACCCTCCCTGATCGATCCGCGCGTGCGCTCCGCGTCCCGCCCGCCGAGGCGGCGAGCGGCTCCCTGCGAGCGATCTCGGCCGAGATTGCGTCGTCAAGCTTGCGCGGGGCTCGCGCGCAAAACGATCGGGCGCGCTAAGTCGCGCGCCCGTCGAGCCTTTTTGTCAGAAACGAAGCGGCGTCGCCGCTCGCTCAAGCGAACGGCGATTGGAACGTCGCCGCCTTGCCGAGCTCCGTCTCGATCTCCATGAGGCGGTTGTACTTGGCGATGCGTTCGCTGCGGCTCGCCGAGCCCGTTTTGATCTGGCCGCCGCCCATCGCCACGGTAAAGTCGGCGAGGAACGCATCCTCCGTCTCGCCTGAGCGATGCGAAACGACGTAGCTCCAGCCCGCCTTGCGGCACAGCGCGATCGCCGCGATCGTTTCGGTGACGGTGCCGATCTGATTGAGCTTGATGAGCACCGAATTGGCCGCCTTTTCCTTGATGCCGCGCTTGATGAAATCCGGATTGGTGACGAAAATGTCGTCGCCGACGATCTGGATGCGCTGGCCCTGCGCGGCGGTCTGGCGCGCGAAGCCGGCCCAGTCGTTTTCGTCGAGGCCGTCCTCGATCGAGACGATCGGGAACGTATCGAGCCACTTCCCATAGAGGGCGATCATTTGGTCGCTGGTCTTGCGGCCGCCCTTCGATTTGGCGAGGTCGTAACCGCCCTTGGAATAGAAAGAGCTTGCGGCCGGGTCGAGCGCGATGGCGATGTCCTTTCCGGGCTTGTAGCCCGCCGCCTCGATCGCCTTGACGATCAGCTCGCATGCCTCCTCGTTGCTGCCGAGATTGGGCGCAAAGCCGCCTTCGTCGCCGACCGAGGTCGCGTAGCCCTTGCCCTTGAGCAACTTGGCGAGCGCGTGGAACGTCTCGGCGCCGTAACGCAACGCCTCGGTGAAGTTCGGCGCGCCGATCGGCATCACCATGAATTCCTGGAAGTCGACCGAATTCTCGGCGTGCTTGCCGCCGTTGACGATGTTCATCATCGGCACCGGGAGGCGGGTCGCGCCGACGCCGCCGAGATAGGCGTAAAGCGGCAGCCTCGCCGACTGCGCCGCCGCGCGGGCGACCGCCATCGAGACGCCGAGAATGGCGTTGGCGCCGAGCTTGGCCT
>JBEKFO010000354.1:0-4513 GCA_050013275.1 Roseiarcus sp. | reverse complement strand
ACGATCAGCAATGCGAGCGCCGATGCGTTCGTCAAACGGCCGCCGCGCGAGACGCGGTTCTTCCTCGTTCATGGAACCGACGAAGGCCTCATCCACGAGCGCGTGAAGGCGCTCGTCAAGGCGACGCTCGTAGGGGAGCCGGACCCGCTGCGCTTGACCCGACTCGACGGCGACGCGGTGGCGCGCGATCCGGGCGGGCTCGCCGATGAAGTCTACGCGATCTCGATGTTCGGAGGGTCGCGTGCGGTGTGGATCGAGACGCAGGCGCGCGATCTTCTGCCGGCGGTGGAGCCGTTGTTCGCGCGTCCGCCGCAAGACTGCGCGGTGATCGTCGAGGCCGGTTCGCTGAAGAAAGGAACCGGGCTGCGCACGGCGTTCGAGCGAGCCGACAACGCCGCGTCGATCGAATGCTACCCGGACGACAAGCGCGCGCTCGGACCGCTGATCGAGGGCGAAGCGCGCTCCGCCGGGCTCACGATCGCGCCGGAGGCGCGCGATTACCTGATCGGCCTGCTCGGCTCCGACCGCATGACGACGCGGGGCGAAATCGCCAAGCTGACGCTCTATGCGCGCGGCAGGGAGAGGATCGAGGTCGAGGACGTCGAGGCGATCGTCGCCGAGGCGGCGCCCTCGAGCCTCGACGCGCTGATCGACGGGGCGCTGCTCGGCGACATGGGGATGGTCGAAGCGAGCGCGACGCGGTTTTTCGCCGACGGCGGGGAAGCGAACCTGCTGGTTATCCGCCTCGCGGCGCGGCTAGCGTTATTGCACAAGCTGCGACTGGAAATGGAGCGTGGGCGCCCGTTCGATGCGGCGATGCAGACGCAATACGTGCGCATCTCGCCGTCCGGGCGAGCGGCGTTGGCCAAACAGGCCGAGCGCTGGTCGTCGTCGGCGCTGGGCAAGAGGCTCGCTGCGGTCTCCGCGCTCGCCGCGCGGGTGCGCCGCGATCCGCGGTTGGCGGATGTCTTGGCGACGCGCGCGCTGTGGTCGCTGGTGTCGGGATTGCGCGCGCGCGGCTGAGCGGAGCGCAGGCTCTAGCGCGCGGCCGGCTGGGTGAGCCGGCGGCAAAAGTCGTCGAGCTGTTCGAAGTCGTGGAACGCGATGCGCATTTCGCCGGCGTCGCCGGAATGGCGGATCGTCACCTTGGTTCCGAGCGCGAGGCCGAGTTTCTCTTCCAGCGCGCGCGTGTCGGCGTCCTTGGGCGTCGCCGCCCTGGCGCCGCTGCGCTGAGACTGCCCGGCCCGTTCGCCCAAGCGTTCGACGTCGCGCACCGTCAGGCCCTTGGCGACGATCCGATCGGCGACGGCGTCGGGGTCGGCGACGGCGAGCAGCGCCCGGGCATGGCCGGCGGAGATCGCGCCCGAGGCGAGCAGGCTGCGGCTGTGTTCGGGCAACTGGGTCAGGCGCATCGTGTTGGCGATATGGCTGCGACTCTTGCCGACGACTCGCGCGATATCGGCGTGGGCATAGGCGTAATCGGCGGCGAGTTGCGCATAGCCGGCGGCCTCTTCGAGGGCGTTGAGATCGGCGCGCTGGACGTTTTCGACGATGGCGATTTCGAGCGCCTCGCGATCGCCGGCTTCCACAACAATAATCGGTATTTCATGCAGGCCCGCGCGCTGGGCGGCGCGCCAGCGGCGTTCCCCGGCGATGATTTCGTAGGCGTCAGCGGCGCGAGGGGTCGAACGGACCAGCACCGGCTGGATGACGCCGCGCTCGCGGATCGAGGCGGCGAGTTCGTCGAGTTCGCCGTCGGGAAAGGCCTTGCGAGGGTTGCGGGGATTGGGGTGGAGGAATTCGATCGGCGCCTTGCGCGCGCCGCCGCGCCCTGCTGCGGCGGGTTCCTGTCCGGCGTCGCCGAGCAGGGCCGCAAGCCCGCGCCCGAGGCGCGGGCGGTGATCGGCGTGGCGGGCGGCGTCTTCTGCCATCAAGAACTCCTTTGGGACGAACCGGGCGCGCCTCAGGCGGCGTTCCAGCGTCCTTCGCGTTGAATGACCTCGGAAGCGAGTTTCAGGTAGGCTTGGCTTCCCGAGCACTTGAGGTCGTAGAGCAGCACCGGCTTGCCGTGCGAGGGCGCCTCTGACACGCGGACATTGCGGGGAATCACGGTGTCGTAGACCTTCTCGCCCATGAAGGCGCGCACGTCGGCGACGACTTGTCCGGCCAAGGAATTGCGAGGATCGAACATCGTGAGAACGATGCCGTGGATGGTTAGCGAAGGGTTAAGCGAGCGTCGGACCTGATCGACGGTCTTGAGCAATTGCGAAAGGCCTTCGAGGGCGAAGAACTCGCATTGCAAGGGAACAAGAACGGAATCGGCGGCGGCGAGGGCGTTGATGGTGAGGAGATTGAGCGAGGGCGGGCAGTCGATCAGGACGTAGCTGATCGGCTCGTCGGTGTTGTTGTCGCGCGAAAAGAACGTCTTGATTGCGTTCTTTAGCTTATGGGAACGGTCGGCGTGGGCGGAGATTTCCAGCTCGACGCCGAGCAGGTCCATCGTCGAGGGTGCGATGAGCAGCCGCGGCACCGCGGTGGGGGTGATGATTTGGGCGAGCGTACGCTCGCCGATCAGGGCGTCGTAGGTCGAAGACGTGCGGGACTTGCGGTCGATGCCCAGGCCGGTCGAGGCGTTGCCCTGGGGATCGAGATCGATGATGAGGACGCGTTCGCCAATTGCGGCGAGGGCGGTGCCGAGGTTGATGGCGGTGGTGGTCTTGCCGACCCCGCCTTTCTGGTTGGCGAGGACCAGGATGCGCGGCGACGACGAGGTCGCGGCTGTCTGCTCGGGACGGTCGTTGGAAAACGGTGCGTGGTCAGTCATGAACGGGCCTTTGAAGCGCTTCGAACCCGAAGGATCGCAGCTTCGGGATCGAGCTTGCTGGCGACGAGGTCGATAGCGAGATCTTGCGCGGCGGGATTGGTCTCGAGCTGCGCTTCGGCCGAGCGTCCGCGCGGAAAGACGCCGACCGCGCCTTGGGCGAGCCACACTTTGGCGAATTCGAGCAGCCGAGGCAAGGGGGCGAACGCGCGCGCGGTGACTGCGTCCACAGGCGCAAGGGTTATGGGATCGATCGATTCGATTCGGACCGGGTGAATTTGCGCCGGCGCGCCGGTGACGCGAGCGACTTCGCGCAGGAACGCGCATTTGCGCTGGTCGCTTTCGAGGCAATGGACGCGGGCGCCGGGGACGTCGGCGAGCTGAATGGCGATCACCATGCCGGGGAATCCGGCGCCCGAACCCATGTCGACCCAGCGCCGGGCGTGCGGCGCCAGGGCAAGGAGCTGGGCGCTGTCGGCGATATGGCGGGTCCAGACTTCGGCGAAGGACGCCTCGGAGATCAGGTTGGTGACCTTTCGCCATCGCGCGATGAGGTCGACGTAAAGGGCGAGCCGAGCTTCGGTCTCTGGCGATACCGGAACGAGGGCGAGGGCCTTAGCGCGATCGGCGGTCATCGCGGCGGTGTTTCACGTGAAACAGGGAGGCGGGCCCTCATGCGACTCGCTGCGCTCGCCGCCTTCTCGCGGAGAGCCCGTCGAAGACGGGCGTCTTTTGGACGCCCTATGGGGGAGAAGAGAAGCGCCCCCTCTCCCGCTTGCGGGAAAGGGCTGGGGTGAGGGCGGGCGGACATCACGTTTCCGCCCCGCTGGCGCGGGTCCGCCGACGGGCGCGTGCGGCGATGAGGGCGAGCGCCGCTGGCGTCGCGCCTTCGATGCGGCCGGCCTGGCCGAGGCTCGCGGGGCGCGCGGCGATGAACTTCGCCTTGAGTTCGCTGGAGAGGCCGGAGAGCGCGGTGTAGTCGAAGTCGGAGGGAATGGTCAGCGCCTCGCTGCGACGATAGCGGGCGACGTCCTCCTCCTGGCGATCAAGGTAGACGGCGTATTTGGCGTCGGCCTCGAGCCGGCGCGCGAGGGGAGGATCGATCGCGGCGAGTTCGGGCCACACGCGCGCGAGCGTATCGATCGACAGATGCGGCTGGGCGGCGAGTTCGAACGCCGAGCGGCGGACGCCGTCCTGGTTGACCGCTATTCCTGCGGCGGCGAGCGCCGTCGGCGAGGCGGTCGCGCTCGTCATCATCGCGCGCGCCGCTGCGAGGCGCTCGGTCGCGACGCGATGGAGGGCGGCGCGGTCGGCGCCGACGCAGCCGAGCGCGAGGCCTTTGGCCGTCAGACGCTCGTCGGCGTTGTCGGCGCGCAAGGACAGGCGATATTCGGCCCGCGAGGTGAAGATGCGATAGGGCTCGCTGACGCCCTTGGCGACGAGGTCGTCGATCATCACGCCGAGATAAGATTCGGCGCGATCGAACAGCGCGGGACCCGCTCCCCCGACGAAGCGGGCGGCGTTGAGACCGGCGACGAGGCCCTGGGCGGCGGCCTCTTCATAGCCGGTGGTGCCGTTGATCTGGCCGGCGAGATAGAGCCCCTTGACCCGGCGCGCCGCGAGAGTGGCGTCGAGCTGTCGGGGGTCGACATAGTCGTATTCGATGGCGTAGCCGGCGCGCAGGATCCGCGC
>JBEKFO010000353.1:0-4535 GCA_050013275.1 Roseiarcus sp. | reverse complement strand
CGCTGAAAGTCGCCACCCTCGTCCGGCGGCTGGCGGCGATCTCGGTGGCGCACGAGGCGCACGGTTTGCCGAACCCGGTCCGGTCCCCCTTAGTCCGCGCCACTATGCGCGGCATTCGACGCGAGCGGGGCAGCGCCCAGCGTCAAGCCAAGCCCCTGCTGCGGGAGGATCTCTTCTCCGTCCTGGCGGCCATGGGCGGCTCGTTGAAGGATGTCCGTGACCGGGCGCTCCTCTTGGTCGGCTTCGCCGGCGGGTTTCGGCGGTTAGAATTGTGCGCAATTGATTGCGCGGATGTCGAGCGTGTCCGGCAAGCGGTGATCATCACGCTACGGCGTTCCAAGGCCGATCAGAACGGCGTTGGTCGGAAGATCGGCATCCCGCTCGGCTGGTCCAAATGGTGCCCCGTTGCGGCGATCGAAAATTGGCTCGATGCACCGGGGATCACGGAAGGTCCGGCTTTCCGACGTGTCGATCGCCATGGGCGGGTGTCGACTGAGCGCCTGTCGGGGGAGGCCGTTTGCCCCGTCGTCCGCGAACGTGTCGCCGCCGCGGGATACGAACCGTCCGAGTTCTCGGGCCACAGCACACCTTGCGATCGTCAGCCCTTGCAATTCCCCGCGGCTTGTTCCGCAGTAGGGGCGCGATGATCGACCATTCAAAATCCGATAGTTCGTAGCGACGAGCGTGCATCCATAGTCCTCCCAGGATTTTGAATCACAACTCGCTCCCAGTTGGAATCCCCTTTATGACTTTGTGACCTAATCCCGGACGTGCCGCGCCGGTCGGAAAGACGACCGTCGCCAACCACCGTGCGCAACGCCATTGGCCGCTATCCCCGTTGCCCCTACCAGATTCTGCTGTGAATCGGAGTGTTGAATTTCGCTGAGAAGTGACCCGCAGCGAAGTCGACAACGATAGCCCCGCATTCACCCCTTCACGCAATCCCCGTTGATCCGCGCCACTGCTTCATCGCCAGTTCGCGCGTTTCCGCCGGCAATCGCC
The DNA here is from genome assembly GCA_050013275.1 of Roseiarcus sp. Classification (GTDB taxonomy): domain Bacteria; phylum Pseudomonadota; class Alphaproteobacteria; order Rhizobiales; family Beijerinckiaceae; genus Roseiarcus. The sequence goes on along the minus strand of JBEKFO010000353.1, from coordinate 3,533 downwards.
GCGCCCGCCGCAAAGGTCGAGCGCTTTGTGCGCAGAAGTTTGCGGGTCAGGGGCGCCTCGAGCGTATCGCCGCCGTCGCCTCTGAACGCGACCGAGTGTCCGCCGAAGCAGAATTCGCGCCGTTACCCAATAGGTGTTTTCCGCCCCTATTCGTCGACCCGAGAAGCGCTACAGTGCATCTCGCCATGAACGGAAAGCAGGCAAATCATGCCGACGCACAATCTGACCTGGCTCAGCGGAGCCGCTCTATTTTCTTTTCTTCTCGCAGCGAATGCGGCGCACGCCAAGCAGGAGATCGATGGGCGGCCTGCGGAGTTGGGCAAGCAGATCGCCGACTCGGCGTGCGCCACGAGCGACGACGCAGACGAATCACGAATCTGCGAGGGAGGCCGGCTGCGATGGCGACTTTGCGAGCAGGGATTTCGCTCCGAACGTCTCCCCAATGCGGGGGTCTACGCGTGCTTTCTTGGTTCCCTTTAGGGGCCTTCAGCGCGCCGCTGAAGTTCGCGGTGATGGCTTTCCTCAGCTTGTCGCCGCGGATGGCCGCGCCAACGCTTCGGATTGCGCCGTCGCCGATGTGGCGACATTGCTCAATAGGTGTTTTCCGACCCTTCTCGACAGAACCGAAGGCGCTATCGTGAGTCCCGCCTTCGGCGGGAACAGGGACAAATTGTCATGCGCGCACTGATTGCTTTGATAGTGATTGTCTATCTTATCGGCGTCGGCGTCGCGCTAGCGCCCACGATTCAGGCGAAGTGGAGTAGCGCTTCAGCGTCAGACCTCGCCACAAGTGTCGGGCAGGCTCTGCCCAATGCGTTTGCGTGGCCGGCAAGGGTTTATCACGGCATGACCGACCATGGTTGACCGCGTTTGACGGAGCGGCGGAGGTAGGTTTTGGTCGCAGGGAATTCGCGCGAGAAGACGAGCCGCCAAGTTCCCCAAAGGCGGTCCTGCTTGCTGCGGTCGGGTCAGTCAGCGATTTCGCGCGAGGCCTATCTGAGTAGATTCCGACTCTACGGCCGGGAACCGCCCGCAACTAATGATGCCTATGTCGTCCCGCACTCCGACGGATTCGAGCTGGGCGCGGCCAAAACACCGGCATGGGGTGATGGCGCCGGGCAATATTCGGCTACCGATCTTCGCGCAATTCGACCGTCGGCCGCACGCCGAATTCGGCCAACGTCTTCTGCAGCCGCGCCGACGGCGTTTACGGGGGCAATCGAGAGAGCGCACATGTTGAAAGTGAGCATTGATGCGCCCCTACCCGACCGGACGGCGCTTTTCCTGGACGTAGACGGCACCCTTCTTGATATTGCCTCGTCGCCGACAGCGGTCGTTGTTCCCCGCGGGCTCGTCGAATGCATCGCCGCCCTCGAGCGGGCGCTCGGCGGCGCGCTCGCTCTCGTCAGCGGACGAACGTTAGCGGATCTCGATCAGCTGTTTTCGCCGCTGCGCCTGCGAGCGAGCGGCGTTCATGGCGCCGAAATTCGTTACGATCCGCTAACGCCCGTCATCGTCGACGACGCTGCAGCAGCCTTGCCTACCCGACTGTGGCGGTCTTTGAACGAGTCTCTCGCGGATTTTCCTGGCGCCTTCGCGGAAAACAAGCGCTTCAGTTTCGCGGTGCACTACCGAGCCGCGCCGAACTGCGGTGTGGACTTGCGCAAGGTTCTGCGGCGGCTCGTCGCCGCGGAGACGATTCCCGAAGTGGAAATCATCGACACGCACTTCGCATTCGAAATCAAAGGCCGCGGGTTCGACAAGGGTTCGGCGATCAATCGATTTCTGGCGCGCTCGCCGTTCGTCGGCCGGGTCCCGATCTTTGTCGGCGACGATGGGACCGACGAGGCGGGTTTCGCGACGGTCGTCCAGCGCCACGGCGTGGCCTATTCAGTCGGCCAGGTCAGGCCCGGCGTCAGCGGAGTGTTTTCTGAGCCGTCGATGGTCCGCGGCTGGCTCGCCCGTTCGGCCGCGCAAGTGGCGCGCACATGAGCGATCAAGTGCAAGAGAAATTTCAAAATCTCGATCTCGCTCTGATCGGCAATTGCCGAGTTGCGGCTCTTGTCGATCGCTGCGCTCGCATCGTTTGGTGGTGCTTTCCGCGTTTCGATTCCGATCCCGTCTTTTCGAGGCTGCTCGCAGGCGACGAGGAAAAGGGCTTCTGCGAGGTGGCGCTCGCGGATCTCGTCGATTCCAATGCAAAATATCTGCGCAACACCGCCGTGGTCGAAACCATTCTGACGGACGCCAACGGCGCGCAGGTGCGCGTCACGGATTTCGCGCCGCGGTTCGATCGATATGAGCGCACTTTCCGGCCGCCGCAGATCATACGGCGCATCGAGCCGCTGCAAGGCCTGCCGCGCATCGCGATCAAAGTCAGGCCGACGTACAACTACGGTCGTTCGGTCGATGAATTCGTCGTTGGATCGAATCATATCCGCTACCTCGGCGGAGCCGAAGTGATGCGCCTGACCACGGACGCGCCGCTGTCCTACATCACGTCCGAGATCGACTTCGTATTGACCCAGCCCGTCAATTTGATTTTCGGACAGGACGACCCGTTCCGCAGCGCGATCGACGTGACAAGTCGCGAGTTTCTCGATCGCACGCGTGAGCACTGGCTCAATTGGGTGCGCCATCTCGGCGTGCCGTTCGAATGGCAATCGGCGGTCGTCCGCGCGGCGATCACGCTCAAGCTCTGCAACTACGAGGAAACCGGCGCCATCGTCGCCGCCCATACGACTTCGATCCCCGAAGCGCCGTCGACGCAACGCACCTGGGACTATCGCTATTGCTGGCTGCGAGACGCATTTTTCGTCGTCGACGCTCTGAACCGGTTGGGCGCCACCCACATGATGGAATCCTACATCAACTATTTCACCACCATCGCCGCCGCTGGCGTGACCCGTATGCGACCGGTGCATGGCATCGTGCCGTTCAGCTCACTCGAAGAAACGGTGGCGCCCGATCTCAAAGGCTTCATGGGGCATGGTCCCGTCCGCGTGGGCAACCAAGCGGCGACCCAAACGCAGCACGACGCCTATGGCAGCGTCGTGTTGGGGACGATGCAAATGTTTGTCGATGAACGTCTGCCGAAAATGGGGGACGAAGCGCTCTTTCGGCGCCTTGAACCGCTCGGCGAGCATGCGCGTCAGTATGCGTTTGAGCCGGACGCCGGCATTTGGGAATATCGCGGGCGCGCCAGGGTGCACACGTATTCTGCGGCGGTATGCTGGGCGGCGTGCGATCGCCTCGGGCAAATTGCGCATCGCTTGCGCCTTTCGGATCGGGCGCAATATTGGGATGCGCACGCGGGCGCGATCAAAGACAAGATTCTCGCTGAGGCGTGGGACGAGAAACGCGGCGCGCTGACCGGCGCTCTTGGACATCCCGATCTTGACGCAAGCGTACTGTTGTGCGCCGATCTCGGTCTGCTTGCGTCGACGGACCCGCGCTTTCGCAGCACTTGTGACGTCATAGGACGCGAATTGATGCGCAACGGGCGCGTCATGCGCTACACTGCACACGATGAT
>JBEKFO010000352.1:0-4538 GCA_050013275.1 Roseiarcus sp. | reverse complement strand
GGGCGCAGCGCCGCGTTCCCATCACCTATCCGCGCCGCCAGGTCGGCAACAAGATGTACGAGGGGCAGAGTTCGTTCCTGCCGCTCAAGCTCAACACCTCGGGCGTGATCCCGCCGATCTTCGCCTCGTCGTTGCTGCTGCTGCCGACCACCGTCGCCAATTTCGCGCAAGGGTCGGCGAGCTCGGGGATCCTGTCGACCATCACGACGCTGCTGGGACGCGGCGGCCCGCTTTACATCATCCTTTACGTTGCGCTGATCGTGTTTTTCGCGTTCTTCTATACCGCGACGGTGTTCAATCCCGTCGACACCGCCGACAACCTCAAGAAGCACGGCGGTTTCGTGCCGGGCGTGCGTCCCGGCGAGCGGACGGCGCAGTACATCGACCAGATCCTCACCCGCATCACCGTGGTCGGCGCGGGTTATCTCGCGCTGATCTGCATCCTGCCGGAACTGCTGACGTCCTATTCCTCGGTGCAGCTCTATTTCGGCGGCACGTCGCTGCTCATCGTCGTCAACGTCACGATGGACACGGTCGCGCAGATCCATGGGCACCTACAAGCGCATCAATATGAAGGCCTGATCAGAAAGGCCAAGTTGAGGGGGAGGAAGAGATGAGGTTGATCCTGCTTGGGCCGCCTGGCGCCGGCAAAGGCACTCAGGCGACCCGACTGGTGGAGAAATACGGCATCCCGCAACTCTCGACAGGCGACATGCTCCGCGCGGCGGTCGCCGCGGGCACGCCGATCGGCCTCAAGGCCAAGGCGGTGATGGAATCGGGCGCCCTGGTTTCCGACGAAATCGTCCAGGGCATCATCGAGGATCGCATTGGCCTGCCGGACGCGAAAAAGGGCTTCATCCTCGACGGCTTTCCCCGTACGCTGGCGCAAGCCGAAGCGCTCGATAAGATGCTCGCCCGCAAGGGGCTCAAGATCGACGCGGCGATCGAATTGAAAGTCGACGCCGAGAAGCTTGTCTCGCGCATCGTCAATCGCGCGGCGGAGGCCAAGGCCGCCGGACAACCGGTGCGCAAGGACGATGATCCGGAAATCTTCAAGACGCGCTTGGCCGCCTATTTCCGCGACACAGCGGCGGTGACGCCTTATTACGCCGCCAAGAGTGCGCTGCATTACGTCGACAGCATGGCGAGCATTGCCGAGGTCGCCGGCGCCATCGACGCCATCCTCGCGCCGCTGGGATGAACTTGCGGCCCGCCGCGCCGAACCTCGCTCCAGACGACCTCGGAGCGCGCTTCGAGCGGCGGGGCGCGGCCGGCTTCATCCTTCTCGATCGACCCAAGGCGCTCAACGCCTTGACGCTGGCGATGGTGCGCGCGATCGCCGACGCGCTCGATTCGTTCGAGCGTGACGAGCGGGTCGCGCGCGTGGTCGTCGCCAGCGCGGGCGGGCGCGCGTTCTGCGCGGGCGGCGACATCCGACTGATCTATGAACAGGGCCGGCAAGGCGACCACGCTGCGCAATTGGCGTTCTGGCGCGAGGAATACCAACTGAACCGGCGCATCAAGCGCTATTCCAAGCCCTACGTCGCGTTGATCGACGGCCTCGTCATGGGTGGCGGCGTCGGCGTTTGCGTCCATGGCTCCCACCGCGTTGCGAGCGAGCGTTGCGTATTCGCGATGCCCGAGGTCGGCATCGGGTTTTTCCCCGATGTCGGCGCGACCTTCGTGCTGCCTCGGCTTCCTCATCGCATCGGCGCCTATCTGGCGGCGACGGGATTGCGCGCCGAGGCGGGTGATGTCGTCGCGCTGTCTCTGGCGCAGACTTTCGTTCCCGGCGCCTCCTTCGGCGCTCTGGCGCAGGCGCTGGAAGAGCAAGGAGCGGTGGACGAGATTCTCGCCCGCTTCGCCGCGCCGCCGCCTCCTTCGCCGATTATGGCCGAAGCCCAGCGCATCGAATCCTGGTTTTCGCGCCTCGACCGCCAGGCGATCCTCGAAGCGCTCGCCGCTGCGGCTGAAGGAGGCTCGCCGATGGCGCAAAGCGCGCTCGCCGCGATGCGGGGGAAGTCGCCGACCAGCCAGGCGATCGCGCTCCGCCAGATGGCGCTGGGCGCCGGCCTGTCGTTCGAAGACGCGATGCGCCTGGAGTTCCGCATCGTGTCGCGGGTCTGCCGCGGCCACGACTTTTACGAAGGCGTGCGCGCGACGATCATCGATAAGGACCAATCGCCGCATTGGCGGCCGGGGCCCGGCGAGGCGCTCGAAGAGGATGCGATCGCCGAGTATTTCGCGTCGCTCGGCGCGGAGGAATTGACGTTCCCCGAGGCGCCGCGATGAAGACCGTCATGCGCCAGAGCCTCGACGGCGTCACGCAAATCGTCGAACGCGCGACGTCGGGCGGGCGCGCCGCGCCGCACAAGCTGGCGCGGTTGAGCTGGACGGACGGGTTGGTCTGGTTCATGCGTACGCTCGCCTGGGTCTGGGTCGCTAAGGGACTGTTCAACTGGGGCCTCGTGCTCGGCGCCTTTTCGCGCTACGGCGATTTCGCGACGTTCCCGAGGCCGTTGCAGGGCTCGATCGTCTTTTTCGCCGCGGTCGATTTGCTCGCCGCCGTCGGCCTCTGGCTCGCGGCGCCGTGGGGGGGCGTGCTGTGGCTGCTTTGCGCGGCGATCGAGACCGTTTCTCCGGCGCTCGGCGTGCGCGGCGCGGTGACCGGCGCGCTCGGCGTCATGCTCAACGTGCTGCTGGTGGCGCTCTATTTTCTGCTGAGCTGGCGGGCCGGCCAAGAGCGGAGCTGACCTGGGGCAAGGGCGCAAAGTTAACGTTCCGCCAAGGTCAACAAATGATTTGATTCAGCTCAAGTTTACCAGTTTGAGTAAACTCTGGATTCATCTTGACTCTTAAACTCGTCTTCATAGCCGTGGGTTACAGTCCACCTTATAAGCGGACCGAATAATAAGCTCGGCCGGGGATAGGCAAACAGGCGAGTGTGTCATGAAGAATCTTGCTAAGACAGAAGAAAACGTTTCCCGTACAGAGAGAATAGCTGGCGTTCGTCCAGCGTACCTCGAAACGCTGACGATGGTGGAGCGGTTGCATCGCCGCCTTCTCGACGTCATCAAAGACGAATTCGACCGTCGAGGGCGGTCCGACGTCAACGCGGTGCAGGCGCTGCTGCTCTTCAACATCGGCGACAAGGAATTGACCGCCGGCGAATTGCGCACCCGCGGCTATTATCTCGGCTCGAACGTCTCTTACAACGTCAAGAAGTTGGTCGAGATGGGTTATCTCCATCACGCCCGCTCGCGCATCGACCGTCGTTCGGTGCGTATCAGTCTGACGGAAAAGGGCGAAGAGGTGCACCGGATCATCGCCGGCCTTTACGAAAAGCATGCGATGACGGTCGAGCAGATCGGCGGCGTCATGGTCGACGACTTCGCGCGCATGAACCAGTCGCTGGCGCGCCTCGAGCGCTTCTGGACCGATCAGATCAAATATCGGCTGTGACGCGGATTCGACATCGCCGGCGATCCATTCTCGGCCAAAGGGCGCCCTAAGCGGGCGCCCTTTTCGCATTCCTGCGTCGATTTCGCGCATCGGCCGATCACGTCCTTGCGCGCGCGGGCGTGTGGCCATAAATTCGCCCGACTGAACAGCTTTCTTAACAAAAAGACAGAATAGTCGCGATGGAATCATGCGTTGACGCTGGTTCCGGGGACGGCGCAGGCGGGCGGCGACGGTCTGGGACGTCATCTTGCTGGTTTTCACGGAATGGGGCTTGGCGTTTCAATGACGGGAATTCGTTTTTCGCGCGTCGATCGACGCGCTTTTCTTTCTGGCGCCGCCATTTGCGCGCTCGTCGGAGCCGGGCTGATGAACGGGGGCGCCCGCGCCCAGGATGCGACCAACGACGATCAGGCGGAATGGCGCCAGAGCTACGAAACGCCTGAACGGATTTCCGTCGGCCGCGAGAGCACTCCCGTGCTCTCCGCGGCTACGGTCGCAGCCACCGAGGCGGCGATCCAGCTTTACCAGAGCATCGTCGCGCGCGGCGGATGGAACCAGGTGCCGGGCGGCGCCGAACTCAAGATCGGCGTCAAGTCGAAGGCTGTGCAGGCGTTGCGGCAACGCCTGATCGGTTCAGGCGATCTCGATTCGGTGGCCGGAATGGGGACGACATTCGACTCCTTCGTCGACGCCGCGGTCAGGCGCTTCCAGGTTCGTCACGGCCTCAATCCGACCGGGATCGTCAATGACGAGACGCTGAGAGAGTTGAACGTCACAGCCGACGCGCGGCTGCAGCAGCTGGAGACCAATATCGTACGACTGCGCGCGTTCTCCGGCGATTTGGGCGAGCGGTTCGTGGTGGTCAACATTCCCGCCGCCGCCGTCGAAACCGTCGAGAACGGGGTGGTCTATTCGCATCACGCCGCGGGCGTCGGCAAGATCGACCGCCAGTCGCCGATCATGCAGACCAAGGCGACGGAGATCAATTTCAACCCGTTCTGGACCGTGCCGCCTTCGCTGATCAAGAAAGACTTGATCCCGAAGATGCAGGCCGACCCGAACTATCTCACCGACGA
>JBEKFO010000351.1:0-4542 GCA_050013275.1 Roseiarcus sp. | reverse complement strand
TCTGCAATCGAGCGCCTGGGTGTTTGGACTCGAGGGCGATCTTTCTTCGTTCCGGTTCAATCGGTCGGCGGCGACGACCGGCAATCCGTTTGCAGGGGACCCCTCCCCTTCCTATTTCGTCGCCTTCAATTCGCAGGCGTCGACGACGTGGCTCGCCACGCTTCGCCCGCGGCTCGGCTTCGCGGTCGACCGCGCGCTCTTTTATGGAACGGCAGGCGTCGCCTTCGGGAACGTCAGTTTTTCCAACACCGAGACCGACCACAGTCCTTGGGGAGCCGGCGCTGATGGCCGCGCAGCAAGTTCAGCAAGCCAAACGAAGGTGGGCTGGACGGTCGGCGCCGGCGTCGACTATGCGCTCGCGGCCAACTGGGTCCTGAGCGTCGAATACCTTCACGTCGATCTCGGTTCGATCAAAGCGTCGGAGGTGGAAACGAGCGGAAATGGGTCGTCTGCGACGCTCAACTTCTCGACCCGGGTCACCAGCGACCTCGCGCGCGTCGGCGTCGGCTACAAATTCTGACGAGCCGCCGCGGCGCTCGAAGCGCCGTAGCCGCTGTACGAGTCCTGTTGAGAACTTCGCGCCCGCCAAAGCAAGTTGAAGCGTCGGCGCCGGCGTCGAATACGCCTTGGGCGCCAATCGGCGAGACCGGACCGAGCTTCGCTCCCTGCCGACGCGAATTCTGCTCGAGACAATTCCAGGCGTTCGCTCTGTGGCGATCGCGCAACGGCCTCAGGGGAAAAGCCAAATCGCCGTCGGGGACAAGCCGTCGCGCCGCCGCAGCCAAGCGGGAAAAAGCGAATCCGGGCAAGGTCGATTCGAAGCATGCGGCTGCGGCAGCCGAGGGCCGCTCGCGCGCCGGACAATGGGATGGAGATCGACGTGAGACATTGGCTTTGTACGACCAGCGTCGCGGCGATCGTCGCTTGGGGGCCTGCTTTCGCCTCCGACCTCCCCACGCACAAAGCGCCGCCTCCCCCGCCGCCGCCCGCGGTCTTCAGTTGGACGGGGTGCTATGTCGGCTTTCACGCCGGCGGCGATTTTGGCCGCTCGAATTGGACGATGCCGAACGGCGGCGCCGCCGGCGTGAACACGAATGGCGCGATCGGCGGCGGACAGGTCGGCTGCAACTACCAGGCGAACGCCTTCGTGATCGGCGGCGAGGCGGAAGTCTGGGCCTCGGGGCTAAAGGGATCGACGGCGCTGCAGGACCCCATATTCATCAGAAACGTCAACACGTATGAAACGCGCAGCGATTTTGCCGGCGATCTCGCGTTGCGCGGCGGCTTTGCGATCGACCGCCTCCTGATGTTCGGCAAGGTCGGCCTTGCCTTGGCCCGATACGAATACAGCTACACGAACCAAAACACGGGCGCCTATGCCGGCGAGGCGACGCATACGGGCCTGCTGCTCGGCCTCGGCGCGGAATTCGCCTTCGACTCCCATTGGAGCGTCAAGGCCGAATACGACCACATCGATTATGGACACGACAGCATCGGAATGAGCGGCGGCGCCACCTTCAACGCCTCCCTGGCCAATGTGGAAAACATCGTCAAGGCCGGCGCGAACTATCGGTTTTGAAGCAGCGGCCGATTGCCGAAGCGGAACAATTCGTTTTCGGCGAATCGGCGACGCGGCCCGCTCCGCAGTCCGCCCTGTCCGCCACGCCGTTGCGAGCCGACCGAAAACGCCTGAGGCAATGCCGAGGTGCGAACTGTGGCGATCGGGCAACATCTTAAGGGGAAACGCCAAATCTCCGCCTGGGACAAGCCGGTACGCCTCCATAGCCAAGCGGGAAAAAGCGAATCCAGGCAAGGTCGACACGATGCGTGAGGCTGCGAAAGCCGGGGGGCGCGCGCCGTTCAATGGGGTGGAGAAGGGCATGAGACATTGGCTTTTGACGACCGGCGTCGCGGCGATCGTCGCCTGGGGCCCCGCTTTCGCGTCCGACCTTCCCACCTACAAGGCGCCCCCGGCGCCGGTTTTCACCTGGACCGGCTTTTACGTCGGCGTGAACGGCGGATACGGGTGGAATGGTTCGTCCGTCAGCTACGCGCCCAATGATTCCAATGCCCTATTCAATACGTGCGGCGGTTCTCCCGGCGGCACCTGCATTCCTCCCGCCTCTTTCAACGTCGGCGGCGGACTCGCCGGCGGTCAAATTGGATATAATTATCAATTGGATTCGAATTGGCTGGTCGGCGTGGAAGCCGACTACGATTGGTCCGGCGCTCGCGGAACGGGAAATTCGAACTTTTCCCTGAACAGTGTGGGACCCCTCACTTTTGTCGCCAAAGAATCGATCGGGTCGTTCGGCACCCTCAGAGGGCGTTTGGGCTTTGTACCCATGAGCCCGCTGCTGATCTACGCCACGGGAGGATTGGCTTACGGCGCGGTCAGCGAGCACGCCAGTACGCCGCCGCTACCCGGGCCACCCGGATTGGGCGGATACTTTAGCGGCGGGCATGGATACTACTGCTATGCCGGCACTGGCGTCAGTTGCTTTACCGGTTCGTCATCGAAAACAAATGTGGGATGGACGCTCGGGGCCGGCGGCGAATATGCGATTACGAACAACATCACTTTCAGGGTCGAGTATTTGTACGTCAACCTCGGCCGACCGAATGGCCTCGATTCCGTCGCCACCGCCAGCGGCGGATCTGCGCCGTCCTCATTTACGGCGAACTTCGCCGCCGCAAGCTTGAACGTCGTTCGCGCCGGACTGAATTGGAAGTTTTAGGCCGCCGGCGCACGGGCCCGCAGAAACTCGCCGATGCGCGCCAGCGCCCGCGCGATGTTCTCGCGCGAATTGGCGTAGGAGAGGCGGATGTAGCCTTCGCCGTGGACGCCGAAGTCAGGGCCGCGACAGCGACAGCGCGCTTATCGCTGTTCTGCGCGGCCGGAAGGCGACAGGAGGTCGCCGGCTCGGCGCCGCGGACCACATCGAGGACACCGATCTTGATCACTTGCCCTTTGGTAAGCGCGATCGGCGCATGAAAATGCGAATCCCTAGTCCTGGACCTGATAACCGCCCGTCTCGATGTCCTGAATAAGCAGCGCATCCACCCCGAGGCGCCTCAGCGTCTCCACCGGAATCGTCACCGGCCCGCTGCAGACCCCCTCGGCCCAATGCAGCAAGTTGTCGGCGCGCATCGCGAGGCCTTTCGCTTTGGCGTCGGGCCAGAGCTCGAAATGCATCTCTTGCTCGGCGAACGCCTCTTTGCAATCGGCGCCGACGCCTTCCTTTTCCGACTCGGCGATGAAGAGCGCCGTCGCCGCGGGGGAGGCGATCTCGCCGGGCGACAAAGCCGTTCCGTCCGCAGCGCGGCCCGGCGCGCCGAGCAATTCTGCGGGAAGCAGCTTGCGCCAGTCGATCCGTTCGCCTGTGCTCAAATCGAATGCCAATCCCTCCATGATGAAATTGGGATGAGCGCCGCCGCAAGAATTATTGCCGTGCGCCCAGAAGCTGACGAAATGCGCGCCGAGCAAGGGCGCGTCGACGCTTTGGTCCCACACGTAGTCGCCCGGCGGCGCATCGCGCCGACATTCCTCGATGTCCTTGAGCCGGCTCGCATTGGCCGTCTGCAGGGCGCGATTGATCCTGGCGATCGCCTTCGAGGCGCCGACCAGCGTCGGATAGGCTTCCGCGCCCTTGGCGAGGTCCGGCGTCTTGCGCAGGGTCGGCGGCGCGCTCGTCGCCGAGGCCGGCGGCGCGGCGAGCGCGAAGAGAATCGCGATGAGGATCGATCGCATGGGCGCCCCAAGTCTGGTGGCCGGGTGTCCTGACGGCGCAAACCGCTCCAGGCGCGGACGTCATGACTTACGGTATGAGAGCCGAGGCGGGCCAGCAAGATCGGGCTCGCCTCAGGCGCGCCCGAGCGGCGCCAGCGCACGGCCAATATTCCGGCGCGAATTGGCGTAGGATACGCGCATGTAGCCTTCGCCGCGGACACCGAAGTCCGGGCCGCCGATCGTCGGCGCCCCGTGCGCCGCGTCGCGGACCGATCCGCCACCCGCGCCGACGCAACGTCAGCCTGATACGCGTCCGGCCGCCCGGACTGTGACTTCCCGGCAACAGCTCGAAAGTAAAGCCGCGATGGCCGTTACAGCCAAGCGGTCGTGCCGCTGAGACCAAGCCGGATGACGCGAATTCGGGCAGCGTCGGGGCGACGCATGGGGCTGCGACCGCCCCGCCGGCGCGCGTGCGCCGTTGGATGGCTTGGAGGGGACGTGAGACACTGGCTTTCGACTGTGAGCTTGGCGGCGATCGTCGCCTCGGGGCCCGCCTTCGCTGCCGATCTTCCCACCTACAAAGCGCCTCCGGCGCCGGTCTTCACCTGGACCGGCTTTTACGTCGGCGTGAACGGCGGATACGGCTGGAATGGCTCGTCCGTCAGCTATGCGCCCAACGATTCCAATGCCCTAGCGAGCACCTGCGGCGGTCTTGGCGGCAGCACCTGCGTTCCTCCCGCCTCTTTCAACATCGCCGGCGGACTCGCCGGCGGTCAGGTTGGATACAACGATCAATTGAATTCGAATTGGCT
>JBEKFO010000350.1:0-4548 GCA_050013275.1 Roseiarcus sp. | reverse complement strand
CGGCGGCGAGTTGGAGGCCGAACCCGAATCGCCGCCGCCGGCGCACGCCGCGTCGCGGCGAAACCGCGGTCCGCCGCAAGGAGCGCGCCGCCGCAGGGCGGGCGGGCCGGCGACGACGAGCGTTGGATGGCCGCCGCGCTGCGTTTCGGACGGCGCGGCATGGGGCTCGCCGCGCCCAACCCCTCGGTCGGCGCGCTGATCGTGAGCGAGGGCGTCGTCGTCGGGCGCGGCGTCACGGCGCCGGGCGGACGCCCGCACGCCGAACGCCTCGCGATCGACGAGGCGGGCCAGGCCGCGCGCGGCGCGACGCTCTACGTCACGCTGGAGCCCTGTTCGCACCACGGCGCGACGCCGCCCTGCGCCGAGGCGATCGTCGCCGCGGGCCTCGCGCGCGTCGTCTGCCCGCTCGAAGACCCAGACAGCCGCGTCGCGGGCGCCGGTTTCGCGATCCTGCGCGCGGCGGGGATCGAACTGAACGTCGGCCCGGGCGCCGACGCCGCGCGGCGTGATCACCGCGGCCATATCCTGCGCGTCGTCGAGGGGCGGCCGATGGTCACGCTCAAGCTCGCGCGCACCGCGGACGGCTTCGTCGCCGGCGATCAACACGACGCGCGGCTCGCGATCACCGGCGAAGCGGCCAATCTGCGCGTGCAGGTCATGCGCTCGCTCAACGACGCGATCATGGTCGGGATCGGCACGGCGCGCGAGGACGACCCGCTGCTCACCGTCCGCTTGCCCGGCGTCGCGGCGCGGCCGCTGCGCGTGGTCCTCGATTCGCGCCTCGATTTGCCGTTGCGGTCGCGGCTGTGCGAGACGGCCCGGGAATTCGCGACGCTCGTCGTCGCGACGCGCGCCGCGGCCGAGGCGCGCGAAGCGGCGTTGACGGCCAAAGGCGTCGAAGTGGCGCGGGTCGATCCCGATGCTTCCGGCCGCGTCGATCTCAATGAAGCGTTGCGGCTGCTGGCGCGGCGCGGCCTGACGCGCGTCTTCAGCGAAGGCGGTCCGCGCGTCGGGTCGCGGCTGATCGCGTCGGGGCTCGCCGACGAAGTCGTGCTGCTGACGGCGCGCAAGCCGCTGGGCAGGCCGGGCCTGCCCGCGCTCGACGCGCCGGCCTACGCCATTCTGAACGACGCCGCGCGCTATCGCGAAATCGAAACCGCCGTCTACGGCGCCGACTCTCTGCGGCGCCTGGAGCGGCTGAGCCAACGTCCGGCGAGTCTAGGAAAGGCGTAGCATGTTTACTGGTCTGGTCAGCGACGTCGGCGAAGTTCTCGAAGTCGAGGACGCCGGGCAATTGCGTCGTCTCAAAGTCGCGTCGCACTACGACGCGGCCTCCGTGCCGATCGGCGCCTCGATCGCGCACGCCGGCGTCTGCCTGACCGTGGTCGACGTCGCGCGTAGCGGCGATCGCGCGACAATTTCCGTCGACGTCGGCGCGGAGACGCTGGCGGTGACGACGTTGGCGGCGTGGCGGGCAGGGGACAAGGTCAATCTCGAACGCTCGCTGCGCGTCGGCGACGAGCTCGGCGGGCACATGGTCAGCGGCCATGTCGACGGCGTCGCCGAAATCCTGTCGCGCCGCGACTTCGGCGGCATGACGCATCTGGCCTTTCGCGCGCCCGCGGCGCTCGCCAAGTTCATCGCTGTCAAGGGATCGGTGGCGCTCGACGGCACCTCGCTCACCGTCAACGCCGTCGCCGGCGATACGTTTGAGGTTCTGCTCATTCCCCACACGCTCGCGGTGACGACTTGGGGGACACGCAAGGCGGGCGACAAGGTCAATATCGAAGTCGACCAGATGGCGCGCTACGCGGCGCGGCTGATCGAGGCGGCGCGCGAGGCGCCCGTCGCGGCTTGAGCCGGGCCTAGCGCCCGCGCCGGGCGGCCTTGGTCATCGCCCGAGCATCGGCGCGATCCCTTCGCGCATCGCCAGGCGGCGCAAGGGGCCGATCGCGCCGAGCGCGGCGAGGCCGAGGCCGCGCGCGGCGTCGATCGGCGCGAAATGGGTGAGCAGCGAGCGGTTGAGGCCGTCGACCGCGCCGGTGCGCATCGCGATGTCGGGGCGGCGCGAGCGGCAATAGCTTTCCAGCGCCGCCTCGCCGCCGATGTCCTCGCCCCGCGCCGCGACCTCGCACGCCGCCGCGGCGAGCCCTTTGACGTCGCGCAGGCCGAGGTTGAGGCCTTGAGCGCCGATCGGGGGGAAGGCGTGCGCAGCGTCCCCCACCAAGGCGAGGCGCGTCGCCGCGAGCCGCGTCACCGTCTGGCGCACCATCGGGAAGACGCCGCGCGCGCCCTCGATGCGCATCGCGCCGAGCATCGAGCGCGCCTGCCGCTCGATCTCGCTGGCGAGCGCGGCGTCGTCGAGCGCGGCGCGGCGAGCGGCCTCGGCGCGCGCCATCACCCAGACGAGACTGGAGCGCGAGCGAGCGCTCGGGCTCGCGGGCAGGGGAACGAGGGTGAACGGCCCCTGCCGCGTATGGAACTCGGTCGAACAGTCCTCATGCGGGCGTGTGTGGGCGATGAGGACGGTCAGCGCGCTCTGGGCGTAATCGTGGGTGCGCACGTCGATCCCGGCGGCCTTGCGGGCGCTCGAGCCGCGTCCGTCCGCGCCGACGATCAGCCGCGCCGCGAAGCGCTGTCCGTCGGCGAGCGCGACGGACGCGCGCTCGGGCGCGAAATCGAAGCGCACGACCTTGGAGTCGATGCGTCGAAGGTTCGCCGACGCGGCGGCGGCCTTGGCGAGCGCGTCGGCGAGCACGGCGTTCTCGACGTTCCAGCCGAAAACGTCGCGGCCGATCTCGTCGGCGTGGAACTCGACCGGGCGCGGCGGGAACAGCGCGCCGGTGTCGTCGACGATTCGCAGCGTGCGCATCGGCGCGGCGACGGATTCGACGTCCCGCCAGACGTCGAGAGCCTGGAGGAAATCGATCGAGCCGCCGAGCAGGGCCACCGTGCGGCCTTGGCCGAGCCGATCCGTCGCCCCGCAGGAGACGACCGAGAAACCTGCTTTGGCGAAGTCGATCGCGGCGGCCAGACCCGCCAACCCGGCGCCGACGACGAAAACGTCGCAGTCTTCAATATCGGCTGAGAGCGAAACGGCCATTGCCCTATCCTGGCATGCGTGCTTTCTAGCTGTCCAGACGACCGCCGAGCTCGCGCGGCTCGTTCGCTTGATCGGCTTTCGTCGCCGCCTTCGGATCGAAGCGGCGACGGGCCGGGCGCGACAAGGGCGCGGCGCTCGGCGCACGAATGCCGCGTCCGTCGGCATTCGCCTCGAGGAGCCCGGAGACACGGCATGACCACGGAGATGAGGCCGATCCGGGTCCGCCGCGCGGCGGGGTTCTCCGTCCATATGTTCACCGCGTCGGGCGGCGCGGTGGCGCTGCTCGCGCTCTACGCCGCGATCGAGCGCAATTTTCCCCATTGCTTCGCCTGGCTCGGGCTGGCGCTGTTCATCGACGGAATCGACGGAACGCTGGCGCGCGCCGCGCGCGTCGAAGAAACGGCGGCGGCGATCGACGGCGCCACGCTCGATCTGGTCGTCGATTTCCTCGGCTACGTGCTCGTTCCCGTGGTCGCGCTGTGGCGCTCGGACCTGATGCCGACGCCGGTGGCGTTTTGGATGGGGCTCGTCGTCACCATCGCCTCGGCGCTCTACTTCGCCGATACGCGCATGAAGACCGGCGATCATTGGTTTCGCGGCTTTCCCGCGTTGTGGAACGTCTTCGTGCTCTACCTCTTTGTCCTGCGCGCGCCTTGGCTGGTGAACGCCGGGCTGACGCTGCTGGCGACGGCGATGATGTTCGCGCCGGTGGTGTTCGTTCATCCCTTGCGCGTGGTGAAATTGCGCGCCGTGACGATCGCGGCGACGTTCTTGTGGTTCGTCCTCGCCTGCGACGCGATTTACGAGCGACTGCAGCCGCAGCTTTGGGTGAAGGTCGGCTTCGTCGCGATCGCGGCCTATTTTCTCGCCTTGCCGCTGCTTCGGCATTCCCCGTGGTCGCACGACTGAGCCGTCGCGGGGTTTCGGCTGGCCGCGAAATGACGCCTTGCCGGCGCGCGCGGAAACTTGCTATAGCCGCCTCGCCGCGGCTACGAGACGCTTCGGCACGGCCTCGTGGCGGAGTGGCTACGCAGAGGACTGCAAATCCTTGCACCCCGGTTCGATTCCGGGCGAGGCCTCCATATCATCGATTGTCCGGGCGACGGCGGGGCGCCGTCGTTCGCGACGCAAGCGGGGCGACGCGAATGGCTGCGACTTCTTCGACGCAAGCATTGATCGAGCGGCGCCTTCATATGGTCAACGGCCAATTGCGCGTCGGCGGCGTCACCGATCTCAACGTGCTCGCCGCGTTCTTGGATACGCCGCGCGAGGCGTTCGTCGCGCCGGCGCAGGCGGGGCTGGCCTATCTCGATTGCGACCAGCCCGCGCTGGGTTCGAGCGACCGGCGCTTGCTGGCGCCGCTGACGCTCGCGCGTCTGCTGCAGGCCGCGACGGTCGCGCCGGGCGAACGCGCGCTCGACGTCGCCGGCGGCTCGGGATACAGC
>JBEKFO010000349.1:0-4563 GCA_050013275.1 Roseiarcus sp. | reverse complement strand
ACCGAGCGCAAGCGGGCGGAGACCGAGTTGGCGCGCGCGCGCAACTTGGAAGTGGCCGGCCAGCTCGCAGGCGGGATCGCCCACGACTTCAACAATCTGCTGGCGGTGATCGCCGGCAATCTGGAGCTCGCCGAGCCGAACATCCAGGATGAGAAAGTCCGTCGAGCGATCCACAATGCGCTCCATGCGGTCGAAGCGGGCGCCAACTTCAACCAACGGGTTCGGCGAATGCTTTCGCTTGCCCGCAGTCGCCCGCTCGAACCACAGCTTCTCGACCTCGGCGGCCAGGTCCAGGAGACGGCGAAGCTCCTCCAGGACGCGCTCGGCGAGCGGGTCGCGCTGACCACGCAGGTCGATCCCGATCTTTGGCCGATTCTCGCCGATCCTGGCGAGATCGACAGCGCGCTGTTCAACCTCGCCCTCAACGCGCGCGACGCCATGGCCGGAGGCGGCAAGCTCGCCATCACGGCTCGCAACGTCACGCTCGGCGCAGATGCCGCCGAGATCGATCTGGACGCTCCCGCCGCCGATTACGTCGAACTCTCAGTCGCGGACGATGGCGCTGGGATGACGCCGGAGATCCTGCGGCGCGCAAAGGAGCCGCTCTTTTCGACCAAGGGGCCGCACAAAGGCACCGGTCTCGGCCTGAGCAGCGTCGTCGACTTCGTCAAGCACTGCGGCGGTTACGTCGCCATCGCCAGCGCGGTCGGCAAAGGGACGACAGTCAGCCTCTACCTGCCGCGCGCCGCCGCCGCCGCGCCGTTCGCCGCGCACGCCGCCGCCAAGGAAGCGATCCCGGTCGGGGACGGCGAGTTGATCCTCGTCGTCGAGGACGACGACCGGCTTCGCGAGATCACGCTTCAGCGCCTCGAAGCCCTGGGCTACGCCGTTCTCGAGGCGAGAAATGGACTCGAGGCGATCGAAAGACTGAATTCGGACGAGCCGATTGCGCTCGTCTTCAGCGACATCGCCATGCCCGGCGCGATGACCGGATACGATCTGGCGCGATGGATTCGTTGCGCCAAGCCGCAGGTGAAGGTCCTGCTGACCTCGGGATACAATTCAGGCGATCGGCTAGGCGACGATGGCGACGCGCTCGTTGGCGTCACCACACTCGACAAACCTCACACCTTGGCGCGCCTCGCGAGTTCGGTGCGCGGAGCCCTCGACGGCGCCGCCCTTCAGACGGACGAAACTTCGCCGGTGAAGACGTAGCCGACGCCGCGCACGCTCTTGATGAGCAGCGAGGTTTCGCTCGGCGGCTCGATCTTGCGACGCAGCCGGGCGACGTGACCGTCCATCGTTCGATCGAGCGGCGACCATTCCCGGCTCCTCAGCTCGTGCATGATCTCGTCGCGCGTCAGGATTTGAGCCGGATGCCGCAGGAATATCTCGAGAAGCCGAAACTCGGTTTCCGTAAGGTCCACGAGCGCGCCGTCCTTGTCCCTGAACTCCCGTTTCCGAGTATCCAGGACGCCGGAGTCGAACGCGTAACGTCGGCCCTGATCGAGCGGCGCGGCGGGCCCGTTCTCCGGCGTCGCCGGCTCGCGCTCGTAGCGGCGAAGGACGTTGCGAATGCGCAGAGCCACTTCCGCCAGATGGAACGGCTTCGAGACGTAGTCGTCCGCGCCCCGCTCGAGCCCCTTCACGCGATCGACCGGCGCGCTCCGGCCGGTGATCATGACGATCGGGATGTTGTGCACAGCGCGAATTTGGAGCGCCAACTCGAGACCGTCCGAGTCGCCGAGGCCGAGGTCGAGAGTGATGAGGTCGATCGGGCCGTCGTCCAGCGCGCGGAACATCTCCGCCTTATCCATCGCCTCCAACACCGAAAAGCCCGCACCCTCAAGGCCTTGGCGCAAGACCTCGCGAACCGCAGGCTCGTCGTCGACCACCAGAATACGCGTGGGGCGCCTCATGCTCGTCGTTTAGTTGAATTCGCCGTCAAGTTTCGCAACCGGGCCGCGACAAATCGCCGCGCCGCCATGACCCACTGTAATTTCTGTGAAAACAACGCGCTAGACGCGCCCGGCCTCATTCCTCCTCGGCAAGGGAATGTCGCTTTCTGCTCAGTCGGCCGTCGCTCCGCGCCGTCGATCGCGCGCCTGAACCCGAAGACGTTCACACCCTTGAAATCTCGCCCGCGCGCGGCGAACGCGATCGCTGCACAAATCTGCACAATTCTCCCTCTTCACGCCAGCGGCCGCATATCCAACAAAAGAAAGTGTCGAGCATGGCGGAGCCCGCCTCGAGCGAGAGCGGGTCGATCGCCGAACTTCCGGCGTCGCGAAGCGAGGGGAAGCGCAAGCCTATAGGAGCATTTCGACGCGGCGCAACAGCTTTCATGTTTCGCCAAGAGGGGGCCGTCGTGAGTCACTACACATTCGATGTCGTGAAAGACGATCGGACGATCGCGGCCACACAGTCTGTGGCGCTGCGGAGCCTGCAAGCGGCATGGCCAAGGATCGCTGAACTCGCCAGGAGCGTCGATGAACCCGGCTGTCGAATCCGCGTCACCGACGAGGCGGGCGAAATCGTCATTCTCGTGGGCGTGGCTTCGGCCCGCCGCTATTCCACGCCCGGACTTTGAAGCGGCTCGAAATCGAACGCAACCGATCGCAGGAGAGTAAGATGAATCTCCCTTGGTTTGGACCAACGCGCGAAGAAATCGACGAGGCGGTCCGCGAACTCGTCACCCGCCATGGAATGAACGCCCCGGACGAGGCCCTTCACCTCAGCGACGCCTACCGCTCTCTAGGCGCCTCGAAGAACGAGAAGTTGTATCGGTTGGCGGCGCGAAGAAGCGCGATCTTGCTGGCGCGAGCGGGGGAGGCGGCGAATTGGCGGCGCGGCGGCGGGGGCGCCCGTGACTGAAGGCGCCCCGAGACGCAGACGTCCGCAACGGACTTTCATCCGCGCCGATCTCGTAAACGCGATCCGCGAAACGACGCCGAAGCTGAATCGCATGCAAGCTCGAGATCTGCTCGACGACGTGCTGTGTGAGATCGAAACGGCGTTGCGGACCGAGAGGGTCGTCTCGTTGCAGGGGTTCGGAGTCTTCAAGCTCCGCTCCAAGGGCGCGCGACTCGGCCGCAATCCGCGTTCCGGCGATGGAACAATCTACATGATCGCCGCCCATGAGTCGGTCTCGTTCAAGGCTTCCCCGATCATGCGCGCCGCCATGCCTTCGCCCGAAGCGCTGGCGAGGCGATTGGAGGGCGTGCGGGACGATCGGTCTGAATCGGCGCCGTGCGAAAGGGCAGTGGAAGAAGTCTAGCCTGCGCATCCAAGCCGGAATGCCGCGCGAAAGGTAAGTCTCTTTCGCATCCGCGGCGCTGAAGCTCTATCATGTCATTTGCGCGACCGCGTCGCCGCCGCGCCCATCCGTTCGACGACGTCTTCGTTCTCGACAATTTCGGCCCTCACAAGGGAACGGCGGCGCCATTGGCGTTGCGAAACGGCGCCGCGCAAACGCTCGACGTCATCGCCTGCATCCTCGCTACGCGCTTCCAAGCCGAACGCGCCAGCGACCTCAAAGACGCCGGCCAGGCGGAAATCCAAAAGCAGAAGGCTCTAGACGGGAATTGACGCCGCGCAGCGCACGCTCTCGCGTTTATGCGCAATTGTCGTTCTCGGATCAGGAGCGGAAGAACTGAGCGGGCGATGAAGGAAGGGACCGCGTAAGGGGCGTCGGTCGACCGTCGGCCTAAGTGACCGGCGCCCCCTTGGGGGCGTCGATCGGTTCGCGGTAGAGTGAGTCGCAGCAACTTGCCGCCGTGTCGCGCGCAAGGGCGGCGCGATCGGTTTGACGGGCCAAGACGGAGACATTCGATGCAAATCACCGGCATGCTGTATGGCTCCAAGATGCTCGCGCATGTCGATTTTCCGGCCTCCGAGGTGCTTGGGCCGGGGGCCAGCGAGGACGAGATCCAAGCGCTCATCGACCGGCACAAGCTCATCTTCATCAAGCCGCTGTTCAAGGGCGGCGTCGGCAAGAAGGGCAAGTCGGGATTGATCGGCAAGGCCAGCGATCTGAAAACGGCGCTGCGCGAGAAGGAACGGCTCTATTTCGCCGAGCACCGGCACGGCAATGCGGTCGCCAAGGCCAACGGCGTCACCTTCGAGGGCGGCGTGCCAGCCGAACACGAGGTCTATTTCTCGATCACGGATTCGACCGAGTATCGAGCCCCGACCATGACGATCACCCACAAGGGCGGCGTCGATATCGAGGAGTTGGACAAACGCGACATCGCGATCGTGCCGTTCGACGCGTTGACCGGCCTCAAGGCGTTCGTGGTCGCGAACGCCTTGAGCGATATCGGCGCTCCCAAGGAGATCATTTCGCCGCTCGTCCAGCATCTGCCGAAACTCTGGGAGCTGTTTCACCACTACGGCATGACGACGCTCGAGCTCAACCCGATCCGGTTGCAAGCCGACAAGCAGGGTCGGCTAACCCCGATCGCCTGCGATTTCAAATGCGGCTTCGACCAGGACGATCCGCGCTGGCGGCGGCTCGACCTGCCCAACCATCTGTTCACGACCGATACGTCCGGCTTCGAGCAC